>JAJXZK010000330.1 GCA_021780095.1 Acidobacteriota bacterium | reverse complement strand
CGAGCTAGGCTGCAATGTTCACGGCAAGGTCAGCGCGTCTTCAACTTTCATCAACGGCAGCACTATGCCTCCTTCCTAGCGGGAGGTCTACTGGCCGCTCTTGCTGTTTGCGGCTGCCAGCACAGCATGCCTCTTTCTCCTGAGGCCACTTACCAGAAAATCCATGTTGAGTTTCTGCGTGGCGAACTGGGCGACGCTCATCTGGATACAGAGGTAGCCCGCAAGGAGTTCTCCGGGCGCAATCGAAATTGGGACATAAAATTTCGCCTGCTGGATGCGGAGATCCTCACCTATCAGGGCGACAGCCCGCAGGTGGAGCAATTACTTAGGGAATATCATCCAACCCGGTTCGCCGCTGTCGATACTGAAATCAAACGGCAATTGCTTCTAAGTTTGGCGCACACCCGCCTGAATCAGGCCACGCTATCCAATCACGAGTTACGAGCGGCGCAACAACTTGCCAGCCAAACTCATTCCGCCTTACAGGGAGAGGTACTGCAAACACAAGGACTGATCGCCGTCCACCGCGATCAGCTGGCGTCAGCTTCGGATTCATTCCAGAGAAGTCTGGAGTTTGCCAGGCGGCATGGCGATAGATTCCTGGAGACGAGCGACCTATTAAACCTAGGCACTGTGTCGTTGCACTACGAAGAATACGACGAGGCTCTCGCTAGATTTGAACATGCCTCCCAGATCGCTCGATCGACCGACGCAAGGCTGGCCCTGGAGTTAGCGCTGGGCAATGCGGGGTGGGCCTATTACAAGCTAGGAGACTTTGAGAAATCACTTTTTGACTTTCAGCAGGCAGAACAGCAAGCCAGGGAACTTGGCTCAGTCCATGACCAGATCGTCTGGGCCACCAACAGCGGCTTGTCTTTTTATCGCCTGGGAGATCTGAAATCGGCTGAGGCAAACTACCGGCGAGCATTGAGCGCAGCACAATCTGTGAACGACAAAGAGTTAATCGCGGCGACCCATACGGAGTTGGGATTTCTTTTTTTTCAACGCAGGCAATTCGATCTGGCGGAGCGACAGAGCCTGGAAGCAATCCGGGCGGCACATGCCTGGGGCAGTCAATCCGCAGTGGTGGATGCTTTATTTCTGCAGGGCCTTCTGGCAGCTCGCAGCAAATCAGGTCCTAACGCCACCGCCCTGCTGTTGCAGGTGTATCGAGACCCGGTGACGATGCCGTCGCGACGTGAAGAGGTCGAGAATGCGATCGCAAAGTACTATGCGCGGGTCCACAATATGCGCGCGTCCGAATCCTGGTTCAAAAAGTCCGTGGCTACCTTTGAAGCGCAACGTTCTTCTCTCAAAGACGATGAGATGAAGCTCCCTTTCTTCGCAAATGCCGACTCTCTCTACAAGGATTATGCGCAGTTCCTAATCGAGTCGCATCGTTCGCAGGATGCATTGCAATTATTGGATAGAGGTCGCGCGCAAACCCTCGAAGAAGGGCTAGGGATCACCAGCCATGCCTCCGGGATGGTTCATCAGCGATCCATAAATGCCCAGGCAGTCGCTCGAAAACTGAACGCAACCATCCTGTTTTATGCGCTTTGTCCGGACCAATCTTACTTATGGGCCATCGATGGCCGTCACATTCGCATTTTTCGACTTCCCGGGCAGTCGGAGATCGACGCGCACGTTAAAAACTATCAGAGAGCCATCCTTCGATCGAGCGATCCGATCCGCCAGAACGATGAAGACGCAAGGTATCTTTTCGATGCCCTTGTCGCACCCGCTGCGACCGGTTTGCGCAAGGGAGCGAGGATCGTATTAATTTCAGACGGAAGCCTGGATAAGATAAATTTTGAAAGCCTTCTCGCTCCCGGCGAGGGCGGTGTCCATTATTGGATCGAAGACGTCACGATTGCGAACACCAACGCCATCCGGTTGATCTCTGGCCTGGATTCGCCGGATGACGGCGCGGCCGGCAAAGGGATGTTGTTGATTGGCGATCCAATTTCGTACGGGGGCGACTATCCAAGGCTGCTGAATGCGGAGGCCGAGATTGACAGCATCGAAAAGCATTTCGACCCCGATCGCCAAGTGGTGCTGACGCGGGCAAGTGCCGTGCCGGCGGCGTATACCGCAGGCCAGCCTGGCGATTTTTCCTACATTCATTTCGTTGCTCATGGTACCGCGAGCCGATTGAGTCCGCTTGATTCTGCGGTGATCCTATCGGCACCGAGAGGGCATCCGGATAGCTTCAAACTGTATGCAAGAGACATTGTGCGACAGCCGATTCACGCACGGCTGGTCACCATTTCGACCTGCTACGGATCCGGCCTTCGCGCTTACGCGGGAGAAGGACTTGTCGGGCTGTCCTGGGCATTTCTGCGAGCGGGAGCGCATAACGCGATCGGTGCTTTGTGGGAAGCCAGTGACGCCGCAACGCCATTGCTGATGGATCGGCTCTACAGCGAAATCCAAACGGGCCAACCACCCGATGCCGCGCTCAGAACCGCAAAGCTGTCGCTGATCCATTCTCAATCGGTATATCGCAAGCCCTTGTATTGGGCCGCCTTTCAGCTCTACGCGGGCGGCTAAAAACTCCCCCGTCGGCAGCCAACGCTTTGTGGCAATGGCGCGGACGGAGGGTGTCTTCCATGCTTTCCGCACTTCCAATTCCGGCTTTGTAGCAATAATTTCAACTTTCCACAACACTCCCGAAGTCACCGCAACTTCGCTAAAAATTCTTCCCCTGTTTCAACGAGACTTACACAGCGAATTATTCTCGCGGGAATGAAACGCGCAAGGTTGTTTTCGCACCATCGTTATGGACAGGGTTCTGCTGGAAATTCGTTCGATTCGAATCTCGACCCGGTGGCAATGGAAATGCGGCGACCGCGCGCTTGGCGTATGCGAGTCTAGGTCGTTGCATTCACCGCGAGCGCGGCCAAATTCTGCATGGAGGAAATCATGGCAAAAATTACGAGCAATGAGTCAGCGGCACTCGAAGCGGTGAAGACCAACAGGCTCAACTTTTCCGGTCTGGTGGCCAGCAACCCAAATTATTTCGGCAACCTGAAAGACAGTGAGTTTAAACCCGTCGTTTCAATTGCGAATGATGAGTTTTACGAACACTTGACCTGCCTGGGATTCAACCCCGCGACCAATATTCTGGAAGCGGTGGTCCAGGTGAATCAATCCACTGGATACAACGGCTCGCTCTGCCAAAATGGATCATTCGAGTACGTTCGATTTTTTGTTGACTATGGTTCAGGGTGGGAAGACGCGGGCTTGTCCGCGATCAACGTGCACGATATTCCGGAGCAGACCGACTGCCACAAGGATGCTGAAAAGCCGCTGAGCTATGCCGCCTCCGTGCAATTGTCGCCGAAGTCGAATTGGTGCATCTTTCCAGTTCTGCCGAAAGTGCGCGCGATTCTGTCCTGGAACGCGATTCCGACGCCCGGCAATCCATCCTACACACCGGTATGGGGCAACACTCTGGACGCACAAATCCAGATACGGCCCCGTCCGATTTTTCTGAAGGAAATTGCAGCCACCATTAACGAGAACGTGAAACAGGTTCTGCCGCCGCAAGAACTGGAACAGGCGCTGCAGATTCCCATTCCGCTGCCGGATCCCGGCCCGTTATCCGTGGCGCAGCTGGCGAAGTTGTATCACTCGCAGTCTGAGAAGAAGGCGACCGCGGCCAGTAGCCCAGTGCCGTCCCACCGCTTTGGTTTTTCGCAACTCCACCAGGCAGTGAACGCCAAGGCAGCGGATCCCAAAGCGATTGAGCTCAACATCGCGGATTGGAAAAGCGCCGGACTAGACTGGCAATCGGCGCTGACTAGTTTGGCCGAGGTCGACGCGGATGTAACCTTCGAGCAACTCGAATGTCTCGGGCTTGAAGGAGGCTACGGCCTGGAACGGCTGGTTGCAACCTTTGTGATTAAACGGCCCTCCGGATATGGTGGCGGACTGTGTACCGGTGGAAGCACCGAATATATAGCCTTTTGGGCGGACTGGGACAATACCTGCGAATACACCTACCAGGGAACCGTAGGTGTGCAAGTCCACGATATTGCCAGCATTCCTGCCGGCGGCCTCGTGTACTCCGCGGTGCTGCCGGTCAACCTCAGCAATCATCGCAATCCTTGCAACACCCCCAAGATTGGTCGCGTGCGCGCTGTGCTTTCCTGGGCGGCCTTGCCCTCCACCTCGGATCCGAATGCGCTGACGAGTTGGGGCAACCTGCTGGATACGCATGTGCAAATTCAGCCAGGCTCGCAGCCCAATTACCTGACGCCGACGATCAGCATCCTGGGTGGAATTCCGACCAGCATGATCGACAGCACGACGGGTCAGACGACCCCCAGCGCAGTCTTTGCGCTGACCAACACGGCGGCGGATGCCTATGGGCGCGCGTGCCCGTTCGGCGGCAGAGTGTCTGTACAAGGTGAATTGTTCGTGGGGTACAAGTACAAGCTGACGGTACAAAACACTGGCGGAGGCTCTCCGATCACGCTGACAACGCCGTTGCAGCTGACGCGTTGGGATGGGACAACCTACACCAGCGGGCCGGATGTGAATGGATATTTCACCTACATGGATCCCACCCTGAATATCGATTCATTGTTGGGCGAGTGGGACACGAGCGGCGATGAGCTGTGGCAGATCACGCTGCAGATTGCTGACATGGCGGACAATCCCGTGTTGGGCTCTCTGCCGGATGTCCACTTGCTGCAGCTCGACAACACCGCGCCCCAGGCCGCTGTGCACCTGGACAACAACCTGGATTGCAGCCAGTTTGTGATCGGGACTCCATTGAACGGCCATTATGTCGCGTACGACCTTAACTTTGGGTCGTTCAGCATGGGCTCTGAGCCATACTCAGGACCGCTGACGCCTGCCAGTGGAATTGTACCGACGGCGCCGCTGCCTTCGGTGGGCAACCCATGGACACTGACCACGGCGTCGTTGCCAAAATGCGGCTACGTGGTGCAGTTGAACGTGTGGGACCGCAGCATCGTCAACAGCTCTCCGGGCTCGCACAACTATGCACCTGCTTCGGTCGGGTTCTGCCTGCAAACGTCGTTGTAGCCGATCGTCTCTAACCTGCTTCCCGGTTCGGCAACCACCGGACTGGGAAGCGATGAGGTATGTATGACGACATTACGAATTGTGCTTGCCATACTCGCGGTGTGGAGGCTGACCCATCTGTTGCATGCCGAAGACGGTCCGCTAAGAATATTTGCCCGCTCCCGAAACTGGCTGCGGAGAATGTCGCTCTCGGGCGCGGCCGACTGCTTCTATTGCCTCAGCCTGTGGGTGTCCGCTCCATTTGCGATGATGCTGGGATCTCAATGGCAGGACCGAGTGACCTTGTGGCTGGCGCTTTCCGGAGCGGCAATCCTGGCCAACCGTCTCACCGCTGAGGAAACTGAAGGCGCATGGTTCTATGAAGAACCGATTCGAGAGGAGACGTCGACATGTCCTGTTGTGGAAATGGAAGAAGAATACTGACCCAGGAGCCCCAGAGCCATCCTGGTACGGTGCGGGTGGATCGCGCCATGTACGGTGCCAGGCTGTTTCAATACAAGGGCGATGGCCGGCTTACGGTCGTCGGGTCGGGAACGAAGACCGTGTACCAATTCAATGGTCGCGGATCGCGAGTGGTTGTCAATGGCCGTGACGTGGCTTCGCTGGCAAAGGTGCCGCTACTTGTGCGAGTTTAGCGCGTGGCTCGAAACTCTTTCCACCCCTCCCGTGATTCCAAATCGCTCACCATAGAAATTCTTCCAGCGAGAATAAAAGAAGTGATGTGATAGGCCATGCTGCCAGCAGCCCGTCGGCGCTACTCGCCGATGCTCGCTCTTTTGTTGGACGAATTCGGCGGATTCTTTAGACGTGAAATATTGATGGTACCCACCTTGGGTCTGGTCAACGAATAACCCCTGGGCGAGACTGGAAGAAGGCATGAATGCAACCAGCGAAAATCTGCCCGGCAGGGAAGGCGCCTCCAGGGAAGCGAATCATCCGCAGTCACAAGCTGTTCATCCATCGCAGCCCGCGAATGCGGAGAACCCCGGTTTTCTGCAAGGCGCGATCAGCATTTTTATTCTCTTCAACATGCTCGCGATTCTGAGCTGGGCGATCCCTTTGAACGTTGCGCCTATACCGCAAATCAAAGAGATTGTTCGACCATACCTGCTGTGGACCGGCTTGTTTCAGTCGTGGGATTTCTTCGCGCCGAATCCGAGGCCAGTCAACTCCTTTATTCAAGCGGTTGCCGTTACGCAGGATCACCGCATGCGCGTGTTCAATTTTCCGCGGATGGAGCAACTCAGTTATGACAAAAGATACCGCGAAGAGCGATATCGGAAATTTGCGGAAGTTCTGTGCGACTCACGATACGCCGCGCTATGGCCGGACGTGGCGAGACACGTCGCCAGACTCCTGGATAGCCCGACGGATCCGCCGCGGATGGTGATCCTGATGAAATTTCAGGCACCAATCAAGTACGGTCTGACGTCGGCGCAAGAGCCTGTACCTAAGCCGGAATTTTTTTATGAATACTATGTCAGCGGCGAGGATCTTCGATGACCCTTTCGCGATTGCGCGAGGCATGGGAGCGGTTCTTCTTCGCGCCTCAGTCTCCCACGCCGATAGCGGTATTACGAATCTTGTATGGAACTTGCGTCACGATGACCCTGTTCCTGCTGCATTCGGAATGGTTGGGTTGGTATGGAGTTCATAGCTGGGTGACACTCCAGACCATGACAAGCGTCGAGCCGGGTGTCCGACTGAACTTGTTTACGGTGATGCCCCAGAATGATGCGTTGATCGCAGCATTTTTCTGGATATTCCTGGGCTTCGCAGTCTTGCTTACAATCGGATTCTGGACTCGCCTGAGCAGCATCGTCGTGTTTGCCTGCCTCACTTCCATCCAACAAAGGAATCTTTATATCCTCCATGGCGGCGACGTGTTTCTGCGAGTGGCTGGATTTTTTCTGATGTTTGCACCCGCGGGAGCCGCGTTGTCGATCGATCGACTGATACGCGTTCGCAGGGAGTTGGAGGGCGCCGAAATTAGGCCACGCGCTCCGTGGGCGCAGCGCATGATCCAGTTTGAACTTGCGCTGCTGTATTTTGCTTCGTTTTTATGGAAGATTAAGGGCGCGCCCTGGTTGAATGGAACCGCGCTGTTTTATGTATTCCACATTCATGCCATACAGCGTTTTCCGTTGCCCTGTTGGACGCGCCAGCTTTGGATTTTGAAACTGGTAACCTGGTACACCCTGGTTCTTGAGTTCAGTCTCGGCGTGTTGATCTGGTTTCGGCCATTCCGATACCCACTGCTGTTGCTTGGGTTGCTGTTTCATTTGTCGATTGAGTATTCACTCAACATCCCAATGTTTGAGTGGGACGTGCTCACCGCATATGTGCTGTTTATCGATCCGGCAGATTTACAACGGGTGGGCCGATTCGCTCGAAAGTTCTTGCTTCGACGCGACCGACGTATAACGTCAGCATAAACGACAGTCACCTTCTGAGACTTTCGACGGAACGCCGAAACGATCGACGTGATCGGGCTCAAGCATGCGGAGATTTTCCCGCCTGACGAACCATTTCAACGAGAACCTCGCGTGTTTCCAGCGGGGTCGCGACCTGCCGTGGAAAGTTGATGCGCGTGCCCTTCATGCCGTCCGCGGTCTTGAGCCGCAGAGAGAATCCCAGTCGATCTACTGAGGTCATGGTCGCTTCTGACGCTTCCATCCTCGCGTGGGTCCGCGCTAGCAAAATCATGGAGTCCACGTGATCGGCATTCATGTGACTCAGGATGCCTGCCGACGCTTCCGCCAAAGGATCGGGCGAGGCATGCTCGTACTCGGCGGCCTCGACCCAACCCATGACGCCGAAGCCGCCAACGTAATAGACGTCGACCGATTGCAGCCGAAAGAAATTGAAGTCGGCAAAATCGACCCAGTAGCGGCTATTCGGGTGGCGCGCCAGATATTGTTCTCGTGCGCTGGCGATGTCTTCTTGCGGTACGGGTTCGACGTTCCCCATCAGCGTGGCTCGCGCGGCGCCTAACGGGTCGCCATCCGCACCCGTTTGTTCCACAAATAAGCTGGCACGGGCATCGGCTTTCAAATTTTGTGTATGCATCGCCATATTGCTGATTAGGAAAATTGGCCGTCCGGCAGCATCGAGCGCGTAGGGCATCAGCGAGCCGAAAGGAAATCCCACATGTTTGCGGGACAGCGTTGAGAGGGTGGCAATCGAAGTGACGGACAGCAGCGTACGGACCCGCTCGGCGTAACTCGGCTCTGGCAATTGCGGCCCAGCGGGCCCAGTGGACGCGTGCTGGCGCGGTGTGGCGGTTTCCATAGACGGCCTCGAATTCCTCAGCCTTTAGGGTACGCTGCCACTCACAACACGTTCAACGACAAGTATGCCCATATAGTTCGGGAGCGGGCACCACTTCCGTTGCGCGCGTCCTCTTACGCAAGACTTATCGTGTCATGGCGTAATGCACGTTCTCTTCGATGGCAGCGATTTGCAATTGAGGTTGATGTGCCCGTTGCAAGGCCGCGTTCAATCTCGCCAGGTCACTCGCTTTGAATTGCTGCCAAGCCCCGATCTGAGTGTTCGCTGCGCTCTTCATCTGATCGAAAATGACGATCGCCTGCGCTGGTGCCGGCCGGTCACCGCTTTCCACGACCCGCAATGCGACGCCGAGACCCGTGTTCGCATCGGCCAGTCCGACTTGTTTCTCCGGCCCATTGGAATTCTCATCCGCGCCATTTTTTATGAATTCAAGTTTTGTAAGGGCATCCCGCAATTCTCGCTCCAGGTCCGGAGCATTGTTGTTTTTCGACTTCAACTTATTCAATTGAGTTTCGATACTCTCCAGTTCCGCCATTGCTTTTCGGCTGGCGAGCGTCTCGCGATAAATCGATCCGGCAAGCGCGAATTGCTGATTGAGTACCTGAGTCGTGGCTGTGCTCCGCGGGTCCATGGTGACCTGCATCGTGCGCTCCATCGAGGTTCCATCGACAATCAGACGAAGTGTATAAGTCCCGGGCGGTACGCGGGGTCCTGGCGGAATACTGGCGGCATCGATATCCTGGCCTTCCACGTCTGTGCCTGAACCGCCAGAAGAAAGATCCCAAATAAATCGATGCTCGCCGGGACTGGTCTTTAGGGTTTGCGGCACAGGAAACCATCGCTCGGCAATTGGCAGCGCCGGCCGCTGGATTGTCCGTTTGTCGGCGCTGGAGAAGTGGCGCAGGACGCGACGCCTCTCATCCAGAACCTGCAATGTGACTTTGCTGGGTCGTCGCGGCGACATGCCGATGTAATAATCAACAATCGCGCCATCGGGCGGATTGTTCGCCTGCGGCTCCTCCGGTGGCAAAGGTGTTCCCAGGAAAGCATCATTGTCCACGCGCACCGTCATTGGCGGCGCATATAAATATGGCTCGGTCGTGTTGACCTCGGCAGTCTGACGCAGCGGCGCAATGTCATCCAGAATCCAGAAGGATCGGCCGTGGGTCGCGACGATCAGATCGCTGTCGTGGATTGTCATATCGCGCACGGAAGTCCCCGGCAGGTTTTGTTGCAGCGACTGCCAACGCTCACCGGCATCGAAAGAGACGTAGATACCGAACTCCGTGCCGGCAAACAACAGGTTTCGCTGTTTCGGATCTTCTCGAACCGCCCGCAGAAAATGTGTCGGCGCGATTCCATCGACCGACAACTTCCAGCTTTTTCCATAGTTACGGGTGATGTAGAGATATGGCTTGCGATCGCCCAGGCGGTGCCGGTCGACCGCAGCATAGGCCGCTGCAGGATCGAAATGAGAGGCTTCAATCAGCGAGATCTTGCTCCACGGAGATAGGTTCGGCGGTGTGACATCGCTCCAGGTTTTCCCGCCATCGGTCGTCAAGTGAATCCGCCCGGTATCGCTGCCAGCCCAGATTTCGTCAGCCTTCAACGGCGACGGTGCAATGGTAAACACAACACCATAGCCGCGCTGCTCGGCATTCTCTGCGGCCAATTCGCCAGTGTCGCTCGAACCTTCCACAGCTCCGCTTAAATCAGGGCTGATTTGTTGCCAGTGCAGGCCACCATTAACGGTTTTCATGACATATTGCGTCCCCAGGTAGAGCGAACGCTTGTCCGCTGGCGAGAAGACGAGTACCGCCGTCCAGGGATCGCGATACTTCCTCGTGTTGGCAGCTTTGTAAAAACCGCCGAGCGGCCACGGCGTGATGGTTTGGCCGAACGAGGTTCTCCGGTCGAACCGCTCCACATCGCCATAAGTATCGGTCGCGTAGATGATATTTTCATCCCTCGGATCGATTGCGAGATAGCCGCTCTCACTGCCGCCGGGCAGAAACCAATCACGAGTGTCGATGTGTCCGTGGTCGCTGCGACTTGCGATGGCGATGGAGCCGCTGTCTTGCTGCGCGCCGTACACGTAGTAGGGAAACTTGTCATCTGTAGTGACGTGATACATCTGTGCGGTCGGCTGGTTGTACCAGGTGGTCCACGTTTTGCCGCGATCCAGGCTCACCGACGCGCCTTGATCGACGCCGAGCATCAGGTCATCGGAATTCTTGGGATCGACCCAGACCTGGTGATAATCGTCGCCGCCTGGTGCCCCGCGCACAATCTCGATCGTCTTGCCTCCGTCGTTCGTCCGATATAGCGCGACGTTGGGAATGTACAGAACGTCCGAGTTGCTCGGATCAATGGCTAGCGAGCTAAAATACCAGGCGCGGCCGGTTAGGCGATCGTCGGTGTTCACCAGTGTCCAGGTATCGCCGCCATCGTCCGACCGATAGAGGCCCGAGTGTCCGGGACAAACGATGGTTGCATACACGCGATTGCCGTCCGCGCTCACGGCGATTCCAGTCCGCCCCCAGGATCCAGTCGGTAAGCCGTGACCTGTCATTTGCGTCCAGGTTGCGCCGCCATCGCTCGTGCGATAAAGAGCATTACCGGGTCCCTCAATCGGGGGATAGGTGCTCCACGGCGGACGATGGGCGTTCCAGGTGGCTGCGAACAGGACGTCTGGCTTGGAGCGTGCCATGGCAATATCAGCGATGCCGACAGCGGGCCCCTTGTCGAGCACCCGCTGCCAATGTTGACCCGCGTCAGTCGATTTGTAGACGCCGCGCTCGTCGCTCGGTCCGTAGGCATGGCCGAGGACGCCGACGTAGACGGTGTTGGCGTCGTTCGGATCAACCAGGATGCGACTGATCTGTTGCGAATCTGTGAGTCCGATATGCTTCCATGTCGATCCCCCGTCCTCGCTGCGGTAGACGCCATCGCCCGATGCAAGGTCAGAGCGAATGTCAGATTCGCCGGTACCGGCATACATCACATTCGGATCCGAATCCGCGACCGCCAGCGAGCCGATGGAGGCGACGGGGGCGTGGTCGAAGACTGGTTGCCATACCGTCCCGGCATCGGTCGTTTTCCACATACCTCCATCCACGCCACCAAAGAAGAATTCTCGATGGCTTCCTGGGACGCCGCTTACAGCAACAACCCGACCCGCGCGAAAGGGACCGATGAGTCTCCACTGCAACCCGCTGAAGAGAGCTGGAGGCAACGACTGCGCCGCGACGAGCGGTGCAATGGTCAGGGCGGAGAGAAGTGGGGCAAGGAAGCGCGAGACACAACGGGAGATGTTCATCACTCCTAAGATTGTCACGGTCAATGGGCTAGACGATCAAGCGGGAACGAAAAAGTGCAGCCAAAATCGAACCGGATGGCAGAAAATCTGAAGTGGTTGCAACACGGAAGGGTCCCATCGGCTATTCTGACGGATTGAAAGCTGCCATCCCAAATTTTGGGCGCGTATGCAATCAAGCCTGGTTTGCGCGCCGCTGCGACGATTGCAGTTTCCGCTGAGATTCACGCGACACACTGAAGGGATGGAAATGATACAAAAACATTTTGCCTCTCGCTATCTGTTAGCCGTCTTGCTGTCGACCGGCTTGCTGGTTCCCGGTACCGCTTGTTCAGCCGCGAAACACAACAGCTCCATGCCGGACATGCATTGGCGAATGATTGGCCCGTTTCGCGGAGGTCGCACGCGTGCCGCCGTAGGCGTCCCGGATCAGCCGAATGTTTTCTATGTGGGCCAGGTCGATGGCGGTGTTTGGAAATCAACCGACTATGGACGCACCTGGAATCCTATCTTCGACGATCAGGATACGCAGTCGATTGGCGCGATTGCTGTGGCGCCCTCCGATAGCCATGTGGTGTATGTGGCCAGCGGCGAAGGCTTGCACCGGCCCGACCTTTCTGTCGGGGATGGGATCTATCGGTCTGCCGATGCAGGAAAAACCTGGGCGCATCTTGGTCTGCGCGATGGCCAGCAAATTCCTGCGATCGCCGTCGATCCGGGCAACGCGAACAGGCTGTTTGCTGCGGTGCTCGGCCATCCTTACGGACCCAACGTGGAGCGCGGAATCTTCCGGTCAACCGATGGCGGCAAGACCTGGGAGAAGGTCCTGTACAAGGATGAAAATACCGGCGGCTCGGACGTCGTGATCGATCCGAAAAATCCGCAGGTCGTGTATGCATCGCTTTGGGATGAACGACTGGGCCCATGGGAAGATGACAACGAGTACGCGACGACGAATGGCGGTCTGTTCAAGTCGACGGATGGTGGGACTACCTGGAAGCAACTGACAAATGGTCTGCCGAAGGATTTGGTACAGATCAACGTCGCCATTGCAGCGAGCAATCCTCAGCGGCTGTATGCCACAGCGTCGACCAAGGAAGAAGGCAGCGGTTACGCCACAGATAAAGGATTGGGCGTATACCGTTCCGACGACGGCGGAACGAACTGGCTGAAGATTACCGACGATCCGCGTCCAGCGATGAAGATCGGAGGAGGCGATCTGCCGGTGCCCGTTGTCAATCCTCAAAATCCGGACGTAGTGTATAGCACCAGCATCGTTACCGTCCGCTCAGAGGATGGCGGCAAAACCTGGACCAGTCTGCGTGGGGCGCCGGGCGGCGACGATTATCAGAACATGTGGATTAATCCGCGCAACCCAAAAATATTATTGCTAGTGAGTGATCAGGGCGCGATTGTCACTGTAAATGGGGGTGACAGCTGGGGCTCCTGGTACAACCAGCCCACGGCGCAGCTTTATCATGTCGCTGCTACGAACAGCTTTCCTTACCAGGTGTGCGCCGGGCAGCAGGAAAGCGGTTCCGTGTGTACATCAACGCGGGGCAACGATGGCGAAATCACGTTCCGCGATTGGCATCCGGCAGGCATCATCGAGTACGGGTATGCGGCACCCGATCCACTGCGTCCTGACATCGTATACGGAGCGGGGCGAACGGAAGTTTCGCGATATGACATGGTGACCGGTCAGGTGCAGAATGTCACGCCGCTCCCGATGCACAAGGAAGGTTTTCGCGCTGACCGAACGGAGCCAATTGAGTTTTCTCCCGTGGACCCGCACACCCTGTATTACGCGGCGAATCACCTATTCGTGACCACCGACGGCGGGCAGTCGTGGAAGATGATCAGCCCGGACCTGAGCCAGGAGAAAACGGGCCAACCGCCCTCTGTGCCGCCGCTCACCACGAAGCAGCAGGATGAACGCCGCGGCGTGATTTATTCAGTTGCAGCTTCCTACAAAACAACACAGACCATCTGGGCCGGGACCGATGATGGCCTGTTGTGGATTACCCGCGACGGTGGCGAGAACTGGACGAAGATAACACCGCCGGGAGTCGCCTCCTGGAGCAAGATCGCGCAGATCGACGCCTCGCGCTTCGATGATGATTCTGCCTACGTCGCAGTGAATCGCTTTCGAGTGGATGATTTGCATCCGTATGCGTACCGCACCCACGATGGCGGCAAAACCTGGGTCTCCATCAGCGCCGGTCTTCCCGATGACGCGCCCGTCAATGCGATTCGCGCCGACTCAGTGCAGCCCGGATTGCTGTACGCTGCTACGGAAAAATCCGTGTGGGTCTCTTTCGATGATGGCGATCATTGGCGGCGGTTGAATTCCAACCTGCCGCACACCTCTATGCGCGACTTGCTGGTGAAGGATGACGATCTGATCGTCGCGACCCACGGCCGCTCTTTCTGGATCCTGGATGATGTGAGTCCGCTGCGGCAGCTCGCAGCCAATGCGGGCAAAGTTGAGTCGATGCTGTTGCCGCCCGCGCAAGCATGGCGTGTGCGTCGTGACACCAATACAGACACACCTTTGCCTGCGGATGAACCTACCGGGGAGAACCCGCCCGACGGTGCGATTCTCGACTACAACCTGGCGCAGACAGCCCACACGGTGATTCTCGAAATTTTGGATGGTAGCGGACGTGTTCTACGAAAATACAGCAGCGACGATCCAATTGTTCCAACGCCGGAAGAATTGCGCACGGGATTGATTCCCGCATATTGGCCAAAAATGCACGGTCCATTGCCCACCATCCGTGGAATGCATCGTTGGGTCTGGGATCTTCGTTCGACCGCTCCCACGGCGACCAGTTATTCCTATCCAATCGCAGCGGTGCCGCATCGCACCCCGGCGGTGCCGCAAGGGCCGCTCGTTGTGCCGGGGACGTATACAGTGCGTTTGACCGTGGATGGAAAAGGCGAGACCGCGCCGCTGCCTGTAAAGATGGATCCACGGGTTCATCTGTCGCAGGTGCAATTGGAAGCCCTGCACACGGCGCAGATGACAATGGCTGCGTCGCTGGATGAGCTTGCGAAGGCCGATATGCAGGCGCATTCGGTCATGGAGCAGGTTGCCGCGGTGCAGGACCCATCCCTCAGCCAACAACTCGTGACCTCGAATGCCGCGCTGAAGACAATCCTCGACGGCACGGGATCGAATGTGGCTCCCGGTGCGGACCGCTTGCCAGGCATCGATGATGTGACGGCGGAGGCAACACTTCTCTACGGCGAGTTGGAACAAGCGGATGCGAATCCCACGGCTGCATTGCTGGCTGCGGCGGCGCACGTGCAGATGGAAGGCAAGGAGGTACTTCCTGCATGGGACCAATTCAAGCAGACGCAGTTGCCGGAGATGAATCAGCGGATCCGGAACGGTCATCGGCCAGCCATCAATCTCGACCGCAAACCCACCGACATGCCGCAAGCAGGAGATGAGGATTGATGGGGATTCGCCTTCGGTTCGCGATTGGGAGAACGATTTCGGACCGCTTCCGCAACTTCAAGCAGATTCGCGCGTCAATAGGATCAAAGTCGCGGTTGGCTCCGGTCGGGCACGGGTCCGAGTGAGGATGTCCGCGTAACCGCAAGCGAGGTCAAAGCATGGTATCGCAGGGTCTGTCGTCAGTTCATACTCGCAGTAGGTGTGTGTGTGCTGGTGCGTCCCTCTGTCTCGCCATTGGATTGGCCTATGGGGCCGCCTCCGCAGATGCACAGGCAGGGCCGCCAATCGGGCCTGAAGGCGACACGGGCAGCAGCATGTCCAGCGGCGATGTGAGCCACATGGCTGGCCACATGTATCTCACGTCGCTGCGGCCAAGGCAGCCCGGCGACCGACAGAAAGCCAACGCGGTGGTGGCAGCAGCCAAACAGGCAATGGAACCCTACCGCGACTATCACAAGGCTCTCGCCGCCGGCTATCAGATTTTCCTGCCCAACGTTCCGCAAGTCATCTATCATTTTTCCAGGCGCGATTATGCGATCGCGGCGCGATGGCAATTCAACCCTGCATTTCCCACCTCATTGCTGTATACAAAAACGCCCGGCGGCGGCTACAAGCTGGTTGGGGTGATGTATACCGATCGAGTCGACGCCACCGACGATGAGTTGAATGACAGGATTCCGTTGAGCATCGCTCGATGGCACCAGCATATAAATTTCTGCAAAGCACCACGTCCGGAGAAAGCTGCCTACCTGGGGCCTGATGCCAAGTTTGGTCTGCGCGGCTCCATCACCTCGGAAGCGGCATGCGACGCCGCCGGCGGGATTTTCTATCCGCACGTCTTTGGATGGATGGTCCACGTCTATCCTTACGAGAAAGATCCGAAGAAAATATGGTCGATTAACGATGGCCACGGGGACGACAATATGGATCACTCCGCGATGCCGGGGATGCAGATGCAGTGACGTCCGAGCGATCTGCTGACTCGCAGTTCGTCGCGCTTTCGCGCTCACCTATAATCCCCACATGCCTCTAAGCATCGCCGTCAGCCTGCGTGGCCCTGTCGACGGGTGCGCCCAAAACAGACAATGCGAGCCCATTCCATCAGGAGTCGCATCGAAAGATTCTGGCGACGAGTCACCGATGGCATGGAACTCACGCAGCTCTGGAATCAGTTCCGTGTCGAAGCTCGATCCAGTTATCGTCTTTATTCGCACGACGTGGATTCCAGCCGAACGCCTGGTAGCGGAAAAGGGAAACATTTTCTGAACTGGGGATCCAGTTTTTCTGGGCCATCATTGAAAAACTCAGTCCTGCACGCCGCGACCGAGGCGGAAAATGAGGCTGGGGAAGAATATGGCGAAGCGCGCCTGCTAAATATCTTGTACGCAAATGCGGAGTTGACGCCGGCGCTGTTGTTAGACACGATCATGCGCGATCTGGATCGATTTGTCGGCGACGCGCCGCAGCATGATGACGTCACCCTGGTCCTGCTGAAGGCCAGCTGAACGTCGAAAACTCCTTTAACGAATGCCAACGGCATGCACGTAGTGCAGCCAGTTTTGCGGAAACCATCCCGGTTGCTGCGGCTGGTTTTGATGGTCGGCAACTTCGCACTCCATGTGCACCGGATTCGGAATGGGAGAGGCAAACATGTAGTCGAGCCAATCGCTGTGTCCGTCTACCCCGTCGCTGCGCCTCGCCTCTCGCACCTTGGCCAACCATTGATCGATCAACACGCCCTCCAACTTCCTTTCCATTTCCTGCTGTGCGGAAAGCACTTTGGTCATGGCAGAAGCGGGCGCCATTTCTCCAGTTAGAAATTGAAAGGACAAAAGAGAAGGCAACGCAAAGGTCCGCTGCAACAGCAGGTCGCGCGCAGCATCGATCAGGGTGCGGTCCACCCTGGCCGTTTCGACGCTGTCTGTTGGAATCGCCGTCTCCACTTCAGGAGCCGGCAACGCATCCTGCAGCAACTCTGGATAACGAAGCGGTTGGATATCGACCAGAATTCGTTCCAGGGCGGCAGCAAAAATTGGGTGATGCGGCAGATCCTGCTTCGCCTTCGCCGATCCGGTCAGCGCCAGATGCATCTGCTCCGCAGGCTCTGCCGCGGGCTTGAACAGCAGATAGCAGGCGGCGGCAGAAACTGTCATCAGCAGGACACTCAGTCCGGAGTAAGCCGGCTTTGGCTTTCCGTCTGGACTTGAGCCTCCGGGCGCCGCCAATCCAAGTCGCTTGGGCTTGGCAGTTTCGCGTTTTAAATATTTCAGGCAGTCGAGCCAACTTTCCACGTCCGGACTGTGGGAAGCGAGCGCGTCCAACAATTCAGGAACATAGTCTCGAACATAGCGTCCCACCATTTCCATGCCTTCGGGCGAAAAAGGATCTAGATCCGCCTGCCGGTCGAAGTCTGGAATTTTTTCCCGCACAAGATTGGCAAGCGTGGGGCCGCTGAGGGGTTGGCCAGTAAAACACTGGGCAATCAGTTCCCGCGCGGCTAGGAACAGCGCGCACTTTCCCGCCTCAGAATGTCCCTTTAAGCGGTACGCCTCAATGCCGATGGCCCAAGCGCTCTTGTTCCTGGCGATCTCAGAAATCATAGGCAACGACGCTTCCGTGTCCGACTTGAGCAGAAGAACCGTCAGCCGTTCCAGAATTGCGGTAGTATCTTCGGGTTCAAGATTGCTGCCGCGCCAGAAGGGAAGTACGTGGAACAGTGTGACCGACTCATTGCCGCCAAAGTCCGCAAAGAGTTTTTGCTGCGTCTCCTGCAGGTTCTCAATTTTCTGTTGCTCCAACAGCACGACCCAGAAAATGCGGTTCAGAAACGGCGTTGCCTCAAGCGAGACTTCCAGCTGGCGTCGCGCGGTGCGGATCCAATCCTGGTCCTCCGATAGGCACACGATCAAGGTGCGGAATTCCTGAAGTCGGTAATTTTTCGGTACATAACCGCCGCGGATCAATTCAGAAAGCAGCTTCGCGGAGCGCAGCTCGTGAACGGCGACGGGAATGGTGTGCTGCATCTCCTCCGCCTCGTTGATGTGCGCGAAGTAAAAGGCGCGGCGTTCGTCCTCGCTGATCCAGCGGACGACCTGTTCTTTCAGTTGCTCCGCTCCGGAACCGCAGAGCAAGACTAATGTAGGCTGTAGGATCAATTTATTCTCCAGCCCGCATAAATTGCGGAACGCCAAGAGACCGTAGGTAGGACATCATTTCCACACGCACTTCGGATAACTGCCGTTCGTACTCGCCAAGATCGCGATATTCATTGCGCGGGTAGAAGCGTTCGACCTGGTCGTGAATGAATTGTGCCCAGCCCTGGTTGCCTCCCAGTTCTAAGATCATCTTGTCGCGCTTTCTCTCGATGATTTCCTGAAAGTCTGGATCCACCATTCGCATGCGAGCATGCAGGTGGCGTTCCACGGGATCGGCAATCTGCGTCCGCAGCGGCTTCCCGTTGAATTCCAGGTCTTGCCCGAAGTCGCGCAGCAGGCCAAGGATAGTCGCCAGTCCAAACCATTTGCACTGCTCCTCGGTCTCGTCATCTCCGGCAATGCTGCGCCGCTTGTGGGTCGGAAGGTCGAGGAACATTTTTTCTACCGGATCTTTTCGCTTGGCCTCGTATGCCTGCCGCATCAACTGGACTTCATGAATGTCGGCCAGACCGAAGCGCCCGATGACGCGCATGAATGACAGCACGGAATCGTCGACGGAATCGCTGATGTTGCAGAGCGGCGAGGATTCCGATCCTTTCCATTCATCGAACACCTGCTGCAATTGTTTGCGCAGCTCTGGATCGCGCGGCGCGAACAGATTGTTGGTCGTGGCCTGGTGCCGGCGAGGGCCGTTTTGAAGATTCAGATTCGACCAGGCCTGCATCATGCCGTTATGGAGCAGCCCGTCATCCAGTAACTGCGAGCGGGTAATTTGTTCGGAGACGTATTGCGATGTCTCCTGGTACAGCTTGTCTATATAGTTGTCGCCCTGGAATCTCCATGCGTCATCCACCACATCCTGCAGCGCGAATTTCGCGCGATACCGCTGCAGCAAACCCACCCGGTCTAGCTGATACTGATCCTGCGGAATGTTGGCGGCACCGATCCCTGTGTTCGAAAAGTTCACAGTCCGCGAAGTGGCGCGGCGGTTGGAAAGAAACTGCTCCGCTTTGCCTTGCAGCTCCTTCGCGATAAATTCCGAATTGGCGATGAGCGCTCCCAGGGCGGCTGCTTCGTCACTGAAGCGCGTGCGCAGCTTGCCCACCAGGGAACGCACCTGGCCGCGCAGCTCGCTGGCGATTTGCGACTGCGCCGCCTGCGGCAACTCTTCGCGGAAGCCCGCCATGCGTTCGCTCGCCGACTTGCCTCCGAGGAACCGCTCTTCGCGGTACGTCTTCAAGACTTCAGCCTCTGTCAGCGTTGCAGGAACCACCGCAACTGTATCGAGCACCTGCTGGAGCTGGATCAAAACCGTTTTGCAGATCTCAAACTGGCTGGCCAGCACGCCTCGATCGAGCGCAGTCTGCCGCTTGCGTTCTCCTAGGATCTCTTGCTCAATGGAATCGACAATGGAGGTGACTTCGGCCATGGCTTGCTGCACCACACGCGGCCGAATATTCATCCAGATTTCGTATTCCTTGGTGATGTTGTCGGTCGTCTGTCGCTGACCACCCCCTTCGCCATGAAGAAAGACCTCCGAATGCATCAGGCTCTCAACTTGGCGTAGCGCGGCCAGCGATTCAAGATCGCGCAGCTCAGAAATCCGGGTGCCGCTGAGGATGTCTTTGGCACGCGCATCACACCCCGATTGAATCGGCGCAAAGATATCTTCCAGCAATTCGCGTCCGATGTGCAGCAAGTATTTTTCCACGTAGCGCGCCTTCGGCAGAGGAACGGAGAACGATCCGAACGACGCATAACTGAGGCGCGCGTTGGTGACGTGGTAATCGACAATGTGTTCCTGAATCTGCGGAATCGCAACCGCAGAGAATAGGAATTCTGCTGTCCGCTGATACAGATCCTCGGACGAAGACAGCTGCCTGCCTATTTCATCTGTACCGCCCAGCATGAAACACATGTCGAACGGGCTAGGGCAAATGGGAATTTCGCCCGAGAGCTGGTCCGCCGGTGAGGCAAGCGTGGTCTGCGAAAAGGAATCGGCCATGTAGTAATTCAGTTCCTGCAGGGCTGCGTATCCATTGGCTTCAAGGGTTGCGTATTGCGCGCTCTGGCCGAGTTGGCGAAACGTTGAAGGCAGAAACAGCATGCCGAATCGAACCGTCTCATAATTGTGCCGGGTGAACAGATGGTTCACCAGAAAAGCAATATCCAAAAACATGCCGGTTCCGGTGCCGCCACATACCGAACTGATGATGAAAACACGGGTCTGGGCTCCGTCCACCACATTGGCGAACTCGCCGCTGACTTCCGCATGGTTCAGCGTGTGCATGGCTCGTTCGATATGCGCCGCAATATCCTGACCGCGCCAGAAATAGGCGACGTGACCCACCAGTCTCCGCATACCCGCGCCGGTGGCGACCGAAAATGCAGGAAGATCGTCGGGCAGCCAGCGAAACTGGTTCCGCTTGCGAAACTGCATCACATTCGCCGACGTGATGACGGGGTTTCCAAGGTGGAGAAACTCGTGATTCTCAAGGAACGGATCGGAGCTGTCCGTTCGCTGGTTGGTCGTGTCGATCCCCAGGATCTGAATGTACTTCTGTTCCTTGTCGTAATACTTGCCGTAGTGAGTCTTGAACTTTCGCAGCAAGTCTATTCCGGTTCCACCAAGGCCAATGAGCAATGTACGGTGAAGCATGGCACACCTTCTATTCGAGGATCTAGCTGTAGAGCACGTTGATCTGTATAGTCCCGTCTTCCGTAGCGAAGACTGGAACGTGGATGGACCTTAGGTCGATCTCTGCCGACTTGTGGACCTGGGGCGCCGGGGCATGGGCTGCGCGCGGACGAGCGACGATCGTCCACCTGCCACGCCTGCGGGTACTTTGGAGAGAAAGTAATTCTCGCGATTGCGGGCCGGCGATGACAGCGCGACTGGTTCCCGCGCTATTACCGATCTGCCCTTCGGAAACGTGCAGCATGCGTGTACGCAACTGGGCCGGCAGGCGCAACCGAAGAACCTGAGTGCCATTCTGGCGCACAATCAAATCCGCCTGCAACGGGCGCGGCCAGAAGCTCCACACAGCCGAACCAGCGACGCACAGGACCAACAGCATCGCCGCTGCCCACGGCCATTTATTTTGGATCAACCCTCCAACCGTCATTTGCCGCGTGACCACCCGCAGAGAGCCGCGACGAGTGACTTCTGTCTTGCCATCGTTCCATGTGGCGGCGTAGTCAATCACATGCACCTGCCCAGGGTCGCCTTGAAGTATCATGTTCAGCTTCGAAGTCCGTCCTGCTGAAACGTGCAAGCTTTCCGGCATACGGTCTGCAGGGCTATCCGCCGCCTCTTGCGGGGTGAATTGAAGATTCACCGCACCGACCGGCAGCAGTGGTTGGATCAGCAGCTTCTTCTGAAACCAATCCCGCGGCAACGGATCGAAGACGCCCGCCGACACTTGCTGCGGAATCGCAACCGGCATCACAACCGCTGTCAGGTCGCCAAGGTACGTCTCCACCTCGCCATACGGAGAATCCAGATACGCCCGCGCTCGAAACGCTCCAGCACTGCGAGCCTGCAGCTCGCCTGCGAATTGGCTGAGATCGGTTTGTTGATTCAGCGGCACAACCTCACTGTCACGGCCGGCCAGTTCCAGGTGGGCTTTCGCACTTTGCAAAAAGAATGCGCTTTTTACCGAGCCACGAGAGCTGTTGAGCGACAGCATGATCGGGCGGGACGCATCAGTCAACAATGCGGAAGGGAACTCGCCATCCGCCGACAACCGCAACGGCTCTTGAACGCACAGAAATGCGTGGCCATTGCCAGACCACGAAAGTTTTGTGTTCCCGGCGCCAGCGTCTTCCTCTGCCACGGCTACGTGCGGGGAGCGATACAACATGTGCCCCTGCAGTTGCAGCGTACCCGCGTGCTCGCCGGTAAACACGACCACGACCCGGTCGGGCCTTCCCGTCCATGTCAGATTTTGCGCAGACGAGCTGCGGATGTACACCGGCAGTGCCGCCGTTCGCGATGCAACCCGCAGAAATGCTTCTGGAAGATCGGACGCCGATGCAGCCTGGATGGACAATCCATTCGACGTGCGTGCGAGGCGATCGAGAAAGTCCAAATCAAGATCATTCCCCAGGCCAATGGTGTAGACCTTCAGTCGCCATGCATTCTCGTTCGCGATCGACAACGCCCGCGAACGGTCCTCATCGGCAAGTCGATTAGCCGGATCGCTGCGACCATCTGTCAGCAGCACCAGGGAAATGTCGTTATCTTGAAAGAATGAGGCAGGCTGCCCAACCAGGTAATCTTCCACCGAGTTAAGAACCGGCGCGAAGGAAGTGTGGGCGTCTGAAGAACCGATCTTATCCAGCAGTGAAAAGTCGAACCGGTTGCGCTCGATTGGCTTCTGCAGCCAACGGGCACTGTCGCCAAACACAATCACGCCGACTTGGTCGTTTGGATTTTCTGTGGCGGACAGTAGGCCCGCGGCTTCCACTCGCAGCCTGGCAGGGTCGCTTCGCAGCATACTGCCAGATTGGTCGAGTGCAATAATGATGGTCCGTTGCTTTTGTGTAGCCCAGGCAGGGGACACAAGGAAGAACGGCATCAAAACAAGCGCGACAAAAGATAACTCGATCGTACGGCTTCGCATGGGGGATTTGAAGGTCCGTTGAACAAGAGCTCGGGTTAAGTTAAAAGGTTCGTTGAGTATAGCAATTCAGTACATAATGTCAACCAGACGAAGGAGTTCGGATCGCATGACGCAGACATCAGACAGCATCTCAGCCGCCGCTGCCGGAACCGTTCAATTAGGGGATCTTTCAGTCAACCGACTGGGGTTTGGCGCTATGCGATTGACCGGCAAAGGGATCTGGGGTCCCCCTGAGGACCGCAACGCCGCCCTCGCGACCCTTCGTCGCGCAGTCGAGATGGGAGTCAACTTCATCGATACCGCCGATTCCTACGGTCCCGGCATCTCTGAGGAGTTGATTGCAGAGGCTTTATCTCCGTATTCGAAAGGCGTGGTGGTGGCGACAAAGGGAGGATGGGAACGTGTCGGCCCCGGCCAGTGGATCCATAACGCCGGTCCGAAGCATCTCGAAGAGGCTGTCGAGGGCAGTTTAGAGCGCCTCCGTCTCGACCACATTGACGTGTATTATCTGCACATTCCGGACGCTGCAGTCTCCTTCGATGCTTCCGTCGGCGCGCTCGCCCGATTGCGCGAGCAAGGCAAGATCCGCCACGTCGCGCTCTCCAACGTTACTTTGGAGCACTTGCAGCGTGCCCAAAAGATTGTGCCGATCGTGGCCGTGCAAAATCGCTATGGTTTTGCCGACCGAGAATGGGACTATCTGCTGGACCACTGCGAAGCGCACGGAATCACCTTCGTACCCTGGGCTCCCCTGGGACAGAACCGCCAGGCCAATCAAATTCTGGAAGAAATCGCAAAGAAGTTAGGTGCGACTCCGCTGCAGGTAGCGCTTGCATGGCTGCTGCGCCGCTCGCCGGTCATCGCTCCCATTCCAGGAACGTCCTCGGTCGCGCACCTGGAACAAAACGTCGCCGCCGCTGGCCTCAAGCTACCTGAGGAAGACTTCAAGAAGCTCTCAGACATCACGCCCCCACCCGCCAACTACCGCGAATGAATTCCGCTCCCGTAAACTATGACTGTTCTCGAAGCGTATTCCCGTGCGATACCGCGCGCAGGCGCATCTTCGAATCCCCGCATCCTATGAATTTCATCGCCCTCGGAGTTTGGTTTCAATGAATGTCATCGCTATCTTGCGGGAGACGCGGAAAGACCTGCAATCGACCGCGATGCACAGTTCCGATCCGGCAGCGCGGTCCGCAGCCCGCCATCGCAGGGCTGCCATCACTGGAATCTCCTCCGGAATCTCTCGCGCCGTGCGCATTGGCGTGTCGTTCATTACTGTCCCGCTCACCCTGCACTACCTTGGCAATGAACGTTTTGGCCTCTGGATGACCATCAGTTCCGTGCTGGCCATGGCGGGCTTCGCCGACTTCGGAATTGGAAATGGCGTCCTCAACACCGTCTCTACCGCCTTCGGGAAAGACGACTGGGAGGGAATCCGAGGCGCCATCTCCAGCGGAATCGCGGTGTTGACGTTGATTGGAGCGGCGCTGGTCGCGTTTTTCCTTTCCATCTACAGCTTCGTCGATTGGGGCAACCTGTTTCGCGCAACCACAGCGGACGCCCGCGCCCAGGCTGGACCAGCCATGCTCGTCTTTGTGCTCTGCTTCGCCCTCAATATCCCTCTTGATGTTGTGCAACGCACCCAGCTCGGCCTGCAGCAGGGATTTCTGACGAATTTATGGGAGATATTCTCCAGCGTCCTCATCCTGGTCGGAATCGTTGCCGTCGTCCATTTTCACCTCAGCCTGGCTGCTCTGGTGGTGGCCTTTGCCGGCGCGCCGGTGTTGGGGACCTGGATGAACGCGGCCTTCTTCTTCGGTATCAGCCGGCGAGACCTGCTGCCGCAATGGCATCTGGTATCGCGCAAAATCATCCAGAAGATCACCACTCTCGGTGGGCTGTTCTTCGTCCTTCAATTGGTAAGCGCGGTTTCCTACTCGGCGGACAATTTCATCATTGCCCGCATCCTCGGCGTCGCGGATGTCACCGTCTTTTCCATCCCGCAACGCATGTTTTCCGTCATTACGGTCGTCGTCGCCATGCTGATGATGCCCCTGTGGCCCGCCTATGGCGAGGCAATCTCTCGCGGAGACATGCATTGGGTTCGGCGCACGCTCTCCCGCACCTTGCTGGGAGTGTTTGCATTCGCCTCCATTGTTTCCGCCACGCTGCTGGTGTTTTCCAACAAGCTGCTCCTGTGGTGGGTCGGTCCCGGCATCCATCCTTCTTTTATGTTGATGCTGGGATTGGCTGTATGGGCTGTGGTAAGTAACTGCGGCAACACCCTCGCCATGTTCCTCAACGGCGCGGGCATCGTGAAATTTCAGGTGTTCGTTGCCACTGTTTTCGGAATCGGCTGCTTGCTGGTGAAGGTACTATTGACCCATCACTATGGCATCGCCGGCGTTCCCTGGGCCACCGTCATCACGTATATTGTTTTGGCCGCGATACCCTACGCTTGGTATATCCCCAGGGTCATGAAGCAGATGAAACTTCAAACTGTATCTCTGAATCCGGTTGCGTCGACCATCGTTGACGACTAACTACGGACATACAAGCCTAGGAAAATAATGAAGATTTGCTACGACTATAAAATATTCTCAACCCAGAAGTACGGCGGCATCTCGCGTTACTTTGTGGAACTCGCTTCCAGAATCAATCGATACCCGGATGCTGCAGTACGGGTAGTCTCGCCCCTCTACCAGAGTCGCTTCCTCCACGCGAAAAAAGCAGATATACCCGTTCGTGGTTTTCATTCTGAGATATTGGCGGCACGAAGAAGGACGGTGGGTAGAATCAATCCCATCGGATTTTATATTTTTTCCTCAATCTATAAGCCCGACATCGTCCACGAGACGTACTACTCGCGACATCGGACATCCAATTCCTCAGCAAAGACCGTCATCACCGTTCACGACACGATCGAGGAGTTATTCCCGGAATACTTTCCCTTAAGTAAAAAGACAATCAAAATA
Source organism: Acidobacteriota bacterium (assembly GCA_021780095.1). Next base: position 5,002 of record JAJXZK010000330.1, on the reverse strand, counting down.
AGAAAGGCAGTCTATCAACGCGTCAGCCACATAATCTGTATTTCGCAAAATACGCGTAAAGACTTGATTCGTCTCTACAACATTAACCCCGACAAGGTGAGTGTCGTTTATCATGGGTCATCGCTAGCTCCACCAGCCGAGCCGCCTACCCGGACCCAAGATCCTTTCTTCCTCTATGTCGGAGAGCGAGCTGGATACAAGAATTTCCTTGGCCTCGTAGCGGCTTTCGCTCAATCGCAACTCTTCAAGACTCATCAACTGGTCTGCTTTGGAGGCGGTCCGTTGCGAGCGAACGAGTACGAGCGAATTGACAAGCTGGGGGTGCCCCGGGACCGTATCGTTTCCGTCACCGGGGATGACGCGAAGCTAGCCAGCTACTATGCTTCGGCAGAAGCCTTTGTCTATCCGTCGATCTACGAAGGATTCGGAATTCCGCTCCTGGAAGCGATGGAATGCGGCTGCCCAGTTTTATCCGGCAACACAAGTTCGATGCCCGAAGTCGCTGGAGACGCTGCGATGTATTTCAATGCAGGAGACATTCACGAGATGGCAGCCGCATTGCAAAAGATTGTCCAATCGCCCGAACTGAGACTCTCGCTCATCTCAAAAGGTAAGGAGCGTGTCAAGCAATTCTCATGGGATATATGTGCGCAACAAACATACTCGGTTTATGAAAAAATTCTAGCAACGCACTAACCGCACCACGGGGCTGGTCGCCGGTGAACGTGAGCTTCTTTGGGGCAGCAATGGAGACAATAAATTGATTCCTGGTGCTATTTATGATGGGGTTTTAAATGGCAATCCACTCACTAAGAGGCTTTGCATCGCGTTACGCCGCATAATGGTCAAAATCGATGCTGACGGCCTGTGCTCAATGAAAGTGCATGGCCGAGCGTTGACGATGCCTCTATCCCACGCCCTGCCCATATATTTGAAGGAGTTCCCTTTCTACGATCGGCTTCCGGGGCGTCTGGCGCAATTTGTCCGAGCGAAATTAGGCGCGATTAAATGCATTGACGTCGGTGCGAACGTAGGCGACACGATCGCTGCTCTCAAAGAACCATTCACGTTGGAAAAAGCTGTGAACGCAGATATATTTCTCGCTGTCGAGCCGAATCCGCGATTTAGAAAATGCCTAAACTCAAATTGGGAAGGAGACAGGAGCGTCGTCATCCTGACCTACATTTGTTCGTCATCGGAGGGGAATACCTCGGCTCGCATTAGCGAAGCAAACGGAACTGCAAACATTAATTTGACGGGAAAGGAAGCTGGAGGGCAGGCTGACGGATTTACCAAGCGAACAATTGATTCAATTGTCAAAGAATACAGCGGACACGGCGATTTTAACCTTCTGAAAATTGATACTGACGGCCACGACTTCGAAGTACTTGCCGGGGCGAAAGAATTTATTACGAATTCTTTACCCTTCGTATATTTCGAAGTTGACACGTTTTCAAACCCTCACTTTGTCAGCGATTGCTTGGGCACGCTGGAATTTCTCCGCACCGCGGGCTACGGAAAACTATTCATCTACGACAACTTCGGAAGTCTTATGGGCTTATTCGAGGTCTCCGATATTCGCTCTATTAAAAGATTGCTTTTCTATAAGTTAACCAAGGAGCATTATTACTTTGATTTCCTTCTTATGAGGGACCATTTTGTAGAGGAATTTCACCAGCGGGAGGTTGACTATTTCGCCAATGCACTCACGGATCCTAGGCTTCCCCAGGCGGTGTGATGCGCTGGCCTATTTTGATTCGGCATATCTGCGCAGGTGATCACCAAGGCGGTCCAAGGAGAGGAGAAGGAGAATGTTGACGTCTATTAGGGAGAAATTTTCGGAGCGGTTCCGAGCCATTGAAGAGCGTTGCGAAGCCATTGACCAGCGCTGCAGGCGGATGCAGGAGGCTCTTGGACGAGTAGAGAGTCGCCAATTAAGTGATCTCAAGCCTCATGAGATTCAGGCTGCGGAGTTCAGCGTTTATTCGCAGTGGGGCGAAGATGGCATCTTGCAGCATTTGCTGCGGCACGTGCCGATATCGAACAAAGTGTTTATTGAATTCGGGGTCGAGGACTACCTGGAAGCCAACACCCGATTCCTAATGGTCAACGACAATTGGGCCGGTTTGGTGATGGACGGCAGCGAGGCGAATATCGCCCGTATCAGGCAGGACAACGTATCTTGGCGATTTGGTCTGAACGTGCAACAAGCGTTCATCAACAGAGAAAATATCAACGACCTTATCCTCGCTCACGGGATCAGCGGCGACCTCGGTCTCTTGTCGATCGATATCGACGGAAATGACTATTGGGTTTGGGAAGCGATCGATGTCGTAAGCCCGGCAATCGTCATCGTGGAATACAACCACCGTTTCGGTCCGGACAAGGCCGTGACGATTCCCTATAGCGCCGATTTCCAAAGGACGAAAGCGCATCACTCCAACATCTATTACGGCGCATCGCTGGCGGCACTTTGCAGACTTGGTAACAGAAAAGGATACGCCTTCGTGTGCTGTACTATGGCAGGCAACGACGCGTTTTTTGTGCGTCGCGATCTGAAGCCCGATTCTCTTCCTGAGCTCACGCCGGTCGCGGGTTTCGTGCATGGAAAATTTCGGGAATCGCGGGACGAAAAGGGTAGACTCGCATTTTTGGATGAGGCGCAAGAGGCTGCGATTCTATCCAATCTCCCCGTCGTTGAGATTTCGTAATAGTAAGCGGACTTCCAATCCATCAGCGGAACTCCGCTAGGGTGACCGACATCATGGATTTCGACTGCATCGATGACAGATTCAGCACCACCCGGAGACCTTAGCGACATGCCCTCGGAGAGGACCCAGCGTGTGGAGGGTGGTCGCCGGGTTCGGGGAGAGGTTCGCGCGGAAAGGCCTCTCCTTTCCATCATCATGGTGCTGTTTCGCGACCGGGAGGAATGCATTCGCCTCCTCAACAACATCTTTACGTTCGATCCGCGCGAGTTTGAACTGATCGTGATCGATGGCGCCTCGGACGACGGCACGGTAGAAGTTTTGCGAGACTGGGACGACAAAATCGATTATTGGCTGAGCGAACCCGACTCCGGAATTTATGACGCAATGAACAAGGGAATTGCCGCAGCCGAAGGCGAGTACATTTTGCACCTCAACGCAGGCGACACCTTGATATCAATTCCAACCGAAACGCTCGCCGCGTGCCTCAAAGACCAAATAGACGTCGCCTCGTTCGCCGTGATGACGGACGACGGGGAGATTTTTCGCCCAGAGATTGGATTTCAGCTTCGAGTAGTCAACACCTGGCATCATCAAGGCACCTTTTATCGACGCACCCCGGATATCGCGTATGACACCACCTATAAAATCTATGCCGATTTCGATCTAAACCAGCGTTTACTCAAGAGCGGGAAGAAGGTCAGAATATTTGAGCAAGTCATTGCTGTGCACGGGACGGGGGGCGTGTCCCACAGCGGGCTCCACGAAAACGAAAATTACCGCACTATCCAGAAAAATTTCGGTCCTCACTACGTCGCCGCTCGCCGTTTGTGGCCCTACTATCAGGCCTTGCGCTCCGGGACAAAGCGAACGCTGGTCTTTATTTTGTCCCTCTTTGGCAAGGAATGGAAATGACCCGCGTTTCTGTCGCGATGTGTACGTACAACGGTGAGAAGTACCTGCACGAGCAATTGCAAAGCATTGCTGCGCAGACGCGCCTGCCGGATGAGATGGTGGTCTGCGACGACGGATCTTCCGACGCCACTGCTGAAATCATCGAAGAATTCGCCCGCATCGCATCCTTTCCCGTTCGATTCTTCCGCAATCCCAAAAATCTAGGCTCAACCAAGAATTTTGAGAAAGCCATCGGCCTCTGCACCGGAGACCTGATTGCGCTAAGCGATCAGGACGATATCTGGCTGCCAGGAAAGCTCGCCCGCCAAGCCGAGATGATGGAGCGCGACCCCTCGCTGGGGGCTGTCTTCTGTGACGCGGAGCTTATCGACGCGACATCGAGGCCGATTGGCATACGTCTATGGCCCAGCATCTTATTCCCGCCTCGTGAGCAGAAGCGGTTTCGGTCCGGACGCGGCATCGACGTCCTGTTAAAGAGGAACGTAGTCACAGGCGCCACGTTGATGGTGCGGGCCAACCTGCGGTATTTGTTTATTCCGGTTCCCGCGATCTGGGTCCACGACGGCTGGATCGCCTGGATGATGGTGGTGTACACGAAGCTCGCATTTATTAGCGAACCCTTGCTGCGATATCGGCTCCATGCGGGCCAGCAAATCGGAACTGAGATAGCCGCCCTTTCGGGGCTTTCACTCCTGCAAAGACTGCGGAAAGGGAAGCGCGATGAGCCAGCCAAACATTTGGCGACAGCGCGGGAACTCGAAGAACTGCGCCGCCACCTGCTGTGCTCCAATGCGCCAGGGAGCCACGCCACCGCGCTCCTCCTGCAGCAGAAGATCGCGTTCTTACGGGATCGTGCAGCGCCGAATGTGAATCGAATCGCCAAAGTGTTTCAGCTTTTCCTGCATGCCGGACACTATCAACGCTACGAAAGTGGGCTGAAATTCTTTGTGCGCGATATCTTAATGGTTTTCGTTTAGTCATCCAGCTCGGAGGCTTGGGTAATTGAGCAAGCTTGAATTTGCAGCATCAACTTTCGAGCAACTTTTTGGCGGCGGCGACGTCTGCATAGGATGAGAAAATATCTCCTATGAAGGATAGTTCTGTGACGATCACGGGTTCCACCCCCTTCTCGGGTTCTCCGTCGACTTTCCGGCGCAACAAGTCGCGTGTGGGTCGCAATCTCCGGATCGCGATGGTTGCGGCTGGCGTGGGCTTGTTCAGCATCCACCTGTTGGCGCAAGAGGCCGCTCCGCCGCCCCCCGCGAACGCAACACAAACCAACGCTTCGTCCGCCCAGCGCGCCGACAGCGCCATTGCCGAGGATATCAACGCGAAATTGATGGCTTCCGACACCCTGCGACCGCTCGATTTAGGCATCT
>JAJXZK010000233.1 GCA_021780095.1 Acidobacteriota bacterium | reverse complement strand
CGCGCAGGACATTATCACCCGCGATAACGTCACGCTGAAAGTGAATGCTGTCATAACGCTCCGCGTCATCGATGCCGCCAAGGCGGTGGTGGAGGTTTCGAATTACGTATATCAGACGTCGCAGTTCGCACAGACCACGTTGCGGTCGGTATTGGGCGAGGTCGAGCTGGATGAATTGCTGGCCCATCGCGAGAAATTGAATTTGAAAATCCAGACCATCATCGACCAGCACACTTCCCCGTACGGATTGAAAGTTGTCAGCGTGGAAGTGAAGCAGGTGGATCTGCCGGAGTCCATGTTGCGCGCCATGGCGCGCCAGGCGGAAGCGGAGCGCGAGAAGCGAGCCAAGATCATCAACGCGGAAGGCGAGTTCAACGCGGCGCAACGACTGGTGGAAGCGGCAACACTTCTGGCGCAGCAGCCGATCACCATGCAATTGCGGTATCTGCAGACGCTCAGCGAAATTGGCGCGGAGAAGAACACTACCATCGTGTTTCCGCTGCCTCTGGAATTGGTCTCATTGCTGAAGCAAGTGGGTCAAGCAGTTCAAACAAAAACTGGCGGAGATATCTAGCCATGACGGCTGTGTTCGAAGAGAATTTTGATGTTCACGATTCGGTGGAAGTGCACTGGAGCACCAGCACCATCCTTGCAATCTTCTTTGCGGCTTCCTTGATTTCAGCTGTATTTTTTGGCCTCGGATATTCCTTTGGCGGTGCCGGGACAGGAAAGCATTCGCTCTCATTTAATTCGGCACCGGCGAGCAGCAGCGTTGCGCAGCCAGCGGTCCAGCTGGCGAAGCCCACGCCGCTGGCAGCGTCAAATCAGCCTACCCCCATCGCGAATCTTGCGGGCAACGTCAACCCCCATCCTACGGTGGCTGCTCCATCCACGCCCCCGGTTGCATTGCATCCCATTGCGATGACCACCATCGCACACGCTGCAGCTCCAGTGGTGGAAAAGAAGAAGATGCCGCCACCCGTCATCCGGAACGACAATGCGCCAGTCATCGAAAAGAGCAGCGCGCACATCATGGTTCAGGTGGGGGCCGTCGGCAATCGCAAAGATGCCGAAAGACTGGTGGCGGAGTTGCGCAGAAAAGGCTTCCACGCGGGAATCTATGCGGAGAAACATGATAAGTTCCTGCACGTGCAGATAGGCCCGTTCAAAGACGTTGCGCAAGCGCAAAGCAAGAGACATCAGGTGATGGCAAGCGGGTTCCACGCCATTCTGAAGAGCGCGTCCTAACCGTCAATCAGCGCCGGCCGCGCTAGTCGCGCATCCATTCTGGCAGACCGGCGGAGATGGATTGGCGCACCGCGTCGATCAGTTCTTCGCGGGTGGAGAAATCCGCAGCGAACAGCGGCGGATGCAAGTGGATGTGCGCCACGCCGGGAAAAATCTTCAAACTACCTTTTCGCATCATGGTTTCAGTGCCGTAGATCGACACCGGAATAATAGGCGCGTCCGTTTGCTGAGCGAGATAAAACGGGCCCTTCTTGAAGGGAAGCAGCTTCCCGGTACGGGAGCGTGTTCCTTCTGGGAAGGCAGTGAGATGCACGCCGGACGCCAGTACTTTGGCAGCTCTGTCGATACTGTCGCGCGCATCTTCGCGATTGCCGCGACGCTCGACCGGCACAAAATCCGCCATCCGCATGGCCATTCCAACCACCGGAATTTTCATTAGGGTCTTCTTTAGAAAGACAGCGGAGCGGCCGGGAATCAGCGGCATGAACAAGGGCGGGTCAAGATTCGAAACATGGTTCGCCATAAAGATGCACGCCGTTCCGGGCGGAATATTTTCGAATCCTGAAGCGTCGATGCGAATCCCACCCAGACGCAGGCCGGAAGCAGCAATCCACATGGAAAAGCGATACAGAAACGTGACATCTCCTGTAATCCATGTCCACGGAAAACCTAGCAGCGCGCCGATCGGGACCAGTAGCACATAGTACAGAAGGATTGTCAGCGCGGAAATCATGGAGTCACAGTGCGGCCTGCGCCGCTGCGAAGAGCTTCTGGAAGTTTTTGATAGATGCCGTCGAAGCCGCCGTTGGAGAGAATGGCAACGACATCCCCGGATTTCAAGTTTTCAGCGAGGTGGGCAACAATTGCAGACACGTCCGGCAACTGTCGCGCGGGATGTCCACAAGATTCGAGCGCCTGCACAATGTGTTCCGGATGCAAAATCTGATCCGTCGGGATGTTTGTTGCCTGATATACCGCTGCGAGCACAACTCCATCCGCCAGCGCGAGACTGTCCGTTAGCTCCTGCTCAAAAACGTTGCGGCGCAGCGTGTTGGACCGCGGTTCAATGACAGCCCACAGGCGCGACTCCGGATATCTTAGCCGCAACGCGCGCAGTGTTTCTCGTATAGCAGTAGGGTGATGCGCGAAATCATCGATGATCGTGACGCCGTTGACCTCCGCGATGACTTCCAGGCGTCGCTTGACGCTGCGAAAAGTTTGAAGCGCTCGCCGAATGTCCTCCCGCGGAACACCCTGACCGGCCGCGAGCGCCGCCGCAGCAGTTGCGTTCAGCACGTTATGCTCGCCAATCATCGGCATCTCGACCTGCAGCCACGACTGTCCATTTCGCTCGATGCGCCAACGGCTTGCGTTGCCCTGGATCGAAAGTTCCACGATGCGCCAGTGTGAATCCTGCGCAAACCCGTATCGCTCGACGGCGCAAAAAGCGCGCGCCACACATTCAGTCACATTTGCAGATCCGTCGAAGGCGACGATGCGTCCTCGCCGAGGCACCAGATTTACGAGGCGTTTGAACGCCGTCTTCACGGATTCCAGATCGGCATAGATGTCGGCGTGGTCGAACTCCACGTGGGTCAGGATCAACGCATCGGGAAAATAATGAAGGAACTTGGGTCCCTTGTCGAAGAATGCTGTGTCATACTCGTCGCCTTCCAAAACAAAGGGACGCGTTGGACGCAGTGCAAAACTCGAACCGAAATTCTCCGCAATGCCGCCGATTAAAAATGACGGCGCCAGTTCTGGATGGTTGGTCGCGGCGGTCTGGTAGATCCACGCCAGCATACTGGTCGTCGTGGTCTTTCCATGCGTACCGGCGATCACCAGCGATTCTCGATCGACAAGGAATTCTTCATGAATCAACTGCGCCAGGGAGCGGAAAGGTATGCGCTGATCCAAGACACATTCCAGCTCCGCATTGCCGCGAGAAATTGCGTTGCCAACAATGACGAGATCGGGTCGAGGCTCAAGATTCCTTTCAGAAAAAGGCTGCGCGATGGGAATGTGAAGCTGCTCCAGCAGGTCGGACATGGGCGGATACGCGGCCTTGTCGGAGCCGGTCACGTGCCATCCGCGCAACTGCAACATGCCGGCCAGCGAGGCCATCGCGCTGCCGCAAATACCAATCAAGTGGACGTGCCGCGTCGCAGCCGCTTGTCCATTGCGGCCTGGCTGTTGGATTTCGCTCATCGTGATCCTTGCTGGCAAACGACCGACGGCTCAAACCGCAGCGTCGGCGTATTCGTCAGATCCAGCTCACTGTCGATGCCGATCGGCACCGTGATGTTCCGTTCAAGCACGTGTCCAGAACGAAGTCCGATCGCCACCGGCCCGGGAAAATCTGCCAGAACACGCAACAACACCGCGTCCAGCAATTCGTCGGCATTGCCTGGTTGCACGCAATCCAGCATAGGGCCGAAGACAATGCCGCGCACTTCGGAGAGTTTCCCCGCCAACCGCAGTTGAAGCATCATCCGGTCAATTTGATAGGGCTTTACGCCGACATCCTCCAAGAACAAGATCGTGCCTGCTGTTTGGATTTCGTATGGCGTTCCCAGAGAGGCAACCAACATCGAGAGACATCCACCATAGAAACGTCCCTGCGCGTGACCTGGCTTCAGGACGCGCAAGCCGGCTTCCGGCCCCAATTGCCAGGGCTGATCTTTCGAGAGTGCCGAACGCCAGCTGAGTGTATCAACGCCGTTGGACCGCGCAAAATCTCCAGCAGCCATCGGCCCGTGGAACACCACCATGCCGGTCTGATCCTGGATGTAGGTCTCCAGGCTGGAAATGTCGCTGCATCCCACAAAGATTTTTGGATTGCGCTTAATCAGGTCCAGATCGAGACGATTCAGTATTTCTACCGATCCGTAACCGCCACGGTTACAAATGATCGCTTTCACGGAAGAATCGCTAAATGCGGCGTGCAAATCCTCTGATCGATGTTCAGGTGTCCCGGCAGAATACTGGCCATAATGTGCCAGGGCATTCGCGCCTAATTGCGGTTGCAGCCCGAGTGCTCGCAAGGAATCCATTCCCATTTCTACTTTGTTGAGGTCGAACCAACTTGCCGGAGAGATCAGCCGCACGCCATCTCCGGCGCGCAGCGCGGCAGGAAGAATCGCAGGCTTCGACGCCTGCGCGTTCAGTGTCGATCGCGCCGTCATATCAGCAGGCACTCCCCGTGGGCGATGATTTCGGCAGGCCCCGTCAACATCAGGCTGGAGTCTTTTTTGGGCCACTCGACAGTCTGCGCGCCACCTTCAGTCGCGACGTTTAACGTTCGAGCCGCGCCTTTTAGTTGCATACTTGCCGCCGCAGATGCAGACGAACCGGTGCCTGAAGACAGAGTGGGTCCGACGCCTCGCTCAAAAATGCGAAACTCAATTTTATTTGTATCTTTCACACGCACAAATTCAACATTGGTGCCATTCGGGAAATCGGTATGAACACAGATTTCCGCTCCCATCTGTTGCCAGGACCGTCCCACGCATGCAAAATCCGGCGTGTCCACGAATGTGACAAAGTGCGGATTGCCGATCGAAACATTTACGCCGATGATAGATGTGCCATCTTTCAGCATCACGGTGTGAGCCTTCAGAGTTGGAATTCCCATTTCGGTGGAGATGAGATATCGCGGAGCGTTACGCTGCAGGATTCGACAATGGCGCAATCCGGCGTGAGTGCGGATGGAAAACTCACTGGCATCATCCTCCTGAGCGAGGTACGCGGCCACGCAACGCGTTCCATTTCCAGAGATTTCTCCTTCGGAGCCGTCGGCGTTGAACAGCCGAATGGAATATGCGCCATTGTCGCCGAGCGAGAGATATTCAACTCCATCCGCGCCCACGCCCATGTTGCGTGCGCATAGTATCCGCGCAACTTCTGCCAGCCGATGTTCCTCGACAAGCTCATCGACGATGAGAAAATCGTTCCCGCAGGCGTGCGCTTTCGTAAAGCGGATCACTTGGATTCCTCAATCAAGGTTGCGTTCTGAGTCGCACGCGCCACGTAGCGCCGATCCACAATTGCATAATTTCCGCTCAGCACGCGCGAAATGGCTTCGGGATACGCGAGATGTTCCTGCTGCAAAATGCGCGCCGAAAAAGCTTCTTCGTCGTCGCCTTGCAGCACCGGAACAGCCCGCTGCAGCACGATCACCCCGTGGTCCAACTGCTCGTCCACAAAATGCACCGTGCAGCCCGAGACGGCGACGCCATACGCGAGTGCCTGCGCCTGTGCGTCAAGGCCTGGAAACGACGGCAGAAGGGAAGGATGAATATTCAGGATGGCATTCTGAAAAGCGGCGATAAATTCCGGCGACAGCAGCCGCATGTATCCGGCCAGGCAGACCAACTCCACACCGTGTTCTTGCAGGCACGCGACGATTTCGGCATCCTGCTCGACACGCGTTCGTCCGCGGGACTCAATCACCTTTGTGGCAAGCCCCCGCGCTCTGGCAGCCGAAATTCCGGGGGCTTGCGCGCGGTTGGAAATAACGATGGAGATCTCCGCGTCTTCAATTTCGCCGCGCTCAATGGCTTCGGCAATCGCCAGAAAATTGGAGCCACGACCGGAAAGTAGAATGCCGAGATGCTTCATCTGGAGTTAGTTGTACAACACGCGGCGCTCGCCCTTGATGATTTTTCCAATCACGGCATGGGGCTCGTTGGCGCGATCCAGAAGTGCCTTGGCGCGCTTGTACTTCTCCACCGGCACAACGCAGATCAGCCCGATGCCCATATTGAAAGTCCGCAGCATTTCGTCGCGCTCCACGTTGCCGAGCGCCTGCAGGTGATCGAAGATCGGCAGTACTGGCCAGGAACCCAGCTCTACTGTGGCGGAAACATGCTTCGGCAGGATGCGTGGCAGATTTTCCGTAATGCCGCCGCCGGTAATATGTGCCATGCCCGCGACCAGGTCCGCGGCGGTCAATTTGCGGATGATGTTGAGATAGCTGCGATGCGTTTTCATCAACGCAATGCCGGCCTTTTCGTGCAGTTCGTTCACGTATTGATCCGGCGTGTACTTGGCAACCTGAAAAAACAGCTTGCGCGCCAGCGAGTATCCATTGGTGTGCAGTCCCGTAGAGGGCAGCCCGACCAGCAGATCCCCCGGCCGGATCGCGGCACCGGTGATGATTTTTTCACGTTCCACAACACCGACGATAAAGCCGGCCAGATCGTATTCGCCGTCATGGTAGAAGCCCGGCATCTGCGCGGTTTCTCCGCCAATCAGCGCGCACCCATTGGCGCGGCACGCATCGGCCATGCCAGAGACCACTTTCTCTGCCACGTCGCCATCCAGTTCGCTGGACGCAAGATAATCCATAAAAAACATCGGCGTTGCCGATTGCACCGCAATGTCATTCACGCAGTGGTTCACCAGGTCTGCGCCAATCGTATGGTGCATGTTCATTTGGAAGGCGATCTTCAACTTAGTCCCAACGCCGTCCGCGCTTGAAACCAGCACAGGGTTTTTGTAACGCGCAGTGTCCAGCTTGAACAGGCCGCCAAAGCCGCCAATTTCGCTCAGCACCTGCTTGTTAAAGGTTCGCTGGGCTAGATATTTAATGCGCTGTTTGGTTCGATCGCCGCTGGAAATGTCGACGCCTGCGTCGGCGTACGTAATCGCGGGAGTTGGCTTGGATGAAGACTTACTGGGCACAGTGGTCGCGTTCCGGGGATGAAGGATATCGGCGGGCAATGTTCTCGAACCGCACGACCCTCTCGCTCGAACTCTGCGGAATATGGGGGCTGGTGGAGTGACGGAACACAACCATACCGGGAAGGATCAGTGTAGCATCGCAGGCTGCGCTCATCGGAATTTCGCGGCTCCTCCTATACTGAAAGTCGATGACTTCAACCGTACGTTCCATGCAGCTTTCTCGCCAGTTGCAGCGGCGGGCCGAAACTCTGTTGCCAGGAGGCGTCGATTCGCCGGTGCGCGCGTTTCGCGCTGTCGGCGGAGAGCCGCCGTTTGTCGTGCGCGCGGAAGGCGCCTATCTATGGGACGCCGATGGCAATCGTTACCTGGATTATTTTGGTTCCTGGGGGCCGATGATTCTGGGCCACGCCGCCCCGCAGGTGGTGCGCGCAGTGCAGGAGGCAGCCGCGCGAGGCGTCAGTTTCGGCGCTTCCACACCCACCGAGGCAAACCTTGCCGAGATGGTCCGTCAGGCATTTCCATCGATCGAGATGCTGCGATTTGTCAGCTCCGGAACCGAAGCGACCATGTCGGCCATCCGACTGGCCCGCGCGTTTACCAGCCGCAAGTACTTCATCAAATTTGAAGGCTGTTAT
>JAJXZK010000059.1 GCA_021780095.1 Acidobacteriota bacterium | reverse complement strand
GCTGCACGACAATCTCCATGCAGCCGGCCCAGCCCCGCCCGGAGCCTGCCTAGACCGAGGTGGGCACCGCATTCCTCTTGGGTCGACGATTGGCCTGCAAAATTTTCTTGCGCAGCCGCAGGCTCTTGGGTGTAACCTCCACCAACTCGTCTTCGTTAATGAATTCGATTGCCTGCTCCAGATTCTGTGGCTTGAATGGCACCAGGCGGATTGCATCATCCGCAGAGGAAGCGCGCATGTTGGTCAGCTTCTTTTCGCGCACCGCATTCACGTCCAGATCGTTATCCCGCGAATGTTCGCCAACGATGATGCCCTCATAGACTTCATTTCCGGGCCCAAGGAACAAGACCCCGCGCTCCTGCAACCCATCCAGTGCGTAGGTTGTCGTTGTCCCCGCACGGTCGGCAATCAACGCGCCCGTCGAACGCTGCGGAATGTCTCCCTGGTGCGGCATGTAACCGTCAAACAAGGAGTTCATGACAATCGTGCCGCGCGTCTCCGTCAACATTTCATTGCGCAGGCCGATCAGGCCCCGACTGGGAATGCGAAACTCCAGACGCACACGCCCATAGCCGTGGTTATGCATCTTTACCATTTCCGCTTTGCGCGGCCCCAGACGCTCCATTACAACTCCGACAAAGTTTTCTGGAATATCAATGGTGAGCAGCTCGACCGGTTCCATCAGCTTACCGTCGACCACGCGGGTCACAATCTCCGGTCGACCGACCATCAACTCGTAGCCTTCGCGGCGCATCATCTCAATCAAGATGGCGAGTTGCAGTTCGCCGCGACCAAGCACCTTGAAGTTGTCGGCGTTGCCTGCGTCTTCCACACGAATCGAAACGTTGGTGAGCAATTCTCTCTCAAGCCGCTCGCGCAAATTGCGAGAGGTGACATATTGCCCCTCCCGACCGGCGAATGGGGAGTTGTTCACAAAAAATTGCATGGCAATCGTCGGCTCATCGATCGAAATCGTCGGCAGCGGTGCCGGGCTTTCGAGACTCGTAATCGTTTCGCCAATGGTGATTCCGCTGATGCCCGCGACCGCAACAATATCGCCAAGAGTCGTTTCCTCAATATCGGTGCGCTTCAGCCCACTAAAGCTGAACAGCTTTGTAATCTTGGTTTTCTCCAGCGAACCATCGCGCTTGGAAATCGCAACCTCATCTCCGGTGCGCAGCGTGCCGTTAAAAACACGCGCAATCGCCAAGCGTCCCAGGTAGTCCGAGTAGTCGAGATTCGTCACCAGGATTTGCAGTGGCCCATTCGGATCTCCGGTGGCTGGCGGAATCGTCGAAACAATCGCCTCAAATAATGGCTGCAGATCGGTTCCAGGAGTTTTCGCATCGGTCGACGAAGTGCCTAGCTTCGCGTTCGTATACAGCACGGGAAAATCCAATTGATCTTCACCCGCGTCAAGATCGATGAACAAGTCATACACCTCGTTCAACACTTCTTGCGGACGCGCATCCGGGCGATCAATCTTATTGATCACGAGGATGGGAGGCAGCTTCGCTTCCAGAGCCTTCGAAAGCACGTAGCGGGTCTGGGGCAGCGGGCCTTCGCTGGCATCCACCAAGAGCATGACACCGTCGACCATCTTCAGCGCGCGCTCCACCTCACCGCCAAAGTCGGCGTGTCCCGGCGTGTCGACAATGTTAATCTTGGCATCGTGAAAGACGATGGCAGTATTCTTCGCCAGAATGGTGATGCCGCGCTCACGTTCCAGATCGTTCGAGTCCATGACGCGTTCGGCGACCGCCTCGTTGGAGCGGAAAGTCCCGCTTTGACGTAGCATTGCATCGACAAGGGTGGTCTTGCCGTGATCGACGTGGGCGATGATAGCGATATTACGGATAACGGATGACACGATGAGTGAAGTTTCCTGTTCTGGTATGTAGATTGGCTGGGCGGCAAACGCGAGAATCCAACTGGCAAGCGCGCGGATTGCGGGAGTATCCCGATCTCCTTACTAGTTTACCGCATTGTGCATGCCAGATTGCGATGGGATCTCCTGGCCCCGGAAGCCTCCCGCGAGTCGCGGGTAAACTTGCTGATAAGTTGGAGACGAAATTGGGAAACAATGCTTTTGCATCTATGCATCCTGGCGGAGTAAAGAAAAGTCGATGACCATGTCTCTAAGACCGCAAGAACGACTTGCATTAGGTCAGCAACGACGCAAGCATATGCGTCGTACGGAACATGGAGTATGGAAAGCGAAGGAGCGTCGCGAAGATCCGCTGAAACTGATGGAGACATCCATGCACGGCCGCGTTCCAGCCCTGGCGGCCTTGAAATATGAACGGATGGAAGCCTCTCCGTTCGGATACTTCCGCGGCGCGGTTCCTGTGATGGCCTATGATTTTTCGCTGGCAGCGAATACCGGTATCTTGACCCAACTGTGTGGCGACGCTCACGTCCGAAACCTGGGCGCCTACGCCGGCTCCGACGGGCGACTCGTATTCGACATCAATGATTTTGATGAAACCATCGCCGGCCCGTTTGAATGGGATGTCAAGCGAATGGCCACCAGCCTGGTACTGGCCGGCCGCGAAGCCGGCGCGAATGACGGCAACTGTCGCGAGGCCGCCGAGGTTTTTCTGGATCGATATCGGCATACTATGGCTTTGTTTGCGCAAATGCCTGTGTTGGAAGTCGCCAGATTCCAGGTACACCGGTTGCGAAATGTTCCCACTATTAAACGAATTCTCCAAGTGGCGGAGCGCGCGACCGCAGAGGATACTCTGGAAGCGTTGACGCAGGCGAACGGCCGACAAAGGAATTCGACAATAAAACGTATTCCGCAGCAGAGAACAAAAGCAGGGTTGCCGACGAAGCCGCCGCGCATCTTCAAGTCCACCCCTCCGGTATTAAGACGGTTGACCGGCGCAGAAGCAGATCGCATCGTCGCTTCGCTTGAAACCTATGCAGATAGCTTGTCCGCAGAGCGGCAGAAGTTCTTCGCGCAGTATCGGCCGGTCGATGTGGCCTTCAAAATGGTCGGAACCGGGTCCGTGGGCCTGCGCGATTACTGCGTCTACATGGTAGGGGATGGTCCGAAGGATCCACTGTTTATCCAGGTCAAAGAGGAAGTCTCGTCCGCCTACGCACCCTATCTTCGGCATTCGAACAACAAAGGACATCGCCACAGCCATCAAGGTCGAAGGGTCGTGGAAGGAGAACGGCTCATGCAACTACAGTCTGACCCGTTTCTAGGTTGGACCACGCTGCGGGGCCGCGATTACCTGGTGCGACAATTGAACGACCACAAAGCGTCGGTGAAGTTGGACGATCTAAAGCAAGCCGGCCTTGTCGAATATGCTCGCGTGTGTGGAGATTTGCTAGCACGCGGACACGCACGCGCCGGGGATTGCTTCATGTTGTCAGGCTATATGGGCGTGTCGGGGAGATTTGAGGCTGCGGTCGCTGACTTTGCCGTGGCCTACGCCGACCAGACGGACAGCGATTGGCACGAGTTGGTGCGTTCCAGAAAACCAAAGTAGGCATCGCCGCAGCGACGCATCCACATGCTATCGAAGCCCGGCGCGTTCGGCCTGAGTCGCATTGTCCGAGTCCTTATCCATCCAACTGGAAGGTACCGCAACTGTGGCCTTCTGCGGCTGCACGGCCCGCAACAATGCCAGATTTCGCTCCAGTTTCCGCTGCCTCCTTAAAAAAATCACCGGATAGAACCGGCTTCTATGCCGCGGATGGAAGCTATCGTAATAACCCAACAAGTTTGCGCGCAGGCTGCTTGAAATTTCGACATTCTTATCGTGCGTCACCGTCTCCAGCAGTTTCGCATAGGTCTTATCGGCCAGCGGATATTCACCCTGCTGGGCTAGCTTTCCGGTGTCGAAGTCTAAATCTTTCAACTGCAAAGCGCGATCCTGTGTGGGCTGACTTCGCAATTGATCGACATCTTTTTCATAGGTGTTCACCGTGGACTGCATGCTGGTGAGATACAGTTTCTGGTCGGCGGCGCTGGGCAATTCCAACTTCAATGCGGAAAACGGACCGCGCTTGGGAAGGATCTTCAGGATGAACGCGATCACATGCGCTCCCAATCCCGGCTTGTGGTATTGCTTGCCCCACTGGTGTGCGTAATCCACGCGGTTCACGCGATACACAAATTGGCTGCGATCAAAGTTCGGAACCTGCTGCTGGATTCGCTTGCTGTAATGGAGCACTGCGGCACGGGTCATTTCCGGAATTACCGTGCTGACCGAATAACGATACGTATTGATGGCCAGGTTTTCATGCTTCAGCACTGTCTTCAATTCGATGCCATAAGTATCTTTGAAAGCGCGTTCCAACAAAGGTGCGGCTACATTGAACCCTATAAAGTTGGTGTAATCGTCTTTGACGTAATGACCTTGCGCAACCTGAACCACGTCGAAGCCATACTCTGTGCGGATGTGAGCCTTGGGAGAGTCGTAATAGCTGACGAAAGGTCCGAAACGGCTCTCAAGGTGAGGATATTCACGAGCCGTCGCCACTCCCACGAAAGGATGGCCAATCGTATCCCCGCGATAATGCGCCAAGGCTCCCAGTGCGAATGCGTATTCGTTCAAGTTATCCGCTTCCTTAAGCAGGTTATTGACGAAGTCCCCCGTCCGAACATAGTGCAGCAAGTCGCTGAACTCTTTGCTGCCGAATGGGTAATATCCCAGGTCCTGAATGATGCAGCCGCCGTAGGCATAGGAGTGCGCCTTGCGCAAATCATCCGTCGTGGCGTTGGGAAATCGCTTCCGCAGCAGCGGAACAATATGTCCGTTCCATGCCATGTCAACGGTTTCTTCATGCGACAGCACCGAATAGGCATCGGCTGTGGAGGCTGTCCATGTGAACAGACCCAGCAGGACGGACGCGAGAACTTTTCGCACAAGAATCAAGAATTTACGACCTTTCTTCCCACCGACACTGAACTGATTCGACGGCAAATGGATGGAGAAGGTTGGTTGGTAGCGCTAGAGAATGGGGCTCGCGGAAGTCGCCGGAAGCACTTCAAACGGCCACATCATTCTATTATCTTCATGTTCCGGGATGCCAGAAATCTCATATCTCCCTCGCGGCAGGTTGAACTGTTTCTCAACTTCGTCTCTCACGACAAAAAACCATGCATACAGACAGAGGGATTCGGTCTGTTTATTCCCTTTCTGTGGTCGCCGCCCACCGTGCGTAAGGATTCCTGCTTTCGTGCAACCGTAATCTCAATCACGGGTAATAATGAGGACGGATGACTTCGCGGCAGCGTTGGAGTTCCTCGGCGTACGCGGCATCGAGATTCTCCAGGAGAAGATGCAGATGGGAGAGTGGACGCGCAGAGGATTTGTAGGATCGCTTTCGGGGGCAGCCGCTGCAGCAGTCTTAGCCCGTCAGGCGGAGGCGGCGCCAATCAGTTCACCTGCTCGACAGACCGGGTCCGCACCGATCAAGATCACCGACCTCAAATGTGCCATCATCGGCCGCAATCCAACCGTTCGAATCGTCACCGATCAGGGAATCTCCGGCTACGGCCAGGCAGAGTCCGCTAAGCCGTATCTCAAGCCTATGGTGTTGTTTTACAAACCGTATTTGCTCGGCGAAGACCCTACGAACGTTGCCAGCATTATGCTGGAGATTCGCCGCATGGGCGCGTTCAAGCCCTGGGGCGCGGCGGTCAGCGCGATCGAAATCGCCCTATGGGACGTCGCAGGCCAGGCCGCCGGATTGCCGGTCCATAAACTGCTTGGCGGAAAGATACGCGACCGGGTCCGCCCCTATGGAAACTCTGAAAACGTCGCGCCTCATTTCACACCTCGTACCCCTCAGGATTACGCCGAGCTCACATCGAAGATGAAGGAGGCGAAGGAGGGCTTCACACTGTTCAAGCAGCCGGTCGGCTTTCACAATACGGCCATGCTAACCGCCATCCCCGACGCCTGGTACGGCAAGCAGTGGAAGAGCGGCCCACCATACATGGATCGCGGTCTGCTCACGGAACGTGGCTTCGACCATGTTGTCGCCTGCGTCGAAGCCTCAAAAAAAGCGCTTGGCGATGACATCGGGCTGGCGCTGGACTGCGGCCCGGGCTGGACGGTCAAGGATGCGATTCGGTTTGCGCGCGCCGTGGAACCGCTGCACATTGCATGGCTGGAAGACCTGATCACCGGCGACTACGCGCCCTATCCGAACGCTCAGGTCTTCAAGCAAGTGACAGACAGCACGTCAACGCCGATCCATACCGGGGAAGAAATCTATCTGCGGGAGAACTTCAAGGACCTGATCGAGACCCAGGCGGTCAACGTGATCGGACCGGACCCGGAGGATGTGGGGGGCATTGCTGAATTGAAGTGGATCGCCGAGTATGCCAATCTCCACGGCATCCTGGTAGCTCCGCACGGGATTTTTGATGGGCTGTTCGGCCTGGCAGCGCAAGTGCAAATGGGGGCCACCCTGCCGCAGAACTATATTGCCTTCGAATATGCGAAGGGCGATCCGGAGTGGTGGTACGACATTGTGGACGGCTTACCGGACCCGATTGTCAAGAATGGCTTCATCGACGTTTGGGACAAACCGGGTCTCGGCATCACGTTCAATGTTCGGGCAGCCAAAGCGCACCTCGCAGACGAAGATCGCGACTTCTTCGACTAACCCACCGACCGTGTATCGCCGCCTGCGAATCTGCCGGGCAGCCTATTCCACCGTGACGGATTTCGCCAGGTTACGCGGCTGGTCGACATCGCAGCCGCGTCGCACGGCAATATGGTAAGCGAGTAGTTGGAGCGGGACAACTTCCAGAATCGGCAGAAGAAGTTCCGGCGCGTGCGGAATATAAACGACGTGATTGACCAGTTGGGCGATTTCCTGGTCCCCCTCCATCGCCACCGCAATCACCTGGCCCGATCTTGCCGTGACTTCCTGAATATTGGAGAGCGTTTTTTCATATCGCAGCCTGGAGTTTGGATCGTCACTGTCTTGCGTAGCCAGCACAACGACTGGCAAAGATTCATCGATCAATGCATTCGGCCCATGCTTCATTTCGCCCGCAGGATAGCCCTCCGCATGGATGTAAGAAATTTCCTTCAGCTTCAGCGCGCCTTCCAGCGCAATCGGATAATGAATGCCGCGGCCAAGAAACAGAAAGTCGCTGGCGTTCGAATAAATCTTCGCCAGCGATTCGCACGCAGGATTGCAGTGCTTCAAAATTTCGCGAATTTTGTTGGGAATGCGTGTCAGCTCTTCCACCAGCGCCAGACTTTCATCGGCACCGACCGTTCCACGCTGCTGCGCCAGGTAGAGCGCCAGAATAAACAGCGCCGTCAGTTGCGCGGTAAATGCTTTCGTAGAGGCGACGCCGATCTCCGGCCCGGCATGAGTGTAGATGGAGCCGTTGGCCTCACGCGCAATCATCGCGCCCACAACATTGCAGATGGCCAGCGTTTTCGAACCCTTGGCCGCAATCTCCCGCTGCGCGGCAATGGTGTCGGCAGTCTCGCCGGACTGCGTAATCAGGAGACCAATCGCCTTGGGATCGGCAATGGGATCGCGATAGCGATACTCGCTCGCATAGTCGACTTCCACCGGCAGACGCGCCAGCCGCTCGATCATATATTTGCCGACCAGGCCGGCATGCCAACTGGTGCCGCACGCCGCAATGTTAACCTTG
>JAJXZK010000219.1 GCA_021780095.1 Acidobacteriota bacterium | reverse complement strand
AAAATAGAATCAGGTCGCAACCGGCGATTCAGCAGGTGTTCTTCTTGAAACGAGTCCCTTCTCTTCTTTTCATTGCGGTATTGATCGCCGTCGCTCCAGTTCTTCGTGCGCAGGGCGCGCCCCACACCCAGGTTCATGATGCAGCTCCCTTAAAGGCGCCCCCGGGAGCAAAGGTTGCGATTGTCGAGTTCGACGACATGGAATGTCCCATGTGCGGAGAAGATAATCCATTGCTGATGGGCGCAGCCGCGAAATATCACATTCCGTGGATTCGCTATGACTTTCCACTGCCGTTTCACGCCTGGAGTTTTCAGGCGGCGGTGGACGCGCGATGGTTCGATACCAAGTCAAAGAAATTAGGCGATGATTTTCGCAATGCCGTATTCGCCAACCAGCGCAGCATCGAGACGCCGGCGGATTTGCGCGCGTTTGCGGAGAAGTTCGCGCAGGACCATGGCATAGGATTTCCGTTTGTGGTCGATCCGCAAGGTAAGTTGGCGGCGGAAGTGAAAGCAGATTATGCGCTGGGCCAGCGTGTCGGTATCGAACATACCCCGACCATCTGGGTGGTGACGAATCAGACCTCCGGAGTACCGTATGTTGAGGTGGTCGATCCCAATCAGTTGTATGCCATCATCGACCAGGCGATTGCGGAGACGGCGAATGAAGCTCCGGCCCACACATCGCACGCGCATCACCACCCAGCCGGTCGATAGCGGAGTGGTGATTCACGTTGTCGCGCTGCGAATGGATTTGACGGCACTCAGCGGTTGACGTGTTGCATGGCGGACTCGGGATAACGCGGTCCAGCTGCGACTCCCTGTGGGGCCGCGGCGGCAATGTGTTTCAAGTCGGCAGCCGTCAGATCAATCGAGGCTGCGCCGACATTTTCTTCCAGGTATTGCATCTTCTTCGTGCCTGGAATCGGGACGATGTCCTCACCCTGGGCCAATACCCACGCCAATGCCAGCTGCGATGCAGTACAACCCTTGGCGCGAGCGAGTTCCTCCACCTTGTTGACCAGGTCGAGATTGAGAGCAAAATTCTCCCCCTGGAAACGCGGAGAATTGCGACGATAGTCGTCGTCGGGCAGGTCTTCCAGCTTGCGAAATCGCCCGGTAAGAAATCCGCGTCCCAGCGGACTGTAGGCGACAAAGCCAACTCCCAATTCACGGCAGGTGGCGAGGACCTCGTCTTCCGGATCGCGCGTCCATAGGGAGTATTCCGTTTGCAACGCGGTGATCGGGTGTACCGCAACCGCTCTCCGCAAGGTCGCCGGAGCCGCCTCCGAGAGCCCAAGATGCCGTACCTTTCCCTGATGCACCAAGTCCGCCATAGCTCCCACGGTATCTTCGATGGGTACTTTGGGATCGACACGATGCTGGTAATAAAGGTCGATGGTGTCGACGTCGAGCCGCCGCAGGCTGGCCTCGCACGCACTCTTTACATAATCGGGATGGCCGTTGACGCCCCCCGGTGCGCCCGTCTTGGGATCGCGCAGGATGCCGAATTTTGTGGCCAGCACCACCTTGTCCCGCCGATCGCGAATCGCTTTGCCCACCAGCACCTCATTCTTGTGCGGTCCGTAGATGTCGGCCGTATCCAGAAAATCGATTCCCAACTCCAACGCCCGGTGAATCACCGCAATCGAATCCTGGTCACTCTCTCGACCGCTGTAGAAATCGGACATCCCCATGCAGCCCAGGCCCAGTTCAGACACCCTCAGGTTGTTTCCCAGTGTTCGTTGCTTCATTGACTGCTTCCTCCATCAACTCGCCTGCTTATCTTATATGGATGCGGGATGTCTTTAATCTGCGGCACCGATCATGACGAATGCTATACCTCCGCCGACGCAATGCGAATTGAAGCGATTTGGCGGGCGAGAAGTCTTTCTCTTCGCAGTACACTGAACTTTCATTCCGCTCTCATGAAAAAACTGCGTGTAGGCATTCTTTTTGGCGGTCGCAGCGGCGAACATGAAGTTTCGCTGCTGTCTGCGGCGTCTGTTCTTCAGGCCATGGACCAAAACAAGTATGACGTCCATCTGATTGGAATTACCAAGGATGGCCGTTGGCTGACCGCAGGTGATGCGGCGCATTTGCTGCCTACCTCGACTGGCGAAACACAGCATTTACGCGCCGGCGATCCAGAGGCGACTCCAGGTGCTGCTCTGTTGGAACATGGCAAAGAAGTTGTGGTGCAGCCTGTCCCCTCGTCTGCCGAACATGCCGGCAGCTCCCTTGCGGCCCTGCGCACCAGCGCGGAAAAATCGCTCAACGTGGATGTGATTTTCCCAGTGCTGCACGGTACCTTTGGCGAAGATGGCACGGTGCAGGGTCTGCTGGAGCTTGCGGACATCGCCTATGTCGGCTCCGGCGTTCTCGGGTCCTCGGCTGGAATGGATAAAGACGTCATGAAGCGTCTGTTCGCTGCCGCGAAGCTGCCGATCCCGAAGCATGTTACGTTACTGCGCAGCGAGTGGCAGCAGTATCCTCGTCGGGCCATGCACCGCGTCGAGGCAGCGCTTCGCTATCCCATGTTTGTAAAGCCGGCGAATCTCGGCTCGTCGGTGGGCATCAGCAAGGCACATGATCGCAAGGAACTGGCTATCGCTATCGATCTGGCCGCCAGCTACGATCGCAAAATTGTGATTGAGGTGAGTATCGGTGGCAAGCGAAGCAAGGCACGCGAACTGGAAGTCGCCGTGTTGGGAAACGATTTGCCAGAAGCATCGGTGGTCGGCGAAGTGATTCCATGCAAGGAGTTTTACGATTACGAAGCCAAATATCTTAGCGAAGGCTCGCAGTTGATCATCCCGGCAAAACTTACCAAGCCGGAGACAAAGCGGGTGCGGCAGATGGCGATCGAGGCGTTTCGCGCCTGCGATCTGGCGGGAATGGCGCGGGTAGATTTTCTGATGGAGCCGGGAGTATCCAGCGGAACACGCCCGCGGAAAATTTACTTGAACGAGGTCAACACGCTGCCCGGATTTACTGCCATCAGCATGTACCCCAAGCTGTGGCAGGCGAGCGGACTCCCGTACAGCCAGCTGATCGACCGACTGATTCAGCTCGCGCTGGAGCGGCATGAAGAAAAAAAGAGCAACCGCTATGACCTGTAATGATTCTCACAAGCCAGCTACGTGCTAGAGCGCGAGTGAATTTTCGGCGCTGCTCATGGCCATTCGTGTGAGCTTCGCGCATCCGGCAGGCGTTCACTCCGTCTACATTTCCGACCTCGCAAACATACTTCGGCAGTCGGGCGCTGTTTCTTTGTACACTGTTCGCAGAACATTCAGAATGTCATCCTCGCTCGCGGCATTGTCACGGCCCATGGGTGCGATTGAGCGTGTGCCGGAAACCATGAGACGAAACATTCCCTCTTCCATTTCTCTGGACTACGCCGCCGGCTCGCGCCCGAGTGCTAGCAGATTTTCGAGCGACCGATGAACGTCCAGTTACAGGAAAGATATTTCCCGCGCTGGGAGAGTTTTCCTGCACACGCGGCTCGAATCGGCTGTGCGGTTTTCACCGCGGACTTTCTGACTATGTTTTTGATGAACGTTGCGCGCCTGGACACCCACTGGTTGCCGTACTTGTTTTTTGCGCTTTTCGGAGTGTCCGCATTCGCGATATTTCGCGCCCCGTGGATCCCTTCCATTCGCCCGGATTATCTGTCCAGCGCCCAGCATCGCCGACTGTCGCTACTCGTTCTGTCCGTAATATTTTTATTGGCCGCCGCGCGACTGCCGTATTTGCTGGAAGGCCCCCTGCATCACCTGGTGGGTGCGGTCGTGTACGACGAT
Organism: Acidobacteriota bacterium; assembly: GCA_021780095.1. The sequence goes on along the minus strand of JAJXZK010000219.1, from coordinate 3,871 downwards.
ACCTGGCATTTCCAGGAGATCAACTCACTTGTACATTCCGTTCGGTATCCTGCTCAGTGCAGCCTGGTCCCCAATCGATATTTTTCGTTGTACTATGCCCCGTGGATGATGATCGCCGCCATATATCTGGCGATCCCGCTGGATGGATTCACCATCAAGGCCGCCTTCGCGATTGGCTGCGCCATCTATCAATTCCTTCTCTGCATGACACTTTTGTACGTCGGAATTTCGCGCGGTCGAAGCCGGCAGCACCTCTATTGGGCAATCTACTTGATCGCCTGTTGGGCGGGGCTGGAATCCTTCTTTTCTGCGATGTACTATATTCGACGCAATCTTGTATGGCTGCGTGCGTCGGAGACGCCCATTCATCTTCCGCCCCTGCTTACAGGCATTCTGTGGGCGCCGCACCATGCGGCGACTGCCGTTGCGTTGATCCTCTGCTGGCACATTTGGGACAGAGCGCAAGAAAAAAGCTGGTCCTTAGCTGTGCAATGCAGCGTGTTGCTGGCGTTTGCATTCTATGGCAGCGTGTTTGCATTTCTGGGTGCGCTGCCTTTCGCCGCGTATTATGTTCTGCGTACATTCCGCGCAAACTACAAACCACTTTTTGGAGTTACATGCCTGACGGCGGCACTCATCTGGCCGCTCCTATGGATTTATCTGGGAAAGACACACGATGTTCGGTTCCTCTTTCCTTTTATTAAAGGAATTGACGGGCTATTCCCGTACCTCGCCAGTCCCGAATTTATCTTTTTGCATCCGGGAATTGCTTCTGTATTTGGAATGTCCCACAGGATCGCTGCCGCCTTTGTAGTCTTTCTTGTCTTTATCTTCTTGAATTGTCTGCTGCACGCAATTGCACTTATATCCCATGGAAAGAACCTAAGCCTGGATAACGTGGCACTCGCTTCCCTTGCGATTGCATTTCTCGTTTCCACTTATTTCATTGGGTTCCCCGAGGGCGATAACTACGCGAGCCGAGGCTATCTTGTTCCGATCCTTGTGCTGGGGTGGGTTTGCGCGCAGATTTTGCCAGAAATCCGTCCCCGGCCCTGGATCGTATTGGGATTGTTTCTGGGCTCGTTTGGGCTGCTTCATGAAGGATTTGCCACATTCAGGAACGCAATTTACATTGCACGCACGCCAGAAAATGCAACATACGGCGCTTCGATTCTGGCCATGAACCAGGATCGTGATACGAGCACCGTTCCCGCAAGCGTATTTGCTAACGCCTTCAAAGACAATCCGGATCTGATCTATTCCGTTGAGAAATTTGTGGATGGCGGAAAGAGCCGCCTGGTGGTCGCGGATCGCCAGCTGGAATGTCTGGGGCCGCGCGGGCCGTGGCGATGGCAGCAGCGACCGGTGATGCCGCCAGGCAAGTGAGAATGGCGACTGGCCGGACCATCCGTGTTCGGCGCGGTTGCGTCAACCGCCGCCGACAGAAGTAGGCTGTGGCATTCGCACTTTGCCATCCGGTAGGGATCGCCCGAAGCTTCCGCGTCTCTCTGGTTTCCTTCGGATGGCGTCGCGTCTTACAATGTTTCCATGACGCTGCTCGACGCACCAAGGTACGACGCGCGCAAGGCACTGATCCGCCGCAATATTATTATTGGCGTTCTCATCGCCATTCCATTTGTTGCCTTCTTCACCTGGTACTGGTGGAACTGGCCGGAAGAGCACCGTGTCAATCAGTTCTTTCATGCGATTGAAGCCAAGGACTACTCGCACGCGTATGCGCTGTGGAACAGCGACCCAGATTGGCAGCAGCATCTCGATCGCTACAAGTTATATACGATCGACCAATTCAAATCAGACTGGGGTCCTTCCGGGGATTATGGCGTCATCACCAAAGCGAAAATCGTAGTGACCAAGGAATATGGCAGCGGCGTGGTGATAGGCGTGCGCGTTAACGACAATCCCAAGACGCTATTCCTTTGGGTAGAGAAAAAATCCAAAACGATCGGGTATTCCCCGGTCGAACTGCGCTTCTGAATTTCATTCACTCGACGGCAGACATATCTTTATTTCACACGCTCGAATCGCGTTGACCGTTTTCCTGACGAGGAGTTCGCTGCTACAGCATCTCCCGCTACAATCGGACGGGGGAAGTGCGGTCAGATGACTGAGAAGCAATCCGGTGGCATTGCGTCGCACCCCAAAGCGCTACAGGAGTTCGCTGTCGATCGTCGCGTGACGGTTCGGCGAGACGGTGCCCCGAAGGCCGAGAGCGCATGTGTCGTGTACTGGATGCAGCGCGCCCAGCGAGGCCTCAACAATGCCGCGGTCGACTGTGCCGTCAACATCGCCAATGAGCTCGGCCTGCCGCTGCTTGTTTACTTTTCCGCCATCTCCAACTTTCCCAACGCGAATCTGCGGCATTACGTTTTCCTGAATCAAGGTTTGCCGGACGTCGAAGCCGATCTGGCCGAGCGCAACATCTCCTTTATCGTGCGGCGACCGCCTGATAATTCGCTTGACAAATTTCTGGAAGAGGTAAACGCGGCCATCCTGATTGGCGATGAAAATCCTTGTCGCGATCCAGAGCGATGGCGCCATGTGATTGCGAAACGTATTCGCATCCCTTTCTGGACGGTTGACGCCGACGTTGTTGTGCCGAGCAAATTGTTCCCCAAGGCGCAGTATGGCGCCTATGTGCTTCGGCCCAAACTGTATCGTGAGCTGCCAAACTATCTGCATCCACTGAAGAATCCAAGCGCACAATATGCATGGGCACGCCCGAAGAATTTCGATAGTTTTTCGGTGGACGGCGACATCACCGCAGGTTGGAAGAACTTCGATCGAACCGTCGGCCCGGTGGAAGGATGGACCGGCGGGTCTCACACGGCGCGCAAGCGACTGCAATTTTTCGTCCAGCACCTTCTGGCGGATTACGATAAGCAGCGCAATCAGCCCACCGTGGATGGTACAAGTCGGCTTTCTCCCTATCTCCACTTTGGACACATCGGACCGACAGAGATTGCACTCGCCGTGGACGCAGCAGTCAACAAGCACACATCGCTCAAGGAAGCGCGCAATTCGTTTTTTAACGAGCTGCTCGTCTGGCGCGAGTTGGCGATCAATTTTGTAAAGTACACGCCGAATTACGACTCCTCTGAATGTGCCGAACCGTGGGCACGCCAGTCGCTAGCCGAACACGCGCGCGATCGTCGAGAGTGGACCTATACCCTGGAACAATTGGAGCGCGGCGAAACCCACGATGAGTTGTGGAATGCATCCCAGTTGCAGATGGTCCATTTCGGATGGATGCACAACTACATGCGCATGTATTGGGGAAAGAAAATTCTGGAATGGTCGCGCGAACCGGCAACGGCGTTTGCTCATGCGGTTGCGCTAAATGACAAGTATCAGATGGATGGGCGCGATCCCAACGGGTACGCTGGGATCGCCTGGGCTATCGTTGGGAAATTCGACCGTGCATGGTTCGATCGACCCATCTTTGGAAAAGTTCGTTACATGTCGGCAGCGTCCACCGGCAAAAAGTTTGACTCTCAAGGCTATATCGCTATGGTTCGTGAGCACGCAGCTTCGGGCACACTTTGGTGATTGCCTCGGTTCATTTGGAAAGTCGCAGCATCACGACGCCATATTTCGGAACTACCGCCGTGTACGAGCCATCCAATGTTCCAAGGTCCTTATGTGACCACAAGTCGCGCGCGTGAACAGCTCCCTCGAAGCCCACCGACTTGAAGTCCACCGTGATCGGGTATTCGGCCTCGCTACGGTTGAACAGCGCCACCGCTTTTGCACCACCTGCCAGCGGTTTCATCCACACTTCAAACGGGCCAACCGCGCTCACCCGATCTCCCTGGATGCCGAGACGATCCTGATCGACAGCGATCACGTCCTT
>JAJXZK010000064.1 GCA_021780095.1 Acidobacteriota bacterium | reverse complement strand
GGCGTAGCCGTAGGAATATCGAATGAAACCGGTTGGGGTCGACGAGCCTGTGAAGTAGCCTTCTTTCCTGCCGAGGTCGCTCCAGGCGCCGGTGGGATTCCAATGCCAGGCTTCCACCTGCAGGTCAGTGTTCTGGCGATAGGTGACAGGCTGCCATCCGGCGGAGAGAACTTGTTTGAGGGTCGCAGGGTTGTTCAGAGTTTGATCGATGGCGGGGGTGGGGATGCGATCAATACCCGCGCCGAGAGTCTGGCTCGGGACAAAGTGGTTGGTTGCGTGCGGGGGAGTGACATCGACGTAGACAGTCTGGGCGCTCGAGATCCCTGAAGGAATCGCGGTCGCCAGTACTGCCAATAAACACATGGCTCCAAACCTCAGCTTCATCTTTTCCTGCGGAACTTAAGGAGCTTCGACAGCTCGCACGGAAATAGCCTTGGGGTAAGGTTTCAATCGTTTGAATAACTGACGATAAGATTTTTCCATCTGACTGTCAACAAATTTCTTGCAGGCTGCGGTCCAACCGGTCGCGGGAAGCATTTGACCGCAAGATGGATCCAATTTGGTGTTGTCGCCGCGCGGCGACAACACCGTCTTCTAATCTTTGCGGAGAAGACGCAGAAGTCGGAAACGGCTAGTGTGGAGACAAACTTGAGTTAGTGAAATTGAAAACGCACTCCTGAAGAAAGCTGCAAGAATTGTCTCCTCAAGGTAAAACGAACGGCGAGTGAAGTGAAGCGCGGGGCGGAGAACCAGAGGCAGGAATGCGATCATCGAGATGCTGACCGCTGATGTCAGAAGGAGTCCTTAATGCCGAAACGAAAATTGGAAAAGGTGAAGCAAGTGAAGGAACAGGCGCGGCTCAAGATTGGACGCCCGCCCCGGGCTCAGGTGATCCCGAACAAGAAGAAGGACCGAAAAATTGAAGTGGAGTAAAGCGCCAAAGCCCCCTAGACAGGGGGCTTCGGCGAAATAGATAACAAAATGCTGTACGGAGGCTATCAGAATGGGATGTCGTCGTCGGTGATTTCGGTGGATTGAGAATAATCTTCGGCGGGACTGCGCTGATCGAACGAGGCGGTATTGGATTTGCTGTAGCCGCCGCTGCTGCCGTCACCTTCGCCGCGTCCGGAGAGCAGGGACAGATCGTTAACAATAATTTCCGTCTTATATTTTTTTTGGCCGGTGGTCTTGTCGTCCCAGGATGAGGTCTGCAGGCGGCCTTCGACGTAGAGCTTGTTGCCTTTCTTCACGTAGTCGCGAATGATCTCCGCGGTGCGTTGGTAGGCGACCAGGTTGTGCCATTCGGTGCGGTCCTGCCAGTTGCCGGTCTTATCTTTGAAGCGCTCGCTGGTGGCGATGGAAAATGTCGCCACGACAGTGCCGCTGGCGGTCGCCTTGATCTCAGGATCCTTGCCGACGTTGCCGAGAAGAATCACTTTATTGACGCTTTTTGCCATGTTGGACCTGCTTTCTTTCTGAAACCTGTTTTCGGATAACGATACCAGAGCCGTGCGGGAACTGCATTCCTGCTAAGTTTCGTCACGGCTGAGCCGGCGATTGCGCAGCCATTTCGCGCCGCCCAGGACGAGCAACATCAGGCTGAAGGGAACTCCCATCAATGCGAACATGAGGAAGAGCCAGCCACCGTTGGAGCGGGCGCCGTAGATGCCGATGCCGCCGAAGGCGGTCTCGGTGAGCAGCAGGCAGAGCAAGCTGACGAGCATGATCCAGAAGCCGGCTTTGAGCAGGGCGTGGGTGCCGTCGTCGGGTCTGGCGGTGTTGTCGGCCGGCAGCCTGGAGGGCATTTTCAGCGGCGATGGATCGGTCGCGGGCATGTGGGTTTGCAATGTGCTCAACGCCAGGTCGCGAGCATCGCGTACACCACTACGCCGGTGACGGAGACGTAGAGCCAGATGGGAAAGGTGTAGCGCGCGATGCGTTTGTGCTGGGGAAATCGACCGCTTAGAGAGAAGAAAAACGTAATCAGAATGAGCGGCAGGACGACGACGGAGAGAAAGATATGGCTGATGAGGATGGCAAGGTACACGGTGCGGACGGTGCCGTGGCCGGGAAAAATCATATCTCCATGGAGTGCGTGGTTGGTGACGTAGCTGACGAGAAACAGTACCGAGAAGGCGAAGGCGGTCATCATCGAGACGCGATGGCGGGCGATCTGGCGATGGCGAATGAAGTAAAAGCCGGTCAGCAGGGCGATGACGCAGAGACTGTTCAGGATGGCATTGAGCGCGGGCAGGAACATCAGGCTCTGAGCGTATTGCGGCGGGGCGTGATGCACATAGATCAACCAGAACAGCAGGCTGACGGCGGCGACGCTGAGCAGAACAATTCCGGCGATGGGAACTCGCGTGCTGACGGACGTGTTGGAAGGTGCTGTCTGCATGGAATTCACTTACTAGTCTGCTATGCCGCGGGCTTATTGGTGCGGCGGTTGACGACAGCCCACGAGCCTGCGAATACTATGGCGCAGAAGACCACGGTGATGATCAAGTTAAACTCGGGCGAAAACGTTGTGACCTCGCCAGGGAACAGGCCGTTGCGCAGGGCGTCCACACCATAGGTGAGAGGATTCAGCAACATTAAAAATCGCAACCAGCCGGAGGCTCCGCTGACGGGAAACAGCGCGCCCGATCCTAACCACAAAGGAATCAGAACCAGGTTGATGACGGCGTGGAAGGCCTGGGTGGAATCCATGGGCCAGGCGATGATAAAGCCAAGCGCCGTGAGCGAGAACGAGGTGAGCGCAATGGCCAGCATCGCATACAGAATGCCGAGGGGCGTGGTGTGGACACCGGCCAACGGACAGAAGACGAGGAAGACCCAACCTTGAATCGCGGCCAGTGTGGCTCCGCCGAGAACTTTGCCGAGGACAATGGCGGATCGGCTGACGGGCGACGCGAGCACGGAGAGAAGAAAACCTTCATTACGATCCTGGATCAACGACATCATGCTGAAGATGGCGGTGAAGAGAACGATCATGATGATGGCGCCGGGAAAGAAATAGCTTAAATAATGTGAGGAATCGGCGGCGACGGCGGAACCGGCACCGTGACTTTGAAAGGTCTTGGAAAATCCGGAACCAAGGACCAGCCAGAACAGCAGGGGGGAGGCGATGACGCCGACGACGCGCGCTTTCTGGCGATAGAAACGGACAAGTTCGCGACGCCAGAGGGAGTAGGCGGGAATCCACAGACTGGAAGAGAGCGAAGTCTTGGGTCTGGTGAGGCCGATGGAAGCGGGGTTCGGTGCGGTCGCGGTTGCCATTACTGTTTCTCCTCGCCCTGGTCGAGCCAGAAGCGGTGGCCGGTGTGCTGAATGAAAACGTCTTCGAGACTCGGCTTCGAAACGGAGACGGAAACGATTTCGCCGGGGAAGGCCTCGACCACTTCGGTGAGGAAGCGATGACCTTGCTCGCGTTCGACCCGCACGGCGTTACCGACCACGACGGGAACGACACCGAAGCGATCCGCGATGCGAACACCCAGGGCGGTTGCGGCGTCGGCGGAAGCGGTTTCAAACTGGACGATGTCGCCGCCGATTTCAGCCTTCAGTTCCGCTGGACTACCGAGCGCGACCAGTTTACCTTCGCTGAGGATCGCGAGGCGATCGCAATGTTCTGCTTCTTCCATCAAATGAGTGGTGACGAGGACGGTCACGCCCTGCTCATCGCGAAGGATGCGCAGATAGTTCCAAAGATCGATGCGGGCGCCGGGATCGAGTCCAGTGGTGGGCTCGTCGAGCAGCAACACAGAGGGAGAATGAATCAGGCCCTTGGCGAGCTCGACGCGACGCTTCTGGCCGCCGGAAAGAGTTTCGACCAGATCATTCTTACGATCGGTCAGGCCGACGCGTTCGAGCACTTCTTTCGAACGCGCTTTCAGGTGAGATCCGCTGAGACCGTAGAGATGGCCTTGATGCATCAGGTTCTCGCCGACGGTGAGTTTCAGGTCGAGGCTGGTGGCCTGAAAGACGATGCCGGTTTGCAGGCGGACGCGATTGGGTTCCGTGGAGACGTCAAAGCCAGCCAGGCGGGCGTGGCCGCCGGTGGGAATCATCAGCGTGGAGAGTATGCGGAACAGGGTGGTTTTCCCGCTACCGTTGGGGCCGAGCAGACCGAAGATTTCCGCAGGTCGGACGTCGAAGGTCAAGCCATCGAGAGCCAGTCGCGAACCGTAATCGTGCGATAGATGATCCAGTTCAATCGGTGTATGCGGTGCGAACTGTCCGGCCAGCAGGCTTTGCGAGGCCGCCTGGGGAGAGCGTTCGATCTGTTGCGTGGTTGCCATTGGTGTCAATTCCTCCTGGTGGCGTTCAGCATCAGCACTGCCAGCAGCAGCGGCAAATAGGTCACACTGACCTTCAGCAAGGCACGCGCGTAGAGGCGAGACTGGCTTGCGGAAGATTTTGTAATTCGCGTAAAGCGGATGGTGTAGGCCAGATACAGCAGGCCGAGCAACAAGGCGCTGACCCAATAGATTCGTCCCGCCATGTGCAGGTAATAAGGTGCGAGGCTGATGGGAATCATCAGGATGGCGTAGACCAAGGCCTCGGCAGCGGTCGACCAGCCGTCGGGCTGCACCACAGGAAGCATACGGATGCCGGCGCGAGCGTAATCCTCCCGGTAGAGCCAGGCGATCGACATAAAGTGGGGAAACTGCCACACGAAAAGAATCGCAAACAGTGCAACGGCTGGCCACTCGATGGTGCCGCGGGCCGCAGTCCAACCAATCAGGGGCGGCATGGCGCCGGGAAACGCGCCGACAAACGTCGCCATGGAAGTGAAGCGCTTGAGCGGAGTGTAAATGCCGACATAGGTGACGGCTGTGAGGAGTGTGAGCGTGCCCGTGATGAGATTGGTGCGAGCGACCAGCCAGAGCGAACCGGCGATGATGGCAAGCATGCCGATAAGGATGCCGTAGCCCAGGCTGAGCCTGCCGGCGGCAAGGGGACGCTTCGCGGTTCGAATCATCAGGGCATCGGTTCGCCGTTCTTCTGCCTGGTTCAGGGCGCTGGCGCCACAGGATACGAGTGCGATTCCAATTAAGGTGTCACGCAGGGTCGGGTTAAAGGAGTTGATGCCGGATCGGGCTGCGCCGAGGTAGTAGCCCGCCCAGGCGGTCATGACTACCAGTGTGGTCACGCGGAGCTTGAATGTGGCGATGGTGTCGGCGGCGAATGTCTTCCAGGTGTGGGTGCGGGCAGTGCGAGGCTCCGCAATCATCGAGGCAGCGGGGAACGCAGCCACGCTCTCAGATTCGGCGGTTACCGCATGAATCGCAGCGGCCGGAGCCGCGCTGCGGACGTGGCTGGATTGCGCCGGCTTGACGGAGGTTCTCATCGTCCCTCAACGAAAAAGACACAGACGTGAGGGGTGCCGACCGGAAGTGCCTTCCGCTGCGGAAGGGCCAATGCAAATCGTCTGGTTGGCAGGAGTTTTCGGGAGAAACAAAATCTGGGCACACCTCAGGATATCAAACCAACACGGCTGGCCATATAAGAGTCTCCGGCAGGTCGATCCGCGCATGGGGGCGACCTGTGCCATCCGTGTGGCGATCTCTTTCCACCCTTTGAGGGCCTACTTTTTCGATGTATGGGATGGGTTCGTGGGGTGTAAGTAACCCTTGATAGCCCATTCGTAACTATGGCTCCGATCACTCTTTTTCCCGAAAAGTTCAGTGTAACGCTATTCTTAGCACGTTAAGACATGACCCACTCTGTATTTGTTTGAGAGAAATTTGGAGAACTTGAAATGCCAATCATGAAAAGATCGCAAAAACACTTACTGAACGCTTTGGGTATGGTCGGGCTGTTCGGCCTGCTCGGGTGCAGTTCGTCTTCCTCTGGTCCCACAGGTTCCACCATGGCGGGAGCAGCGCCCATGGTGGTTACGGTCAGCGATGCTCCCCTCGGCAATATTCTGTCCGCCAAGGTGACAATTTCGGCTGTCGCCGTGAGCGGGGCCAGCGGAGGCAGTAGCGTTTCTCTGCTGACGCAGCCGGTGACCGTGGAACTCTCCAGCCTTGGAGCTGTACAGGAACCCATTGAGATCACCAACCTTATTTCCGGCACGTACAACTCCGCGACTGTGACGGTGTCGTCGGCGCAGGTTACGTACATCAATAGCGGCGGCCAGGTGACAACGGCGACAGCGACCCTGAACCAGCCAACAGTTACGGTCGCACTCTCGCCCGCGCTCGACGTAAGCGGTCAGGGAGAGGTCCAGTTGCAACTCGCATTCAATCTGGCACAGTCCTTCAGCGTGTCCGGCAGTACAGTCACCTTCACTCCGGCCATCAACACGGTGGGAGCGCAAGTCAGCGGGGAGAATAGCGGAGACCGGCAAGTTGAGGTGAGCGGGCCGGTTATCAGCGTGAGTTCCTCCTCCATCACGGTACAGTCCGGGGATTCAGGGAAGCAGTTTATCTTTACGATCAACGGCTCTACCCAATTCCCCAATGGCGTGACGGCAGGCTCGATCGCTACAGGATCGATTGTGCAAGTGCAGGGGCAGACGCAGACCGATGGCAGTTTGCTGGCGATGGTGATTACTCCAGAGTCGGCTGAAAATTCCTCCGGTCAACAGGAAGATGGAGCCAAGGGCATTATCGTCAGCGTGACAAAGGATAATTCCGGCATGATCACAGCATTCACCATGGTGCCGCGGGAGTGCTTTGGAAGCACATCGAGCAGCGCATCGCTGAACGTTGCGTTGTCTTCTTCGACAATGTACGGAGTTCCCGAAGATGCGCAGCAGGCTGGAGTGGTTTCGACCGCATTCACGGCTGCCGAAATCTTTCCGGGCCAGTCCGTGGTTGTGACTGGGCCGGCAGGCAGCGCGGGCACATTGAATGCGCAGCAAGTGATGCTGGCGGCAGAGAGTCTTCCGGGCACGCTGGTGGCCACGCCCCAAGGTAGCAGCCCCAACTTCACCTTTGCGCTTACCCTGGCCAGTTCCTCGTATTTGACGACCTATGACGGACTTGCCTCGCTCAATGTGTCCACCAGTCAGGCCACGGAGTACGGCAACAGCTTAAGCGCCTCCTCATTTGCCGCACTAGCCGCAGGCGCCAGTGTCGAGATCCATGGATATCTGCTCCAGGACAGCACGGGAAACTTCGCCTTATACGCTTCGGAGATTTCTCAGGTGGAAGCCCCGGAAACCCCCGAAGGCGGAAGTGGCGGAGGAAATTAGCGAGAATCTAGAGCATTTTCACGATTGGATAGTGAATAGCTTGTCATGCTGAGGGAGCCGCGGGTCGCCGCGGCCACCCCACTCAGAATGACTCCATTTGCGATCCGACAACGATAACCATCCATCCACTCTATTCGTCGGCGGAGGCAGGAACGTTGTCTGCAGGCTGCTCGGCGTTGGTAGGCTGGATGACGTATTCGTCAATCAGAACAGCCACCAAGACCGCAGTGGGAACGGCGACCAGTGCGCCGGCGACTCCGGCAAGGCTGACCCCCAATAGCAGGGCTATAAATACGGCAGTCCCGGCCAGGTCGACGCGCGACTTCATGATGCGCGGGATCAAGTAAGCGTTCTCAATCTGAGCATAGATCAGCTCAAAGACCAGGACGGCAAGAACCTTTTCCCAGGATTCGCTGGCGGCGACCAGCATGGCGACGGAGGTGGAGACCAGCGCCCCGACGACGGGGATGATGTTGAATGCGCCCATGAGTACGGCGAGCG
>JAJXZK010000024.1 GCA_021780095.1 Acidobacteriota bacterium | reverse complement strand
GGCATGAAGACCGGAGGCAGCTTGGCGGCCGATGTCGCGAATGCGGGCGACGTCGACGGGACCGCGGAGGATGAGCTCTGAAAGAGTTTGACCGCGGTAGTAGGCCATCACCAGCAGCAGTGAGCCGTCGGGAGCTGTTTCGACTGTATAGATGGTGCACAGGTTGGGATGGTCGATCGCGGATGCGGCGCGGGCCTCGCGCAGAAATCGTTCGCGCATCTCGACATCTTCTGAGATGGCAGGCTGCAGCACCTTGATCGCAACCGTTCGTTGAAGCCGGATGTCCTCGGCCTCAAAGACGACACCCATCCCGCCTTCTCCGAGCTTGCGGACAAGGCGATACTGCAGGAGTTCGTCTCCGGGATTGAAGGCCATCTGCATATTAGAACTCTCGGGGCGGTGCTGCCAGGGCTACTCCGGGAGAGGTAAAGATGGTCGCGGCCGTGACTGGATCGCCGATACGCTCGAAGTGCTCGAGAATCTCGGAAAAGACATGTTCAAGATGCGCCACAGTGGCGATGGCGCTGACGGAAATCAAATCCTGATGATGCTGCCGCAGGGGCAATGCATCGAGCGCTGCATCGAATTCCGCAACATGATCCGGATCCAACCTGGCATGCATCGCGTGGCCAGACATGGAGGAAAGCGAAATACCGGTGCGCCGGGAGATCGTCTCCAGAAATTCCATCGATGCCGGCTCTTCGACCACGGCAATGTATCCCAGGTATGCGATCGGGTGAACATGAAACATCCAGTAATACTGGACGCCCACCAAGGCGGCCACGCTTGGATAGGGCAGCCGCTGCAATACCTGGTCCTGCGGAATGCCGAAGGAAGCAAGGTCATTCAGCAGCCACTGTTCGTGGCCTGCTTCTTCGTCGGCGTGTTCCAGATAATAATCACGGAGCCAAATCTCGATAGGATCGTCGGCAGCCAAAGCAGAGCAACACGTCGCTGCGGACCGCATGGCTGGAGCCGAAGCGACCGTGATGCCGTACATGGCAAATAGGAATTCAGGAAAGAGTTCGCTCAAACGTGGGTGAAACCACACTTCATGAATCAAGCGATTGAGATGTCCCCGAACAAGGGACACCGTTTCGCGCAGACGTTGACTCTGCGTCGTCATCCCGTCTCCCCTGCGACCATGGCTCTCCCCGGAACCTTGCCGACTGCGAGCTCTGAGTTAGAGCATTACAGTTCCCATGCGATGGGAATCGCCGTCTTTTACCTTGCGCTGGAAAAAGGCATCGCCGAGCTTGGCGCGCACTGAAATGAGTGCGTCAATTTCCGCTGCGTTGAGTGCATTGACACTTTGAATTTCGTCATCTGTGAGGGGGTGGTGAATTTGAACCAATCCAGCTTGTTGAAGCCTCTCTACGTTAGTCATTGCAGTCCTCTCAAGGTTGTTGAGAGGTCCGAGACCATGATGACGCTCCCAACACATCCGAATGTTAGCACACAAATCATGGGATGATTCGGGACCACCGAGGCTACAACATGGCCGCTAACAGCGCAGGAACATGAAGGTTATCGATGCTTTCGGATGATAGTGTTTCGATCGACGGGAGGAGGGATTGAGGCGGAGTCAAGGCGGTGAACCTGCGGGCAATCGCGCGTCCGCAACCGGTTGCGAGGGTAAGGCTGCCGGGCAAAATAGTCAGGCGAGGAATGTGAAGTTGCAGGATTGCGGCGAGTTCAGCACGCAAAAGAGCCGCAGGGAGGCTCTGTCGAGAATGGGATTGAAGCTCGGCAAGAAGGACGTTCCGTCGACGGTAGCAGGAGCGCAAATATTGTGGCTCGAGCGACCGGCTGAGCAGGCAACCATAGGTAACGGTGTCGCGAAGCACGATGCGGGGGGCGTGCAGTTTCTCAAGGACCGAACGCCATTGCGAATCCGGCGCGAGGAGTGTTTTGCGGGCACGGATCAGTAGCTCGGCGGCATGACGGTAGCCGCTCAACATTTGCGGCAGGACCACAATGGGAGTGGTCTGGGTGGGTACGTTGCCATGGGCGACAAGTTCCGCGCCGACGGAAGTGAGTTGATAACGGCCGCCTGGAGAGAGCGACCATGCTGGAAGCCTGACGCCCGAGACGGGTGCGGCGTGTCCAAACAAGCCGGAGACATCCGGCAGATCGGAATCTTGTTTGTGGGGTAGCAGTCCGGTGCTGAGGATCGCTTCCACTGAACCGGCGACGAGGGCCTGTTGCGAGGGTGTATTGTCGAGAAGCTGACGAAGGAGCGGGGTGGCAAAACATTCAGCGTCGGCAACGGCTGGCCCTGAGGGAGTGGCGACAATATTCCCAAGGTGCAGGTCGGTCAGACGGGTATGTTGCGCAAGGCAAAGAATGGCTCCGGCGGCATGCCAATAATCGACCGCGGCCGGAGGCCTGGGGTCTGAGGTATTGGAGAAGAAGTTCTCTTCCGGAAACACCGATTCAGCCCAACCGTAGCGACTCGTAGCGTCGCCTGTGAACACGCGGGCAGCTGGCAGCTGCACTTGCGGATCGATGCGAGCGATGGCGTCGAGCAGGGTTTGCCAGAGCCACTCCCCGGTGAGTGGGCGCGGCTTGTAATACAGGCAGCGGCCTCCCTGGAAGCAGACGCGCAGCACGGCATGACCGCCGGCGTGTGCGTCCGACGCGGTTCCGGAGATGGATTGGATCGGGGGCAACCCGCTAGGCTGCAGACCGGCGGCTAACCATGGTTCATCTCGATGCAGCCGCTGAAGAAATGTAGCGATGGCCGCGACCCACTCCGAAATTGCACCCCGGATCAGTGATGGCAGCAGCGGGAATTCGCGATAGATGTTCGTCGCAGATGGTTCGCCGGCCTCATTGCCGATGGCGCCGAGAACCTGGGTAAAAATGCCAATCAGCCTCTCTTTGAGGATCGGAAGGATAGAGTCCAGAGGAACGGGCTCGTCCTGGAATGTGCGGTGGGGCTGAGGAACCCGCTGGTTCAGCCAATACCTTGCCTTCGCGAGCCACGGCTCCAGCAGCGTTTCCATTGCAGGCGGCAGGTTCTCGCTGCGCGATGATCGAAGCGTGCCGCGATACCCGAGGACGAGTAGTCGGGGTTCCTCCGTCGGGCGGTTCGAGGATTCCTTCCCCATGGGGTCACGCATGCCGATGTCGAGAGCACAGATGAGGCATTGCGGCGAATTTGAGTTTGGCAACTTGCGCGGGTGTCACTGACATCGCCCGTAGCAGACCTCAAGGACGGTGCAATCGTCGGCCGCTGGGGCGGTATCCATAAAGCGCTGCACCTGGTGGAAGATTTCCTGAATGCTGCCGCCCCCCACCACGGAAGATTCAAGTCGCGCATCGCCAAAAAACTCTCCCGCCGGATCTTCTGCTTCGGTAACGCCGTCGGTGAAGACAATTATCCGCTCGCCGGGTTCGACGCGAATCATCTCTGATTTATAGACGGCGTCGGGCATCAACCCCACCGGTAGATTCCCGTTTGCGAGAGCTGCAATTTCGCCAGTTCGGTGGCGCAAGGGCTGCACGTGCCCGCAGTTGAGATATTCCAGAGAGCCATCCGGCGTCAGCTTCAACAGGATTAAGGTGGCATATTTTGAAATCGACTTCTCGCAGATGTATTTGTTCGAGAACATGGCTATCTGCGGCAGCGACAGCCCGGCCAGCACCTGTGCATGCACCAGCCCCTGCAGCGTAGAGGCCAGTAGGGCGGCGGAAACTCCTTTTCCTGAAATGTCGGCGACAACGACATAAAGCGCGGTGTCGGTGGCGATGACATCGTAGAAATCGCCGCCAATTTCCTTGCAGGGAATGCTATGAGCGAGAACGCGCGCATAGGACAGCTCCGGAATTCTCACCATCATGAGACCTTGCTGGATTGCAGCCGCGATGCCCAACTCTTCGCGATACCGGCGCGCGGATTCCTCAGCGCTGGCGAGAGATGCATTTTCGACCAACACTGCCGCTT
This sequence comes from Acidobacteriota bacterium, assembly GCA_021780095.1. The sequence continues at coordinate 3,782 of JAJXZK010000024.1, read as the reverse complement.
CCATTGCGATGGTCCTTAATAAATCGCTGTCGACGCGCATCAGTCTTTGCCGTTGCTGGCGGCTGTCAAGGTAGAGAATCCCGAGAATTTCCGCGAGGGGAGAGTCAGGGTCCACAGAGCGCTTGCGCAGCGGGATGCAGATGACGGTGCGAAGGCTCTGGGCCACGATGCTTGCCGACGGAGATCCCGCAGCGCCGGAAAGCGTGTCGGTCACGATGAACTCGGATGCGCTGTGAATCGCCTGTTGAATAGCGGAATGCGAGACGGTCGAGTCGTCCTCCAGCGGTTCCATCTGAATGTTTCGGCCAACCGCCAGATGCAAATTGCCGGTCGAATCTTTCAGGAAGACATAACCGCGTTCGACCTCAGTGAGGTGCATGGTGGTTTCAAGCAGCGAGATGAGAATCTCGTGGACGGCACCCACCATATTCAGCTTGCGCGCCGCATCGAGAAACCAGCTGAGTTTTTCCAGGTCCGATGTCGGTTGTTCGCGATGCAGCAGGTCGCTGAGGACGGAGGTTGTATCCTCCGCCTTGCCAAACCGCAGGAATGGCCCCTGCAGCGTGCCTAGACGGATGACGTCGTTCGGCATCAATGTCTGGCGCTCGACGCGCCTGCCATTGATGTAGCTGCCGCTCTTGCTGCCGCAGTCGACCAGGTGGAACTGGCCCCCTTCGTACAGAATTTCGGCGTGATTGCGCGAGATGTAGGGATATGGAAGAACCAGGTCGCGATCGGGAGAACGACCAATTGTGAAGGGGGAGTGAGCCATGACTGCCTCACGCTGAGACGATCCATCGACCAGCAGCAATAGCGTGTTGGGTGTGGGCAGCATCGTAGTCCCCATCTTAAACCGGAGAAGAGTTGGGTCGGTGATGGAGATGATTGCGGGTTTTGAGATCCGCGAATGGTATTGATTTTTTGGTGGCGGCGAGTGGAATCGAACCACTGACCTACGGGTTATGAGTCCGTCGCTCTAACCATCTGAGCTACGCCGCCAATTTGGAGTGAAGATTTATCGAGGCCGTGAATTCATCGTCCATTGGGCCCGCTGCGTCGCTATTTGATACACCAACAGCCGGCAAGCCACTTGCGAACATCTGCATGGACGACATTGCGAACTAACCGGGCACGCTGCTAACAGGGTAGCATTCGGGAGCGCAGCGCAGCAAAATGTTGGAACAGAAGTTCTCCATCCAGGAAAGTCGGAGGTCGCTATCTTGCCCGACGAGCTGTGCGTCCCAATTTTTGGTGGAAAGAATTTGCATTAGACTCAGATTTGCATGTCCGCATCTTCCAACTTGATTGGCCCGCAGGTGATTGGCGTAATTCCGGCGCGCCTGGCTTCAACCCGTTTGCCGCGCAAGATCCTGCGAGAGATCGCAGGCAGGCCGATGCTGGCGTGGGTGCATCAAGCTGCGTCCAGCGCAGGCGTATTCGATCGCCTGATCGTTGCTACCGATGCGAAAGAAGTGGCTGACCTTTGCCGGGCGGAGGGTTGGGAGTGGCGGATGACGGCCTCAGAGTTGGCCAGTGGAACTGACCGCGTCCACGCGGTGGCCCAACAACTTGGCCGAGAAGATGGCCGCGACCAGTCGAATGATATTTTCGTCAACATTCAGGGGGACGAACCGCTACTGCGGGCGGAACATTTCCGCGCGCTTCTGCTTCCCTTTGAACGCGCTGACGTGAATGTTTCCACGCTGCGGACACGATGTCCAGCGGAGGAGATCGGCAATCCTAACGTCGTGAAGGTAGTCGTCGATCACGAGGACAGGGCGCTGTATTTTTCGCGGTCGACCATTCCGTTCGATCGCGACGGGAACGCCGGGAGCGCCATTCCGTATTGGAAACACCTGGGACTGTACGCGTATCGGAACCTTATCCTCGGTCGCTTCCCTGACCTGCCGAGTAGCCAGTTGGAGGCGGTCGAACGGCTGGAGCAATTGCGGCTGCTCGAAAACGGAATAGCCATTCACGTCCAGGCGGTGGAGCACGACACGATCGGGGTCGACACCGAACCCGACCTGGAGACGGCGGCGGCACTGTTGCGCCACCGGGAGCGCCAACGGAATGCGCCCTGAAGGATTTGCCCGTCGTCTCCCCCACCAGACGAAACCGAGCGGTTCCGATACACTACATGCTGGAGATCAGGATGAATCTGTTTTGCTTTCTTCCTCCTCAGGTGGTCCGCCGCCTGAAGTTGGGAGTGTATTTGTGCGCTGTTTTCATGGCAACATCCATGCTCGGGCTGGCGCAGTCACAGTCCCAGTCCAGCAGCAGCAGCGACACCGCCAACGGTAACGGCACAACCCCGACGATTAACAATCCCCAGAACCACAACGTAAGCACGGGGAACTACATTCCGCCAGCGCCACCCTCTGGCCCGGACGTGTACTACAACCACCGTTGGGACATCTACGCCGGCGCAGGGTATACGAATTTTCTGGCAGGCCCAGCATTGTTTCAACGATCCAATATGGGTGGATGGGAAGCCGCTGCGAGTTACTGGCTTGGGTGGCACTGGGGCCTGATGGCGGACGCACGTGAGTACATCGGAACCTCTGGCGTGTTTCCGAACGCAAACGGTGGCCTGCCTATTCCACCGTGCCAGCCCTTTGAAACCACCTGCTACAACAACCCCACTGTGACAGGGCCGCGTATCATGCAGTATTACTTTATGGCGGGCCCGGAGTATCGGGTATTTCGCCGCGCCAAGGCTTCCGCCACGTTTCATGCGATGTTTGGCAATGCCTGGGGCATCTTCGACGCCGCTCACCTTACGGGCTTGAATGTTCAGACGATCGGCCTATTTGCAACGCAATGGACCTTTGCCAGCGCCATCGGCAGCACGTTCGATTACAACTACACTCCGCGAATCGCGTTTCGTGCTCAACCGGAGCTGTTAGTCACGCGCTATGGCGGCACGGCGCAGCAGAATTTTGGATTTTCCGTGGGTCCGATCTTCCGGCTGGGACACCTGGATACTTCCGGCGGATCGACGGCATCGAGTGGCAAACATTGGCACTTACATAACCCATTGCATAAGTGACCAAAGGGCTCGTCCTTCGGTACTTTGACACCTGTGTAGGGTACGAATCAATATCTCAATCAGAAGCGGATTGGAATTTAGGCCCTCCCCCCTATCTCCAGTCTCAATTCCTTCCGCTTTTACCCCCCCTTTAAAACTTCAATCAACGGCATCGAAGCGCAAAACTGCGCAGAGCCGCGTCAGGCCGCTGGGTTGACCCTTTCGCATAGGCAAAACGCACACAATCCGGTCTCCATCAGATGGAGGCCGGATCGCACGCTTGTGTCGGGAGATTATGCCAGTTCGTAGCCGGCGAAGAAATAGCCAATTTCAAAGGCGGCCGTGTCTTCTCCATCCGACCCGTGAATCGTATTTTCTTCAATGCTGCCGGCAAACTTTTTGCGGATGGTGCCTTCTTCCGCGTTTGCGGGGTTGGTGGCACCCATGAGTTTGCGCAGGTCGGCGATGGCACTTTCTTTTTCAAGCACCATGACGAAGATGGGGCCGGAAGACATAAAGTCCGTCAGGGAATTGAAGAACGGACGCTGGGCATGGACGGCATAAAAGCCTGCAGCCTGCTGTTTGCTGATAGAGATGCGCTTGATGGCTACCAGGCGGAAGCCCGCAGCCTCAATCATGGCGAGGACGGCGCCGGTCTGACCCTTGCGGACCGCATCCGGCTTGACGATGCTAAACGTACGTTGCAATGAAAATTCTCCTTGAGATGGTAATGACTTTTAAGTTTCGCTAT
>JAJXZK010000097.1 GCA_021780095.1 Acidobacteriota bacterium | reverse complement strand
CACGCGCGGCCCAGAGAATGCAGCAAGCTTAGAAACGTGAGCGCCACCAGCAGGTTTGAACCCCAATTGGTGACCGTAGCGATACTCATCGCACGCCCGCGAATCTTTAGCGGATAAATTTCTGAGATCAATAGCCAGAAGACAGGTCCGAGGCTGATCGCAAAACAAGCGACATAGACGGGCAGGCTGATCATCGCGACCCAGGCAACGATATTCGACAACGTGGCAGACAAGAACGAGAAGCCAAGTACGCTCAGACTGACGATCATCCCGAAAATGCCGTAGAGCAGCAGCGGTCGACGCCCAACTCGATCGATTAACCGCAACGCGACCACAGTCAACAGCACCATGACGACCCCGACTCCCACAGTGGCCAGAATTGCAGCGGAAGCGGAGTGTAGCCCCGCAAACTGAAAAATGGTGGGCGCATAGTACAGCACGGTGTTGATGCCAGTGAACTGCTGAAAAATCGCCAGCCCAATGCCTACGATCAGTGGGCGTCGCATGGAAACGGTCAGCAGTTCGCGCCAGCCGCCCTCTTGCAATTTCAAGTCCGCCTCAATGTCAGCCAGCTCAGTACCTACGTCGGTCGTTTCGCGAATCCGCTCGAGCACGCTGCGCGCGTTCACATTTTGAGACTGACTCATCAGCCAGCGTGGACTTTCTGGAACGAAGATCAATCCGATCACAAGCACCAGCGCGGGAATCGCCGCCAGGCCAAACATCCAGCGCCAGGCACGCGCGTCCGCCAATCCGTAGTCGGCAAGGTAGGAAACTACAATTCCGATCGTGATCATCAGTTGGTTCAGAGAAACCAGTTTGCCGCGAATGCTGGCCGGCGATACTTCAGAGATGTAGAGCGGCGCTGTAAATGATGCGATGCCGATGGCAACGCCGACCACGACGCGTCCGATCGCCAGCCATGCCGGGGTGGGTGCGAAAGCCGTGCCGATCGCGCCGATGATGAAGAGGATGCCGACCTGGATGAGAATCTTGCGGCGTCCGAATCGATCTGCCAGCTTGCCGCCAAAGGACGCACCGATTACCGCGCCCAATAAAACCGCAGCGACAACAACCTCTTCCTGGACCCTTGTGAGAGAGAAGTCTTGTTGCACGAAAAGTATGGCCCCGGAGATAACGCCGGTATCGTAGCCGAACAGCAGCCCGGCCAGTGCGGAGATCCACGAGACCATGGTGACGAAACCGCTGGTCGCCGGTTTAGCAATCCCTGACTCCGGAAATGACAAAAACAGCCTCCGCTTCAATTTATTTCAAGCCAATTGCGACGCTCGGACCGCGCCACTCAGAAGCATACCTGATCTTGCCGATCTGATCGGTCACATGGGAGGCAGCGGGCTTTTGCTCGGCGCAAATATGTCGTCTAGACGATCGGGTGTTCCGTCAACGCGCTGCAGCGACGGATAGCGCATGCCGCCGTAATAAGGAAGGTCGATGCTCTTAAACTGCTTGCCTTCCCGGAATTGCAACTGCAACGGCTTCTTGTCTCCCTCAGCTGTAAGGATCGCCTCCGTCAGCACTTTTGGAGTGAACGCGGTACCGTTTATCGACACGAGTTCCATGTTCGGAGTGACACCGGCTTTAAATGCCGGACTACCCCACCAGACATTGGCGATCATGCCGGCTGCTCCATGTCCGCGGCGGGAGCCCACGGAGAAACCGAGAGACGTAGAGAAATCCGCATAGCCCAGCTTTTCCAACTCTTTTGAGAGCCATTCCGTGGGCTTGTCCGTATAGACAAGCTTGTAGCCTCCTTGTGTGAATCCGTTCATCGGCACAGGAGCGTGTAGATCATAAACACGTTCCTGGAAGAAGGATTTCCAGTCGAACGGCGCAACTTCGTTCAGGTCTTTCACCACATTGTTCAGCGTGTATTGGTCCGTGATCATGCTGCCGTTATAGACGCCAAGGAATTTCCTGCAGAAATCATCCAGCGATTTCTTGTCGTCGGTCAGTTCGCGAATCTTAGTATCGGCGTCCAGCCAGATCAGCGCTCCTTCCATGTAGTAATCTTCCGGGCGCTGATAACTTACCCAGCTAACCGGACGACGCTGCGAGATGATGGGCTGGTTGGTTGTGTCAACCAGCGGACGCCAGTCGCGACCGGGGCTAATCGCATAGTTCGCGGCGAGGCGCGCGAAAAAGTCCCGCGTTTGCTCCGGCGTGCGCATGCCGGCCCGTGCGGTCAGCACGTTGCCCCAGTATTCCGTCATCCCTTCGTAGACCCACAGCAGATCATCGCGCATGGGCACGTTGAAATTTGGAGTCCACAGGTCCGCTGGCCTGCGAAATTTTCCGTTCCAGGAGTGCGTGTATTCATGCCCCAGCAGATCACGCTCCAGGACGCCATTCGGCCAATCGGTCAGGTAATTCGCGGGCTGGCCGTCCTCGCTGGATTGGTGGTGCTCCAGTCCCACTCCTCCAACCCTGTTGCTCATTAACAATAAAAAATCGTAGTGCTTGTAATGGTGCGATCCATACAGCTTGTCAGCTTCCGAGGCCAACTTCTTATGCTCCTCCAACTCCTCCGGAGTCATCTTCAGGTCGTCCGCTGTATCCGCAAACAGGTCGAGATGTACCGTGTCGGTCGAGGTCGGGGACAAGTCAACCCTTTTGAAGTACAGGCCAGCATAAAGCGGCGAATCGACGAGGGTGTTGAGCGTGGTTTGCTGGAACTGGATGGTTTCGCCCTGATCAGACGCCGTTTCCAGAGCAGTGGCGTATTTCCATCCACTCGGCAGCTTCAAGGTGGTATCGACTGGAACATCACGCGAAAAATATCCCGCCGGGTACATCACAACTTCATTCCATTCAAGGTCCACGATGGCATCGGAGATTTCAATGCGGCCCGTGCCTGGTTTGATCGGAGAAAGGTACTTGAAGTCGAGTCCCACTGTCTTTGCGCCTGCGGTGAGCGGCACGTGAAATGCATAGACGTTTACCCGATCGCGCACCCATTGCACGCGCTTGCCGTCCACCGTGGTTACGATGCCTCCTAGGCTCTCAATGGGGCCTGCCGGTTCATGGTCGCCCGGCAGCCACTCTGGATAGAGCAGGACCATCTCTTTCGTGCGTGGCTCCACAGGTATCTCTTCGTGCACTTTTTCCACGCGGTCCGCGATGTTGGTAAGGTCCAGCGTTAACTTGATCGAGCCAACGTATGGCTTATCCACCGGTGCCACAATTGGCGGCGGCATCGGCACGGGCTGTGGTTGTGGTTGCTGCTTTGTTTGTGCCAGTGCACAGCCGGTGAAGGCGGCAGAAGAAAACAGGACAACGCAGAAGAAACGCATCATGGGATCGAGTGTAATTGTTGGTGGACTGAGCGTTCAATCGCCGCAAGCGAGGCGGCGTCTACGTCGCCGCTGACAAGGCCGCGTCCAGACGGTAGCAAATCTGGCAATGCGATTCACCGCGGGCGGGAATTTCACTGCTGATTTTGAGTCGGCATATCGTAGGATTTCTGAGGGATGCATCCTATCGCTTATCTTGACCTTATCGCCCCGGCACATATCCGCGCCATCGATCTTCTGATCGTTATTCTTTATCTGGCGGGCATCACTCTCTTCGGTCTGCACTTTCGCAGCAAGGAAGACTCCCTCCGCAGCTATTTTCTGGCGGAACGCACCATCCCATGGTGGGCCATCTCTCTCTCCATGGTCGCGGCTGAAACCAGTACGCTGACGATCATCAGTATCCCTGGGCTGGCCTTCACCGGCGATTTTGGATTTTTGCAGTTGGTCGTGGGATATCTGATTGCTCGTGTTGTGCTCTGCGTGCTGTTTCTACCTGCCTATTTCCATGGAGAAATGCTCACCGCCTATCAACTGATCGATCGACGATTCGGCCCCAGGCTGCATAAACTCACGGCAACTGTATTTCTTCTGACTCGCGCCGCTGCGGAAGGCGTGCGCCTGTTTGCTATCTCGATTCTGATCGGCATTGCGATCGGTACCGGGGACATCCCTTCGATCGTCATCATTACCGTGTTGACCCTGCTGTACACGATCAAAGGCGGTATGGCGGCTGTCATCTGGACTGACGTGATGCAGATGTTTATTTATATCGGAGGCAGCATTGCTGCTCTGTGGGCACTGGGTCATCAGGTTCCTGGCGGCTGGAGGCTGATCCACGAGGCAGCGCACGCGGCAGGGAAGTTTACCGTCTTTCACTTTGCGTTGAATCTGACAACGACATATACCTTCTGGACGGGCCTGATCGGCGGATGTTTTCTGACCATGGCGAGCCATGGCACCGATCAACTAATGGTTCAGCGCCTGCTGGCAGCTAGAAGCCTGCGCGAATCGCGGCTCGCTCTTTTGTCCAGTTGGGTTATCGTCGCATTGCAGTTTTTGCTTTTTCTTTGCGTGGGTGCTGGGCTTTATGTGTATTACACACGCGTCGCTCCGGGACAGACGTTTCCCAGCGCGGACCGGATATTCCCAGCGTTTATCGTCGATCACATGCCTGCAGGCATTTCGGGACTGATCATCGCGGCCGTGCTGGCCGCAGCCATGTCCAATTTAAGCGCGGCACTGAATTCGCTTTCTTCCACAACCGTTGTCGATTTTTATATGAAGCTTCATCCGAACGCCGCAGCCCGGGAACGCTCCAATATCTCGCGCGTTGCTACCTTGTTTTGGGCGGTCGCGCTCTGTGGTCTCGCATTCATATCGCGTGGGAGTAAACACGTGGTGGAAGTCGGACTGTCAATTGCGTCGGTTGCCTATGGGTCGCTGCTGGGAGTGTTTCTGCTAGGCACGCTTACGCGCCGCGCCAATGAAGCCGGAACTATTGTGGGGATGATCGCCGGTCTGGGAGTGAATATTGTTCTTTGGCTTCAGCCGGCTCCTATTGCAGTTCACTTCGCCGGCTTGAACGCCGTATTGCCCAGGGTCGCCTGGACCTGGTATGTGGTGATCGGCACCGCGATTACCGTCAGCGTTGGATATTTATCCAGTCTTCTGCTCTCGCGGACGCGCTGGGGACAATCGTCACGAAGGACAAAGGAAGTCTTGACTTAGACCGACGCCGGCGAACAGTCGTCGTCGAGGAGAAAAGACTAGTCCCGCGATTTTGCAAGGCGAGAGTTCAGGAATTGTTGAAAAACTTCGAACCGCTCGGCGCGTGGCACTGGCTCGGCTCCAATCCGCCGACCCAGTTCCTGGCACAGATCAGTCTTTACTTGATAATTCGGCCATCTTGGCAAGGCTGAATTGTTGGGATTGCCTGTTTTTGCAAACTGCACCCAATATCCGATGATGGCATTTGAAAGCGTCTTGTCGTAAGGACGGTGGGTCCAGGTCGTCCAATACTTTTTACTCAGGAACATGCTTTCTTCACTGTGGAATGCCCCGAGCGAAGCAAACTCTTTGGCTCCGACATAGGTAAAGTGATAGAGATACGCTGGCTGATGAGTTTCAGCCATTTCAATGGCCAGCAAGCGCGCGCCGAAGCCGAAGTCGAAATCCGTATCCATGGTTTGGAACACGGCAGGAACATCCTTATCCGCGCTTGCCGGATACTGCGCGAACACCTTGTCCGCCATCGGGCCGAACTCTCGACCGAGCCATTCTCGATATTGCTCAACCGTTCTGGGTCGATTGGATTTTCCGCCGACCAGTGGGCTGGCAAAGATCGACACTTCATCATCATTGCTGCCGACTGCCACTGGAATTTTCGCCTGCCTGCCATTTGCAAATGCAGCTGCAGGTTGCTCCGGAAAGAACCAGCCGTCAACAAGCGGCTCGAGATCGACTCGGTCGTCCTTTGCCGCTGTCAGAAGAAGCTTCTCTGCGGGCAACGCGCGCAGCGCCGCCAGAGATCCTGGACCGGGCTGTATTCCTAAATCTTTCGCGAGCAATTCTCCGTTTGCCTCCGCCTGCCGCGTCACTGGGTACACCGAATCCACACAGACGCCGCTTTGCATAATGGCTCGCTGAAATAAACCAGCGGCAATTGGAGAGGCCATCAGGTTACAAATATCTAATGCGCCCGAGGAAGCGCCGAACACGGTGACATTGTTGGGATCGCCCCCAAAGCGGCTGATATTTCGCTTGACCCAGCGCAGCGCTTCTACCTGATCCAAATGGCCGTAGTTTCCTGAAACATGATGTGGCGATTCCTTGGCCAGGGTGGGGTATGCGAAAAATCCAAACACTCCCAAACGATAATTCAGGCTGACAACAACCACACCTTCGCGAGCCAAGGTTGAACCCAACGGCGGCCATTCCGCGGAGCCTTCCACGTTTCCGCCTCCGTGCACCCATACCATTACGGGTAGCTTCGCGGCATCATGCAAGTTCGGACTCCACACATTTAGGTAGAGACAGGCTTCGTCCGTCCGCATTTTCTGAATGCCCAACATTTCCGGTAGCCAGGGGCTCGGCGTCTGCGGACATGCGGGGCCATACTTTGCCGCGTTGCGAATTCCTGTCCAGCTCGTCGGCGATTGCGGAGCCTTCCAGCGCAAATTGCCGACCGGTTGCGCAGCATATGGAATACCAAGAAACGCTGCCAGATGAGGGGCATCGGCAACCCAGACACCCTGAAGGGTTCCGGCGCCAATTTTTACATTTGGAGCCGGGGTCTGAGCATGCAGGCGAACAGAACGTCCCCAGAGGAGGACAGCAAATGCGAGAACGGTCGCGCCCCGCCGTGTCGAGTGCCGTGTATGGAACAGGGAATTCACGAGTCTCCAATCTGTCTTTCGGCTGCAACAATCCTAAAAATATAATGAATTGATAGGAGCACGCTTTGTTGAGACGCCCTTTTGCTTAAGGTGTTGGTCGGAGTCGGCGATCAGGTGCTACTCTGGTTTTTCTCGCTGGATGACCTGCTCGACCTTCGAATGAAGTCGTCTGCTGCAATCACAGACGACAACTGGATTGTAGTAGCAGCCCGGAAATCCATGGAAATGATGAAAAAAATTACGTTGCGCATTCGGGGCTATTGGCTTGTTCTTCCCGTGGTTTTGCTGGCCTGCTTTGTGGTCCAGGCTCAGGGAACACGTTACGTCATTTCCGTTCCAGTCGCCAATATGTTTTCCAAGCCTTCCGCGGATGTCGATGTGGTTTCACAGGCCATTCTCTCGATGAACGTCGATGGAATCGCGGAACAGCCCGGCTGGGTGAAGATTCGTACACCGCAGGACGGGTACACGGGATGGGTTTCTCGCGCCGACCTGGTAGCGCTGCACGGAAACACGGGATATGCCACCACGGGTGAAATCGCGGAGGTCAAGGAACTGCGATCGAACCTTTATCGCGAACCTGACGTCACGACCCAAGCACCGTTGATGACGCTGCCGTTCGGGGCGCGCCTGCAAGTGAAACAAGAGAAGCCCAGCGCCCGCTGGTTAAAAGTGGAGCTACCCGACCAGCGCGTGGCGTGGGTGCAGCAGGGCGACGTTGCCGTGAGTATGAACGGAGGCGCGGACCTGACGCCGCATATGTCGATTCCGCAGATGGTGCAATTCAGTCACCGTTTTCTGGGCCTGCCGTATACCTGGGGAGGCAGCTCCAGCTTTGGCTATGATTGTTCCGGGTTCGTTCAGATGCTGATGCGGCAGCGCGGTTACTTGGTTCCGCGCGATGCCGATATCCAGGCTGCTTGGAGCGGGTTTGAGCCGGTCACGGTTTCAAAATTACGAGCAGGCGATGTATTGTTTTTCGGCGGTAACGGCAAAATTACACATACCGGAATGTTCATTGGCCACGGAAGATTTATTCAGGCAACCACGCATGATCATCCGGTGATCCAGATCAGCCCGCTGGATGCATATTGGCGCAACCTGCTGGTCGTCGAACGGAGAGTGAAACCATGAATCGTCGTACTTTGTTGAAGACAGCTGGAGCCGCAGGGATGCTGGCTTGTTTGCCTGGGAAGCCAACGGCATTCGCCGCAGAGGGGAAATCCGGTGGCGATGCGACGTCCGTTAAGACTGATATCTATCGCCTGAAGCTGCGACATACCTGGACGACGACCATGTCCTCCAGTACCTATCGAGATGTTCTTTATGTCCATTACGACCATGGAGGCATTAGCGGAGTGGGCGAAGGCGCGCCGATTGTGCGCTATAAGGAAGATGCGAAAGGCGCGCAGGCCGCTGTCAATTCCGTGCTGCCCATGCTGGATTCCTCCGACCCGACGCAATTCGAAAAAGTCATCTCCGAGGTTTTCGCCCGCGTTCCCGGACAATGGGCAGGTAAGGCGGCAATCGACATTGCGCTGATGGATTGGATGGGCAAAAAACTCGGCATCCCGCTGTATGAGTATTTCGGGTTGGACCAGAAAGATGCGCCAGTGACAGATTTCTCCATCGGGATCGATACGCCTGCGATCACGCGCGAGAAGGTGAAGGAAGCGGCGGCGTTTCCGATTCTGAAAATCAAAGTGGGCCTGGACACGGATGAACAGACGATTGCGGCGGTGCGCAGCGTGAGCGATAAGCCCCTGCGCGTGGATGCCAACGAAGGTTGGACCGATCGCGAAGTGGCTGCGCGCAAAATCGACTGGCTCTCCAAGCAAAACGTTCAGTTTGTGGAGCAACCGATGCCCGCCGATCGCATTGATGACTTGCGTTGGTTGCATGAGCGCGCCAGCCTTCCATTGATGGGCGATGAATCGTGCCGTCACCCTGCGGATATTCCCAAGCTGGTGGGCGTTTTCGACGCGCTGAACTTCAAGCTGGACAAAACAGGCGGCATGACGCAGACCTATATGATGATCCAAATGGCACGCGCGCTGGGCTTCAAAACCATGCTGGGGTGCATGGTCTCCAGTTCTTGCAGCATCACTGCGGCGGCGCACCTTTCTCCCCTGGTCGACTACGCCGATCTCGACGGCAACCTTCTTATCGCGAACGATCCGTATCGAGGCGTCACAGTGAAAGATGGCCAGCTGATCCTTCCAAATCGGCCTGGCTTGGGCCTGCTGCCCGCATAGGGGTTATCCACATCTCAGGGCCCAGATCATTTGTATGTTGCCATCGCTATTGTTGACGAGGTCTTGTCGTTATGCCAGCTAGTGCCCGCGTTGCTTGCTTCGCTGTCGCACTGTTCATCGCTTCTTCCGCCGCTGTCGAGGCAAAGATTGCGCAGAAGCCATTCACGCTGCAACAGGTGATGAGCGCGCCCTTCAACTCTGAACTGATTGCGGCACCCGTGAAGAATCGATTCGCATGGATTTCAAATGTTGAGGGACGGCGAAACATCTGGGTTGCCGAGCCATCGGGTAGCGGCTATACCTCGCACGCGATTACCAACTATTCGCATGATGATGGACAGGAAATATCCGGATTGCAATGGTCGCCAGACGCAGAGTCCATCGTTTACGTTCGCGGCAGCGATCCGGATAATCCGGAAAAAATGTCTGCGAACCCGGCACTGCTCCCGCAAGGTGTGGAGCAGGACGTATGGCTGGCCTCGCTGGACGGCGGTGCTCCGCGCAAGCTTGGTCCGGGCAATTCGCCCGCATTTTCTACTCGCGGGGACGCTGTTGCCTGGGTGCTGGATGGACAGATCTGGTTTCTCTATTTAAACGATGCTGAGACCAAGCCCGCCCAACTGCTGCACACGCTGGGCGCCTGCGGAACACTTCGCTGGTCGCCTGATGGAACGGCGCTCGCTTTCGTTAGCGACCGCACCAGCCATGGTTTCATCGGTGTCTATTCATTCGCCACCAACACACTGGAGTATCTCGATCCGGGGTCGGATCATGATCGCTACCCGATGTGGTCGCCCGACAGCCACCAGATCGCCTTTGTTCGCGTTCCTTATTACAAGCAGGAAAGCTTTGACGAACCGCATCGCGCCGGTCTGCCCTGGTCCATCCGGGTCGCCGATGTTGCCACGGGTAACGGCCACCAAGTCTGGAAAGCCGATCCCGGGCCGGGCAGTTTCTTCCGCGAGGTAGTTGGCTCTTCCCAAGTATTCTGGACCGCGGACGATCAGCTCATTTTTCCTTGGGAGCGCGACGATTGGACGCACCTCTACTCAATTTCGCTGCAGGGAGGGCAGGCAAAGCTACTGACGCCCGGGAACTTTATCATCGAATACGTTTCCATGAGCCCCGACCGCAAAACCATCGCCTACTCTTCCAATCAGAATGACATCGACCGCCGTCACGTATGGAAGCTTTCGGTGGCGGGCGGAGCTCCCGAGGAGCTGACCCGCGGTTCCGGCATCGAGACCGCGCCTGTGATCGCGAGCGACAATGTTACCGTCGCCGTGATGCGCTCCAATGCGCGCATTCCCATTCGTCCGGCAGTAGTTGCGCGCGGTGGGAGGATTCAGGATCTCGCGCCAAAAACGATTCCCGCAACGTTTCCGGCGGCCAGCATGGTCGCGCCACAGCCTGTCATCTTTAAGGCAACCGATGACTTGCAGATTCACGGGCAGCTGTTTCTTCCGCGTGGCGTTGCCGACTGCATTCGCCATCCCGCCGTGGTCTTCGTGCATGGAGGATCCCAACGCCAGATGATGCTGGGCTGGCATGACATGGGCTACTACTCCAACGCCTACGCCATGAATCAGTACCTGGCCAGCCGAGGATATGTTGTCCTTTCCATCAACTACCGAAGCGGCATCGGCTATGGCCTCGACTTTCGCGAATCGCCCCACTATGGCGCAACCGGTGCTAGTGAGTTTCAAGATCTAAAAGGTGCGGCCCTCTACCTGCGAAGCCGCTGTGATGTCGAACCTGCACACATCGGCATTTGGGGTGGGAGCTGGGGAGGCTTTCTGACCGCTCTCGCCCTGTCCCGTGCCTCCGACCTGTATGCCGCTGGCGTCGACATGTCAGGAGTGCATGACTGGAACATCGATAATCCGCAGGATTTTGCCATTTCCGATACTGCGACCGATCCAAACGCCCGGTGGCGTCTTGCATGGGAATCGTCGCCACTCTCCTCGGTGGAGACATGGCGATCTCCGGTTCTATTGGTTCAAGGCGATGACGACCCTGAGGTGCCATTCTTGCAGACTGTACAGTTGGCGGCAGCGCTTCGTCAGCAGCATGTTCCGGTCCAGGAATTGATTTTCCCTGACGAGGTGCACGATTTCCTGTTGCATCGAAGCTGGCTCGCCGCCTATACCGCCGGGGCGAATTTCTTCGACGAACACCTGAAATCAGGGTCCCCGGACTCGCCGCCCTCCACGAGGTGAGGCCGCCCCCAATTTGGATCAGACTCCATAATTCGACCAAAATGCTCCAACAGCTTCAAGAAAATAGCATCTAAGTGACTGATTGCCGCGGCGATATCCGACGTGCTTCTGATGTAGCTTTGAATGATTGCCTGTCATACAGGGCACAATGGTGGACGGAACATCGTGCGGATGTGAATAATGACGTTGCGCTCTACTGTATTCGATAGACTGGCATTGGCCAGCACCGCCCAAGATCGCTTTCCGAGGAAGACTGTCGTAGTGATGCAACTGAGACCCTGGAATCTACAACGCGCCTTGCTGTATCTCTCGATTGTGTTCGCGACGCTGTGGCTGCCCCGCGCCGATGCCGCCTCCTGCAAGAGCCAATCGGAAATGACGGTAGCGGAGCGGGATGCTTTATCGACCGCCGCCCGCGCCATGGCCGGCGAAGTGCAGAGCGGTGACGTGCAAGCCCTGCAGGCAAAAACCATTTCCTCAGTGGCTGCCAACTTCGGCGGAATTGCAGCCTCGGTCGCGAATCTCAAGCCGCTCGTGCAACACGCCGCCTTTACGGTCGACAACATTTATTCTTTGGACGCATCCACGGAGCCCGCCGGCAGCGCACAGACCGACTTCTTTTGCGGAAATCCGATCATTGTCTTTCACTTTACGAATTTGCCTCCGGCGAAGTATGCGCTGGCGATTCTTCACGCCACCGGAGTTCAAAAGCCGCAACAGATTTCGTTGATCTTGTCCGAGACCGCTCCGAACCAATGGATGCTGGCTGGATTTTTTAGCCGTCCCATGATGGAAGCCGGCCACGATGGCCTGTGGTATTGGGAGCGAGCGCGAGAGTTCGCGCAGAAAAAGATGAACCTGGCCGCATGGTTCTACTATCAGACGGCCGCATATCTATTGGATCCGGTGCCTTTCCTAGCCAGCCCGAATTTGCAGAAGCTTCAGGAGGAAGCGAGCCGAGTGCGACCCGCGAATCTTCCCGGCGCTACGCCCATGACGCTCGCTGTCCATGGCGCTACTTTCCAGATCACTGGAATGCAACCGACCACCGAACTTGGCCCGTGGGATCTCGAGGTTCACTACCTTCCCGACGCAGCGCACCAGGCCCAACTGCGCGATCCGACGGCTGCCAGGCAGCAGGTTATCGACGTGATGACGGCGCTACTAGGGCAAAATCCTGGTTTGCGAGAAGCGTTTCATGGCATGTGGGTTCGTGCGTTTGAAGGCGATGCCTCTCTGTTTGCGTTGGAACTTCCGATGGAGCAAATTCCCGCTGGAACTCAGCCCGCGGGGAGTCCAAGTCCGGTTGCGCAGCAAAAAACACCTGTCACCGCCTACGATCCGACCAAGCCGGAGGTTCAACCCAGTCTGACCGTCGACCGTGATCCGGTTCTGTCGCCCGATGTCGAGGTGAAAGCGCCAGTCACTTCGGAACCTGCCGCAGCTGCAGCCCAATCCGGAGAAATTCAGAAAGGAAAATCCGGTGTATACACTCTCCGCGAAGATGTGAATGAGGTCGTGCTGAACTGCACCGTGGTGAACGAAAAAGGCAGACTGGTGAAAGACCTGAAGAGCGCGGACTTTCAGGTGTGGGAAGATGGTGCTCCCCAAAAGATTGACTCATTTCAGTTCCAAGATCTGCCCGTCTCCATGGGTATCCTTGTCGATAGCTCAGGGTCGATGCGGGATAAGCGCGCCGCGGTCCAGGCAGCCGCATTGGAACTGGTGAAGGCTTCAAATCCCAACGATGAAGCCTTCGTCGTGAATTTTTCCAATCAAGCCTATCTCGATCAGGATTTCACTTCGAACATCTCCGAGCTGCAACAGGGGCTACAACACTTCGATCCGCAGAATATGACGGCGCTCTACGATGCGGTGGTGGCTTCCGCGGACGAATTGTCCAAGCACGCGAAACACCCCAAAGAAGTGTTAATCATCGTGACAGACGGGGCGGACAACGCGTCGAGACTGACGTTGGAAAAGGCCGTGCACCGTGTCCAGTACATGGGTGGCCCGGTTGTATATTCGGTTGGCCTGCTCTTCGGCGATGATAAGGAAGAAGCGCAGCGAGCGAAGGCAGATCTGGAAACGCTTTCGGCGGATACGGGCGGCATCGCATACTTTCCGCAGTCGCTGCAGGATGTGGACGAGATCGCAGCTGAAATTGCGCGCGATATTCGTCACCAATACACGATTGGCTATCATCCCACTAAGTCAGTCACCCTGGGCGGCTTCCGAGTAGTCCGGGTCCAGGCGGAAGCACCCGGACATGGCAAGCTGATTGTCAGGACCAGCAAGGGCTATTATCCCAGGCAGGAAATTGAACAGAAGCAAAAGATGCTTCATGTCGAGCCGATCCAGCCGAAGCAGTGATTCGAAGGTGTTCGCGCGTTGCTGCAGCAGGGCAGCATCTCTCGTTTAGAATGGCGAGCCGCGGATCGAATGCGATTGCACGATCGCCTCAGGTGTCGTATTGCTTGCGGACAATGATCCGGTCCGTAGTCCGAACAAAAACCACATCTTTCGTCTCTTGGGGCGCAGCGCGGAGGAAACTTCGCAGTACCTGGCGATACTACGCAAAACGATGGTCCAGCCCGCGATACCGGGCAGCATCGCGGGCTAGGTCAAACCTCAAAACATGTGGAAGTCTACTTCAACGACCAGCTGAACCGGGACAGGATGGCCCTGGAACATGGCTGGCTTGAACTTGTACTGTCGGACCGCTTGAACCGCTTTTTGGTCGAGCCCCATGCCGAGCGGATGCACGACGTGCACGTCTTCCGGATTCCCCTGAGCATCGACAATCAGTCCGATGGAGGCCACGCCTTGAAATTTCACGCGGCGCGCCTCATCTGTGAATTCCGGTACCACCCTGTGGATCACGACCGGTGCGCTCACGCCGCCGCCCACCGTCATCACGCCGCCGCCGTATCCACCCACCGTTCCTGATCCGATGCCGCCCCCGTCGCCCGCGCCGATGCCGCCGCCGATGCCCTGACCGAAGCCAGAACCGCTGCCGCTGCCCTGCGACTTCATGACCACCTGCGTCGATTGTGTCATGCCCAGGTTGGGCATGCTGTTGTCCGGTATCTTAATCTGCTGAGGCATCACCATGGCCGGCGCCACTGCCAGCTTCGGATGATCGACTTGAAGCTCCGGGGGATTGATCGGTGTCTTCGCAACCGGCGGCAAGTGTCCCTTATTGGCTTCGATCGGCTGATGGAAACCACCACCGCCGCCACCCCCCATGGATTGAGGCTCAGGCGCAGTCACAGGTGGAATATAGGGCGGGACGACTAGCGCAGTTACCTCGATCTTTTGTGGCGGAACGATATGGTTGCGTGCCTGAAGGACGAACCACACAAGGGATGCAAAAATTCCCGCATGCAAAAGGAATGACACCATGCTGGAGGCAGGGTTTCGCTTCACTGCCATGGGATCGGAAACTGCGATCGGCTGCGAAACCAACTCCAGCGGCGGCAACTTCTCGGGGAATAGAAAATCGCGCAGATTCCCGAATAGGGTTTTGAGAAGGCTCTCGTGCGGCAGTTCTCGTCCAAGGGGTATCGGCGTGGTCGTCAGGCGCAATTCCGCTCTTGCCGGAAAAGTGTCTCGCCGCTTCCGGGCATGCGTAGGCTCAAGGGAAGGGGTAATCTCAGGATTTGTCAATGCCGGGTTGCCCATAACTGTTCGCTGGGAAGGAAAACCCCAGCATCTCCTTCAAAAATGAATAACGAGTTCCGTTCCAATCCGCAGCGCACTCTATACCTTGGATTCGTCCGAACGAATTGCCGATTACCAAATTCCCTTATCGCTTCCAGTAATTTTTTGTCCCACTGCTGCTGCCGTTGCCAGCCATGGCAGCAAACCAAGGCGAGCACTGCTATGCAACTCGCGTTTGCGCAACAACCCAGTCAATTGGGTGCCATACAGGCTGGCGGATTGCGGCATAATCGGTACCCGCAGAAAATCTTTGCGGAAGAAGATCTCTTCGCCGCCGAATCGTGAAGATTCTCTGACGAATCGAGGCAAATTGAGACCCGTGCCGCGATATTGCTTCACGTAGTCCGACACAATCACCAGGTAGGTTGCGACGCCCTCCCAGATGCCGGAGGCAGTTGCGGAATATCGCAGGTCTTCATAGTCGACCGCGCCGGATTCAACCAGTGCTGCCGAGTCGACAATGTCGCACAGGCGGAAGTAGAAATGCCGGTACATGCGTTGCAGCGTGGAGATCATCAACCGATCTGACGCCGAGGTTACGCGGAAAGTGTCATTCTCAATGCGAATCAAACGGGTGCGTCCCATCAGACGATCCGCCAGGGTGATCTGCTCTCCCGTCTGGCCCAGCCGGCCGACGTGGATTTCGACGGATTCAGGTAATCCGGGAATCAGGAAGTTCCACTTGCGAGCCAGGCGATCGCCCCAGCTTCTCGCATCCAACTCCGCCTGGAAGCGCCGCTGCATTAAGTGCACCACTTTGTCCGGGGTCGCATTCGTATACAGATCCAAATCGCTGCCAAGATCGGGCCAGTGGTCCAGCGACTTGATCACGGTCACGTCAAGGCCTTCCTCTTGAAACGCAGTGCAAATCGCGTGCAGGAAGGGGATCGCGTTATTGATGCGCGCACGCTCCTCGACCAGAGCCGTTTCAGCCCACTCCGCCCGCATGCCGTCCTGAGCGTCCCGAAAGATTTTCAGGGCGATCTCGAATCCACGCACGACCACGTGATTCAAATTTGCCAGTGCGACCAGGTTGTCAAACTCTTCTCGGCTGATGCCGATGATTTCCGAACTCAGGGCCGTGTTGGATTGCGCGGATACTTCGCCCGAATGCTTCGATAAAAGCAGGCGAGAAAGGGTGACCATGGTTTTAGACGAAGTGGGCTGGGCAGTGGACTTAGGCATATGGGCAGTAGTTTTCTCAGTTTGAATTAGGTGCCGGTATTTCATTCTTTGGAACTGCCGGCGCCGAAGGCTGGATGGGGGCTTCGCTCGGTTCTACCGGATGATGACCACGATGAATTAACTCGATGGGACCTGATTGTTGGCGTGCCGCTTGTCTGTAGGCGTGGATCTGGCTATCCACTTTCTGGGTGCTGGCGCTGGCAACGTGATTCAGATCCTCGCCTTCGACCGAACCCTCTGTAGCCAGCCCAATGCGAGCCTTTGCGTTATTGGCGTTACGCGCTTTGGAGTAGAAGAACTGAGCCGTCTCAAGATCTCCGTCTTTCTCGGCCACATATCCGAGATTGTTGATCGAAAACGCACTATGCGGATCGAGCGAGTAGGCTTGCAGAAAGTCCTTTTTCGCCGCGGACCAGTCATTTTGGTTGGCTGCAAAAACTCCATGCAACGTCAACATTCTTGCCTGCAACTCGGTGTCGCCTTGGTTATGAATACGCTTCCTTAGTTGACTGGCACTCGCGGCGGCAACCTCGCTGATAGGTTTTCCTCTGGTGGCGCGGTTCAGCGTAACCACCACGGGTTCCGTCGAGTGAGAATCGGCAGCCGCATCATATTGCTGCAATGCCCCTGTAAGGTTTCCGGTGGCTTCCTGCGCTACTCCCAGATTGTTGAGTGTGAAAGGATTCTGCGGATCAAGCGCCAGGGCTTGTCGAAGCATCACAACCGCCTCAAAATTTCGATCCTGTGCCAAAAGCTGCATGGCCTCAACGTTCATGCGATTCACCCGCATCGGCTTATCCTTCAAGTCGGTCAGGGCAAATGTGAGCGGCTTTCCTTGCAGATCCTTGGCGCTACTTAGGTCGATCCGGGCCGTACTGCCTTGTTCTCCGGCCATTGCATAAAATTTCTGAGCGCGGTCCAGTTTCCCTTGAAGCTCGGAAATGTAGCCCAGGTTGTTTAGGGTGAAAGGGTCCGCAGCGTCGTACAGATAAGCCTTGTAGAAGATCGCTTCGGCTTTTTCATATTGGTGCCGGCGAACCGCATCGACCCCTTCGCGATTCAATCGCTGTACGGGTGTCAGTTGGCTATGTTTTGGCAGCGTAATGCGGAGATCCTTTCCCGAGGCATGGTGGAATCCGGTGCCTGTGATCACCACAATTGCGGCCAGTAGTCGAAGACGAATCACAGACATAGGGGGCTTTCACCTTTCGGCTCGACTTGGAGGTGCGAGCCATGTGGGGGGCACTGTTAATAGATAGTTAAGATGCGCTATATCAAAATGTGTTGCCAAGCCGAAACACCTATTCTTGAGAGTCCCCGCTGATGGAACTTTGCACCAGCAATTGGGCAAAGCCACCCCTAGCCGCTTGTCGCCATCAAACAGAGATACTGAAAATCATGGATCGGGCAGGGTGTGGCAAATGCTTCGTTTATTCGCCGGAATGGTTCTAGCCAGCATGACATTGGCACAGGTATCGGTGGTCGCACAAAACTTGCGCCAAAATGCCCACCTCCAACCAGCCCCACCCACCCGGACCGGCACAGTCGATCACTCGGCTTTGCCTCCGCCTCCGAAGGGAAGCAGCACGGTGGAGGGTGGCACGATTCGCAGTGTCGACCCGGTTCGTGACCAGCTAATCCTGGGCGTTTACGGCACCAAGCCCATGAAAATTTTGTTTGACGAACGAACCCACGTATACCGCGATGGAGTGAAAGCCTCTCCGGGCGACCTGCATGCCCAGGACCACGCCTCGGTGGAGACAGTATTGGATGGCACCAAGATTTTTGCTTTGAGCATCCACATCTTGTCGCAGGCGCCGGGGGGCGAGTGCCAGGGGCAAGTGCTGACTTACGATGCGGGCACCGGCCTATTAGTCGTAACTGCGGCACTCTCTGGCCAGCCCATCACCCTGCACGTTTCGTCTGAAACGTCAGTCGTTGGCGTCGGCCAGGTTATCGTGTCTTCGCCCAGCGCCGGCTTGCAAGACTTAGTGAGGGGAACTTTGGTATCCGTCAAGTTCGACTCCAACAATAGCGGACGTGGCCTTGCACGACAAATCTCGATTCTAGCCGCCCCGGGATCGTCCTTTGTGTTTACTGGCAATGTGGTTTCGCTGGATCTGGCCGCCAACCGCCTGGTTCTGCTCGATCCCAAGGATGATCAAAGTTATTCGATCGTTTTCGATCGGAACCGATTTCCAATGAGTCGTGATCTTCACATCGGAGCACATATGAAGGTGACCGCAAACTTCGATGGTTCCCATTATGTGGCCACTGGGGCGGAGATCCTTTAGTTCATTCGAGCAGGATGGGTTGCGCGAGTCCCAATCCATCCTGCTCGAGCATCTTGCGTGGACAGCAGGGCATCTAAACTGCGAATTAGAATATTCCCGGTTCAGCGCAACTTTGCTGAGGGGTAGTTAGTCCGATTTTCGCGTTCCTTTCGCCGGTTTGATTTTTGGACGCTAAGACCGTCACGAATATACAAGGATGGTGAGCGTGTACTGGGCCATGAAGCGCTTGTTTGTTGTTGCAGTCTGTGTCTCCGCGGGCTTGATGTCCGGTTGCCGCGGCGCTGGTTTACTTCCAGCACAACCGCCTGTCGTCCCGACGGCTGCTATCACTGCCTCGCCGGCGACGGTCGCCCCCGGCAAATCTACGACCTTGTCGTGGACCACTGCGTATGCCTCCACCGTTTCAATCGATAACGGCATCGGTGTCGTTGCTCCATCAGGATCCCTGGCGGTCAGTCCATCGTCCACCACGGAATATACCTTGACCGCGACCAGCGTCAACGGCACCGCGACTTCCGTCGCGACTGTTACCGTGAAAGCAAACCCTGCGACAGCGAAGCTGACCGCCGCTCCGACAACCATCACACTCGGGAATTCCGCGACATTGACCTGGAGTACCACGAACGCCACAAGCGTTTCCATTGACAACGGAATCGGAACCGTCGCTGCGTCCGGTTCGACGACAGTGAGTCCAGCCGCGACGACGACCTACACTTTGACCGCGACTGGCAGCAGCGGCACCGTCACCGCGACTGCTACCGTCACCGTGAAAAGCTCGATGCCGACCGCGCAACTCTCTGCCTCACCTTCGTCCATCACGGCGGGAGAGACCTCAACCCTGACCTGGACCACGACGAATGCGACAACTGTATCTATCGATCAAGGCATCGGCGTCGTTTCGTCCTCAGGAACGACAGTTGTCAGCCCAACGAATACCACTCAATACACTTTGACGGCTACCGGACCCGGTGGCAGCGCAACTTCGTCTACAACTGTGACCGTGGAAATGCAAGGCGTTACCAACTCGCCGATTACGCATTTGATTATCCTGATGATGCAAAACCATACGTTGGATAATTTGTTCGGCACATTCCCCGGCGCGAACGGATTGAATGCCGCGTTGCCCAGCTACTACCAGGTGGATGCGGCGGGAAATACCATATCGCCAACTGTAATCACCTCGCTCACGACCACGGACTTGGCCCACGATCAGCGCGTTTATGCGGCGAGCTGGGATGGCGGCAAAATGGATAAATTCGCCTTCGAGGAAGGCGATCTTGCCATGCAATACTTCGACACTTCGCTCTCGGGTATGACCAGCGATAACAAGCCGTACGGAATCAGCACCCTGTGGAACTATGCCAAGCAATATGCGCTGGCGGACAATTTCTTTATGTCTGTCATGTCCAGCGAGCCTGCACAGGAATTGGAACTGGTTTCCGCCACCGTCGATAGCGAACGGACTTCTGGAAGTCTTCCTTTTTATGATCCGTGTAGCGCCGTCGAGCAGCAACAGCAGGGGGGCGGCACTATCGCAGTTCCTCTTACGGAAACCAACGTGGGAGACCAACTTACGGCGAAGCAGATTTCGTGGGCGTATTCCGAGATAAATTTCGTGAACTCGCAAAACGGGACCTGTACCGATTACGTTCCGCAGGAAGAGCCCTTTCAGTACTTCACCAGTACGGCGAATTCCGAACACACGCAGAACTTCACGTTATCTTCATTCCGATCGATGCTGACGAGTGGCACACTTCCATCCGTTTATTGGATTCAACCTGATGGAGCCAGGGACACGCATCCGGGCGGCGGTAACGTCCTAAACGGAATTGAATTTCTCGACAATGTCGTCCAGGCAGTCAAGAACTCGGGCGAATGGCAGAGCACCGCGATCATTGTGCTCTTCGATGAAAGTGGCGGCTGGTACGATCACGTTCCGCCGCCGCAGCTTTCTGGCAATCCATTTGGTCCAGGTGGCCAAGGCCTTGGAATGAGGGTGCCGGTCATGATCATTTCGCCCTACGCCAAAACCAATTACATCTCGCATAAGCAGATGGATTTCGTTTCAATCCTGCGGTTTATTCAGTGGAATTGGAATCTTGGACAAATCCCCGCTCCGATACAGCATGCGCGGGAGCAGCAGAGCGGCGACATTTGTGATCTGCTCGCATCGGCCTGCGGATCGCCTTCGCCGTAAATACGGCGGATCGTTGCTCCCTCCTCGACCGCTCAAGATCAGGCCGGCGACTGCAATTTGCGGCAGCGCAAATCATTTGCAATAGGATGCCAGCCGGAATTGTTCGGGCGTGTAGAAATCTCGCCGTCGGGTAATCGAATCAAACCGGCTGAGTCGAGACGTGCGGGCGCCGCTTGAAGTAAATTGTTTTCGAGAAGCAGGCAAGACTTTCTCATGCTGTGCGTAGCATAGGTTCCTGCGTTACCGGCTGCGAATAGGATTGCCGTATTTGGAGCATGAGGACAATGACAGGATGCGGCCATATCAGGTTGTTTCTGACAAGTTGTGGTCGCTCGCGAATTTCAGATTGAGGGAGGAATTTCAACGCCCGGGACGATCAACGTTGTTGCATTGACTGCAGGACTCAGCAGCGGCCAACCCTTGTCGATAACATAGTCCAGCCATGCGCCTGCGATTTGCGATGTCAGGACAGCTGCGAGAATCAACGTGGTGAAAAATTTCGGACTGATGATACCGGCATCGAACGCAACACTGGCCAGCACGATACCCGGTCCTCCCCGCGCGTTCGCAGTGATCGCGAGGTTGATTAGGTCAAGGCCGCGGAAACCGGCAAAGCGAGCCGCCACAGACACGGCAAGAATCTTGACCAAGCAACTGCCAAGGATAAACGCTCCGATCATCGGCCATGAGATTCCACGGACCAAGTCTAGTTTCAGTCCGACGATGGCGAAGTAGACCGGAATAAAAAAAGCGAACGACACCTTCCCGATCGCATCCATGGCGTCGGCGAACAGTCTACGTTTTTTATGGACGACGGCGAATCCGGCAAGGAACGCGGCGAATACGAGGCTGACATCCAAAGCGCCTGCCACGACGCAGTATGCCAGCAAAACGGCAATCGCATAAGCAACCGGCGTTTGTTGCGCGAATACGTTGAATTTGGATTTATTGATTCTCTTGATCGCGCGGGGCACCAGAGTCAATCCGAGCACGAAAAAACCGACCGTCACTGCCAGGTGAAGCGACATCGCTCGCCTGTTCAGCGCGGTATTCGCTGCAAGCGAGGTGGCGATCGCCAACACCAGCCAGAGCACGATGTCTTCGAGGACTGCAACTCCCAGGATCAGCCGCGCAAACCGCGTGTGGAGGATTTTCAGGTCTGCGAAAATCTTGGAGACCACCGGGACCGAGGTGACCGCGACGCCGACGGCAAGAATCAGAATCAGTGAAATCCGATTTCCATGCGGGCCCGCGAGCGAGGGTCGGACGAGCCATGGACCGAAGGCCAGCCCCAGAACGAAAGGAAGGCCGGTGCCGACGATGACCAGCCAGCTCACTTGACGTCTTTCTTCTCCGCCGAACAGTTCCTGAGTTTCCGCACCTGATAGGAACATCAATAGCAGCAGTCCCATCCAGTAGACAAAACCCAGCGTGTGACCCGCATCTGCAGATTTAAAAAGTTGAGCAACGTAGGGCAACCTGCCAAACAATGCGGGTCCAAGCACGACGCCAGCCAGGATTTCGCCGATGACCTTTGGTTGCCGCAGCCTGACAAACACATAGCCTAGTAGCTGCGCCAGCCCGACGAGCAGCAGCAGGCTGAACAGCACAGAGAACAATTCAGAGTTCGACATCGCGTGGCCCCCAATAACTGTCAATTGGCGTCATGCCGAGATCAGCAATTACGGACCCATGCTCGCAGGAGTGCAAGTTCCAGTCTGATTGTCTGGCGTGGGGGGTGTCGGCGGCGTCGCCCAAGGAACATTTGTGAAATCGAAGAAGTCCAGCAGGTTGGGCTGCGCGGCATCGCGTGCCGTTAGATGTGCGTTCGGTCCAATAAACCGATCCTCGACAAACTTGATTACGGCCGTGTGGTCCATAGGCGTGTGCGATACATAGTGTCTCCTGGTGAACGGCGAGATGATAATATTCGGCACTCGGAAGCCAAGCTGGGCGGCGAAGCCATACACAGCCGGGGCATCCTGCGGATCGGCTCCAGGATCACTTGTCGTCAGGTCACAGTGGAGGGTCGGCGTTCCAGGCGTTGGAGGAACGCACGGATTGTAGCTGTCGGCATTGACAGCAATGGTAGAGATGTCCTGAGGGTAGTTGGCTACCTGCGAGGCATCGGTATAGTCGTTGGTGTGAGAAGGCACCGGTGGCACATGGTCGTACGGACCGCCGCCCTCGTCGTAGCTGAAGAAGAATACCGAATCTTTCCACTCGGGACTCGTCATAAAAGCGTTGACCACCTTCGCGACCTCGGTTTGGCCCTGCAGGATGGATGTCGCGGAACCTGGATGCTCGTCATTCAGGCCATAGCCGGCCTCAATGAAGGTAAAGCTCGGAAGAGTTTTGTTAGCCAGGTCAGCAAAGTATCCGTACGTATTGTTCGTCAAGGGTGCAATATGAGTCGGATCGATGCAGAATGAGTTCGTCGAATCCCCGACAACGCTCGACGCTTGCAGGGGAGCGGTGCATGTTCCCGTCGTATTTGCGTGCAGATACTTGTATGCGTAGGTTAAATGGGTGAAGTAAGTCGCAGGAAATGCGGCGGTTCCCCCACCGGGACAATCGGCATCCGCTATACAAAAACCATCGGTAGCGGTGTAGTAAATCTTCCACGACACTTTCGCCGCATCAAGTTCCTGGAAAATGGTTTCAATGTTCAGGCCGGCGAGGTGGTCATTCCCGGGATCTTCCACCAGCCCTTGTGTGGTTCCTCCTGTATACACTGCGATGCGATTGGAAACACTCTTACTCGACACAGGCGAGAACCAGCGGTCGGAGATAGCGAACTGAGAAGCCATGTAGTAGTAGTAGTTCAGGTAAGTCTGATCGTAATATCCCATCGCACGTTCGCCGGTCAGATCCGTAAAGGAGCCGGAACAATTTCCGTTCTTGACGCAGGCCTTTGCGTACCCTTCCGCGTTGTGGACAAAGCCATTCATCAGGATTGGTCGGGTCGTGAGCCGGTTGTACTCCGTCACATCCCCATAGCTCGCCAGCCAGTCGGAACTGGCATCGTCGATGCAGGTTGTCTTGAATTTGAAGAGCGGATAAACGTCGCCTTCGTCATCCTTGTTGCTGATTGTGGTCAGCTTGTCGTCGATGCCATCCACCGTATAGGTTTTGCCATCGTCGCCGATGTTCCATCCATTGGAAGAGCGGTACGGATTCAGCATGCCGAAATAGTTGTCGAACGCATGGTTCTCCTGCATCATGAAAATCACGTGATCGATCGAATTGATGCTGCCGGGCGCTACCACGGTCACGGTCGCTTCCGCCGTTGCGGTGCCTCCATCACCCGTCGCCGTCACCGTGTATGTGGTGGTCGAGGTGGGGCTCACAGTCTGGTTTCCCCCACTCGGCTGCAAGGTATATGAACTGCCATCCGTTCCTGTGATTGTCACCTGGTTGGCGTTCGTCGCAGCCGCCGTCAGGATGGACGAGTTCCCAGACTTGATCGATGTGGGATTTGCGACCAGCGTCACGGTCGGGGCAGGCACCGGCGTCACGATGATCGTGGTGCTGCTAGTCGTCTTGCCGCCTGGCCCGGTCGCGGTCGCTGTGTAGGTTGCAGTTGCGGTCGGACTTACAGTTTGGGTTCCACCCGTCGCCTGCAAAGTATAGGAACTGCCATCACTGCCGGCCAGCGTTACTCCTGTGGCATTCGTTGCCGTCACGGTGATGGTGGAGGAACTTCCGGAGGTGATGGATGAGGGACTGGCCGAGGCGGAGACCGTAGGCGGCGGGTTCGGTGTCACCGTCAGGGTGGCGGTCGCCGAGCTCTTACCCCCAGTTCCAGTCGCGGTTGCTGTGTAGGTGGTTGTCGACTTCGGGCTGACAGCCTGGGTTCCTCCACTTGCCGCCAGCGTATAGGAGCTGCCGTCGCTACCAGTTACCACAACTCCCGTAGCGTTCGTGGCAGCCACCGTCAAAATCGACGAACTTCCCGCGGTAACAGATGTTGGATTGGCCGTGATCGTTACGGTCGGCGCCGGGTTGGGCGTCACCGTTACGGTTGCGGTAGCCGTAGTGGTTCCACCGGCTCCTGTTGCGGTCGCAGTATACGTGGTGGTCGCGCTGGGACTCACGGACTGCGTTCCACCTGTCGCCTGCAGCGTATACGAACTGCCATCGCTGCCGGCCACGGTGACCCCGGTGGCATTGGTTGAAGTGACCGTCAGCAGGGAAGAGCTTCCCGCAGTGATGGACGTAGGCTTAGCGGTCATGGTGACAGTGGGCGCCGGTTTCGGATTTACCGTGATGGTCGTGGTTTGCGTGCTCTTTCCGCCGGGGCCGGTTGCTGTCGCGGTGTAGGTTGTCGTCTTGGCCGGACTGACCGATTGAGTTCCTCCGGTTGCCGCCAGGGCATAGGAGCTGCCATCGCTCCCAGTGATAGTTACGGCGGTGGAATTCGTCGCAGTGACAGTGAGTGTGGTTGAGCTTCCCGCCGTGATCGTCGACGCGCTTGCCGTGAAAGTAACCACGGGGGCCGCCGCCGGTGTTACGGTGACCGTGGTGGAAGCGGAAATCTTTCCTCCGGCTCCCGTTGCAGTCGCGGTATATGTCGTGGTCGCCGTGGGTTTGACTGATTGTGCACCGCCGTTTGAGCCCAGGGTGTAGGAACTGCCATCACTGCCGGAGATCGTTACCGAAGTGGCGTTGGTGGCCGTTACCGTCAGCGTGGAGGAGCTGCCCGCAGTAATCGATGTAGGATTGGCAGCGATGTTGACCGTCGGCACCGGGCTGGTTACGGTCACCGTCGCAGTCGCTGTGATCTTCCCCCCCGGTCCCGTTGCAGTCGCGGTATAGGTCGTCGTTGCGGTGGGCTTGACCGATTGCGTTCCACCGGTTGCAGCCAGACTATAGGAGCTGCCATCGGTCCCAGAGATTGTCACTCCCGTGGCATTGGCTGCCACCACAGTCAATGTGGACGATCCTCCCGGTGCGATCGAGATGGGGCTGGCAGTGATCGTGACCGTGGGCGCGGGCGTGGTGGATGCTCCGACGGTGACGGTCGTCGTTGCGGAAGTCTTGCCTCCGGCTCCTGTTGCGGTTGCGGTATAGGTGGTGGTGGCGGCTGGACTGACGGATTGTGTTCCGCCGGTCGACGCCAGAGTATAGGAACTGCCATCGTTCCCAGTCACAGTCACCGATGTGGCATTCGTCGCCGTTACGGTGAGCGTGGAGGAACTGCCGGACGAGATCGATGAAGGGCTGGCTGCAATCGTGACCGTGGGCGCTGGGTTGGTCGAAGCGCTCACAGTTACTGTCGCGGTTGAATTGACCGTTCCCCCTGCTCCAGTCGCCGTCGCTGTATAGGTGGTGGTCGCCGCTGGACTTACGGCTTGTGTTCCGCCGGTCGGCTGCAGTGTGTAGGAGCTGCCATCACTCCCGGTCACGGTCACCGCCGTGGCATTGGTCGCCGTGACGGTCAACGTGGACGAACTGCCTGGAGTGATGGACATGGGGCTGGCAATAATATTTACAGTCGGCGCGGTTGCGGCTGCCACCGTAATGGTCGATGTTGCCGTGGTCGTTCCGCCCGGCCCCGTCGCAGCGGCGGTATACGTGGTCGTTGTGGTGGGGGTTACCGGTACGGTGCCACCGCTCGAAGGGAGCGTATAAGAACTGCCGTCACTTCCGGTCACGGTCACCGATGTGGCATTCGACGCCACGACATCCAGCATGGCCGTGCTTCCCTTCGCCACTGCCGTGGGATTGGCGGAAATATTCACAGTCGGCGCAGGGGGGGGCTGCCCAGGGATTGCATTCTGGCAACCGGTGACGAGTATGAGCAGCGACAGACAGGACAACAGCGTGACTGGGAGAAAGTGAAGCCGCAACCAAGGAGATCGAATTTTCATTTTCATTTCCTCATTCCCCTGAACAGGAACGATAGTCTTGCAAGCTACATCGATTTGTCGGATGCACAAGCAAGCCGCGTTACGCGCCGCATCTATGGGACGCTCCATCCTATTGACATGATTAGTTAAACGTCCTCCAAGCACAGCCTAAAGCTCGGTTTCGAGCGTTGGACTCACCGGATATCGATCGGTTTCCGGCAACTCGGCTGACGTTTCTGATTTGCGCCAGGTCAGCGAGCTTCCGAAATCCGCAGAAAGGGTACGATTCCCAGCGGGTTCTGCCCGGTGCCGCTGAACCCTTCCGTCATGGGCGAAAGTTTCCGGGGAGGAATTGTTGCCCGGTCGAGTCAAGAAGGACCGTACGCGTTCGCCCCACGGGAAAGACCCGTGCGCAATGTCGCTGTGGCATTTCTTCAATTCAAACCAGCGAAGATAACTGCGCACAACGCTCCCCATCGTCATCTGGACGCCGGAGGCGAAGTTATGTTCTGCCATGCTGCGCTGCAATTCAGGCGACTGCAGGATGGTTGTGAGCTCCTTGGCCAGATGGCTGGCGTCGCCTTTGGCGAAGAAACTGACGGCCATGTCTTCATCCGTCACCATTTCCCGCAGGTCGGAGATGTCGGCACACACGATCGGCACCCCATACTCACACGCTTGATGCGCAGGCCCGCTCGAGCCCGTGGCAGAGTCATAGGGCAGCACCAGAATCGAGGTCGTGCCAAACAGCTCCGGAATGTCTTCTTCGGCGACGTATCCCAGAAAGTCAATGGGCAGGTGCTTCGGCTGGGCCTCGCGGATCGATTCCCAATAGCCCGGCTTGGTATGGTGATTGGCTCCCGCAACAACCAACCTGGCATTGGGGACTTTCTCCACCACCGCAGGGAAAGCCTCCATCAACGTCTCCAGCCGTTTGTAGGTGCCCCAATGACCGATCGCCAGTATGCGAAGATCCGGGTTGCCGCGCTTGGTAAAGTCTGGTGGAGTCGGATTGGGCGCAAATGTTCCGTGGGTGCCAAGCAGAACATTGCGCGCAGAATACTTTTCTACCAAAGTTCGACGGTAATGTGGCAGCAGGACGGAAACCGAATGCGCGCGCAGCAAAGCCCGCGTGGCCAGATCGCTGCCCATGCGCACCATCCGTTCCCGGCGTATTCCGGCCGCGGCGAAGTTTACGTGCTCCAGGATGTGGTGCAACGTGACGTGGGTATAAAATCCGGCTGCGCGCGTAAGGGCAGGCGCAGATAGTCCCAAGAAGGCAGCAAAGGGATTGTCGGGCGTAGCAAAGCTGGAAAACACGAGATTGAACCACACGACGTCGGGCTTGATTTTGCGAACGGCGTTCAAAATACGCGAAGGATTTCCCATGCTGCCGAATTTCCAGCAGCGGACGACGTTGAATTCGGGCAATTCTGCCTGCGATGCAGCACTCAGGGGTTTGCCGCTGGAATCGGTCGCAAAATCATAATCGGCCAACTCATCGGCAAGGATCGTCAACTCCACGTCGGGGAGGCGCTGTAACTCCCGGGCGACGTGGAAAGCGTATTCATTCAGTTGTCGGCCGCTCGGGGGAAACGTTGCCACTAAGCAGATCTTCATCATTGCGTGCCTCAAAAAATTGAGATGCTTACATACGGCCGGAATTGCTGGTTCTTTCCGGCCGTGTAGTTAAAAAAACTCTCCTGTGCGAATCCCGCAGAAAAATGAAGTGGGTATTGCGCTTCAAATTCCCCTGTTGCGTCATTGAGCTTGCGATGGAGGGCTTTTGTATAAGAGACAGAAATGCCGTTCTGAGTTGCGTCGTAGGCGTGATAAGTTCGGGTATTTTCGTAGGAAAGCGATGCCTGCAAGTCCCATGATGGCGCGGGTGTGAAATCGATGGTTCCGGCGTACCGTACGGCCTGCGCGATTCCGGAGCGTGGGGTGACGACGCGCCACGCCCGGACATCTTCTACCACCGCCTGGGCATTCCACCGGTTTGAGAACCGGCGAGCGAATCCGACATACGAAGACGTGAAGTAGTTCTCAATCCCCACCGGGGAGAATTGCTGGTCGGTCCCTCCCCAACCGGCGATTAGAGCGTTCTGTCCCCACGGCCGACCGACGCGGAAGTTCAACGACGCCGCCAGTGCTTGGGAATAGATATCGCTCTCGGTAAATGGTCCTCGCTCATAAATCACATAGCCGGACGCGGAAACCGCATTGAAGAATGCGGTTGTGGACCCGTACGTAAAGGCGCGGAAAAGGTTCTGATTCATTTGCCGTGGAGATTTGGAATCACGGCGAATCGTTCCTTGAATGCCGCTGTTCAACGTGATTGAATTGCGGCCGAGACGAATCGAAGGGTTGATCCCGAAACTGGCGCTGTAGTCCGTCGTATTGCGGTTGACAATTGAACTCGTGGCAGGCACAGATATGATGCCGCGCGAGTTTCGTATCTGGAAGAACCCGCTGGAGGGGATGAAATTCCCCAGGTGCAGGTGGTAGGCAGCCATTCCCTGGGTGACCAGAGATGAGCGCAGCGGCGGAAGAAGCGAGATATCCGTGGGTGGCACTGGTACCTGCTGGTCCAGCTTAGAGTCCAAAACATAGACTGTCGTATCTTCAAACGTCGGCTGTACGGAGAAATTGCCCAGCATGCTCAATTTTGGATTGAGGGTGTAACCTTCGCTCGCGCCGGCCTGCAGCAAGTTCTGTTGCGCCGATTGATCTTCACCCGCGGCGCTCGCCGCCTGCGCGAACGCGGTCAACGCCTGTACTCCTTGGTGTTGCTGCCGGTATACGCCCGCCTGCGCCAATAAATACTGATAATTGGATGTACTGTCCTCGGAGGTGACAGCCGCAAGCTCGGCCGCAGCCCGATCCACGTCTCCCACGGCGAGGTAGGTATTCGCCATCCCAGTACGCACCGTGATATCCGGCGCACCTGCGGCCCGCGCGCGTCCCAGGTAGGTGATGGACAAGTCATGCTCGTGCAGTTGGCGGAAGATATCCGCAGCCTGAATAAATTCGCTTCCCGTGGCCGGCGCAGTCGTGCCCGCTTCGGCCTCCATAAAGGCCAGCGCAATCTGCCGTTCGGCATCCTCTGTGTGGTTCTGCTGCGCCATCACATGGGCAATCGCGAGCCGCACAGCGACGCGATCGCTGTGCGGAGGGGAAAGCGCCTTGCGGAACCGCTCCATCGCGCCTTTCTGGTCGCCGATGCTGCTGAGAGCCTGCCCGGTCGAAACATAGATTTCGCTCAGCTCAGCGGGATTTGCAGTGTTCGGTGTTTGCTGCGCGTGTTGCTCCGCCAACTGGACGTACTGCATTGTTTGCTGTCGATCCTGTTGCTCCCCGTAGGCGCGCGCCAGCAGACCATAAACCACCGCGTTATCGGGAATCAGTTTCTGCGCAATCAGCAGTTCGTTCACGGCGTCGTGATAACGCCGCTCTGCGAACAAGGCATTTCCCAACCCCAGGTTCAGGCCGCCGTCGTTCGGAGCAAATTTCAATGCCGCACGATATTCGTCGACGGCCTTGGTAAGCATGCCCTGACGGCCATACGCAGTTGCGCGAATCACATGGACAAACTGAGAGTCGCCCATCGTCTTTTCCGCCAGGGCTGACTCATGGATTGCTGCCTTCGACTTGCCCAGATCCAGGTCAGAATACGCGAGTCCCATATGCGCCTGGCCATCGCTTGGATCCAGCTTAATGGCGGCTTCAAAGTCGGCAGCGCCTAATTCCGGCTTGTGAAGATCGTTGTAAATATATCCGCGATTCACATAGGCGGTGGCGACATTCGGGTTTCTATGGATGGCTTCATTGAAGTCCTGCAGCGCCTTCTCGGTATTGCCGTCGTGCTTGTGCACATACCCGGCCAGCAGCGGAATGTCGGAGTCTTGCGGGAACGTGCTGTAGTACTCCGAAGTGAGCTTCGCTAGCTGGCTGTACTGCTCCAGTTGGAGATAATCGTAGCCGAGATACACAACGACATCCCTGTCCTTTGGCAGCGCCTTGATCGCTTGCTGTCCAATGTCTTCGGACTCCTGATAGTGGCCCTGCAAACGGAGATACCGCTCGCGCTGCTTGAGCACCTGGGGTTGCTGCTTCATCTCGTTGGAGGCGCGTTCCAACCATTGTCCCGCTGATTCAAGCTTCCGCGCTTCGATGGCCGCGTTCATTCCTCCAGCGATAATCAGCGCATTCTTCGGGGCCAGGGAAAAGGCCTTGCGATAGGATGCCTCTGCCTTCGCGAAGTCGTGGTGGGCCGTGTACATGTCTCCCAGCGCGAGATAAGGAACATACAATGTGGGATAGTCTTTGGCGAGGCGTTCGAAGTACGCCTTGGCTTCTGCTTCTCGGCCCACCACTCGGGAGGCATATCCCAGAGATGTCAGAGCAAAACGGTTGCGCGGGTCAATGGCGAGAATCTGTTTGTAAGCGACGATCGCATCTTCGGTGCGTCCGAGCTTCACCAGCAGGTCGCCGTCCAGTTGCAGATTATTCGGGTCATGCGGGCTGATGGAGAGCGCTTCGTTGATGTCGCTCAGGGCGCCGTTGAGGTTGGCGGCGTTCATCTTGATCAAAGCGCGCAGGCGCAGAAACGGTGCTCGGTTCGCTCCGCGTTCGTCGAGCGCATTGATTTGCGTTTGTGCGATATTGAGTTGCTGTTGGACGCCGCTGTCGTTATTCAGGTTGCGGTAAAGCTGCATCAAGTCGACATGAAGCTGGATGCCGTAGAGAGGGCCCTCTACCGGGTTCGCGGGCAGATGATCGATGGCCGCAGTGTATTCGCGGACCGCATCTTCCAGATGGTCCTGGAGCTGCGCGATCTCCCCGCGAACCGCATGTAGACGATAAGAATCGGGATTGATTCCTGCAGCGCGCTGCAGAAATGGCGTCGCATTGTCGATGGCACCCGAAGCCACCGCAGCTTGTGCGGCGGACAGTTGATAGTCCAGATTCTTGGGCAACGCGTTAGCAACTTCTGCGTATTCTTTGGCAGCTTCGGGCAGCTTGCCATCCAGCTGATTGGTGACGATAGCCGCGCCGGGCAACTGCAGATCGCCCTTCGGCGCCGGCGCCAGGAAGGCGCGCCGTCCGCTCTGCGCATACGGTTTTTCCGGTTTGGCAGAGAACGGCGCCGCCGCGCGCAGGCTCGCCGGCAAAGGCGCTGCGGCATCGGCCGCCCACACGGCCTTGCCGCTGGCACTGTCATAGACATAGTTCA
>JAJXZK010000105.1 GCA_021780095.1 Acidobacteriota bacterium | reverse complement strand
GCTGCAAACGGTACCGCGCCCGCGGACTTCAGCGCTCGCGCTGTTTCCGCCACCAGCAATCCAACTTCCCAATGACCCGTGTGAAAGCCCAGAGCGACCGGGGCGCCATCCTCTGCGCGAATCCCTCCGTGGGTACTTAACAGCAGAACCTCTGGCCCCATCAGCTCTTGCGGCGACCAACCCATGCCCACATTCTGGCTCAGACCGAACAGGTTCCCAGACGGCAATTGCAGCAGCATTTCCGGTGTCAGCGGCAACTGTCCGGCAGGCCCGGGAGCATGTGTGGCGACATCGAACAAATCGCGATCCGGAGTCTGCAGCACGGACAGAAGGGAGGTCTTAGTCATCGCAATGGGAATGTGAGGTCATTCAATCCTGATATTTCTCGTGCGGCCAGCGTGGCTGCGTGAAGGCGCCGCCATCCACCCAGATTGTCTGGCCGGTAATGAAAGAGGATTGTTCCGTCGCCAGAAAAACAACCAGATCGCCCACGTCCTTCGGAGTTCCGATGCGTCGCAGGGGCGTGATCTGCGCCCACGCCTCACTATACCCGGGTGCTTCCGACTCCGTCCGTTCGACGGCGATGGCGCCGGGGGCGACGCAATTTACGCGGATTCCGTACGCGCTCAGTTCGACTGCGGCGGCTTTCGTCAACATCTCGATACCGCCCTTGCTGGTCGTGTAGGAAGCCAGATTTGGAAACGGAAGTTTGTTGCTCCCGGAACCAATATTGATGATCACACCCCTCGATCGGCTTCGCATCCTTCTCCCGGCCGCCTGGGTGCAGAGAAAGCACCCCTTCAAATTTGTATCGATCACGCGGTCCCATTCTGCTTCTTCGAGATCCAGCAATGGGCCCCAGGTCTGCACGCCGGCGTTATTCACCAGTATGTCCATGTCCTGAAATCGTTGATCGAACGCGGCAAACATTTCTTTCACATCGCAAGCGCGACCGACATTCCCGAAAACAGGAAAAGCATCGACTCCTATGGCGCGAAGCTCTGCAACGGTATCGTCAGCGCCCCGGGCATCGGAAAAATAATTCACGGCAACATTGCATCCGGCTCGGCCAAGAGCCAGCGCGATGCCTTTGCCGACTCCTTTGCTGGCGCCGGTGACCAATGCAGTGCAATGCTCCAGGCTCATTGCATTTGTCCCGTACACGGGCGCGGATTCACCATTTGGCGATACACCCGAAGAGGTTCGGGGCTTACACTGATTTTTCCCCCAAACCCAACGAATCGGCCGCCGGCAGGGTGCTGAAAAAGCCAGTTGGGCAGATTGTAGACCCAGTACATATCCATTGACCCTCGCCGGCAGCGAAACGCCATCCCGGGAAATTTCTACTTGCGTGAAAAATGCATCGTGGACGACCGACTTGCTTCAACATTGCAACATTGAGAAACACAGTATAGCGTTCCCGAATCGGATGGCACTTTGTTCCGTGTCGGCGAAGGTTAACCGCGTGTGACATTTGCTCCCTCACACTTGTGATCTACCGTGTACTATCGGCGGCAGTAGAGCAATTTTTGAGATTTGAGGAGAACCTATGATGCAAGTAAGGTATCTACCGGTGTCGCTCGCCGTGGCGTTTTTCACTCTCGGGGTGAACGCGCAAACCAGCAGCGCCGCCGCCCCGCCGCCGTTGCCTCCGCTTGTCGGATCAATCGCCGGCCATCCCGGCTGGCCCGTTGCGAAGCCGCAGGACGTGAAAACGCCCGAAGCCATCCTGAACGCGGTGTATGAAGTGATTTCCGGAGGCAAAGGACAGGCGCGTGACTGGAACCGCATGCGGTCCCTCTTCATCCCGGATGCTCGCCTGATTCCTGCCATTTCAGTTCCGGCAACTACCGGTCAGCCCGCTCACACAGATGCCATCATCCTCACGATCGATGATTACATTGCACGCAGCAGCGGAAGAATGACGGCGAACGGGTTCTTTGAGCACTCAATTCATAACGAGGTAGAACAGTTCGGCAATATTGTTCAGATTTGGAGCACCTACGAATCTCGCCACAATGCCGACGATCTCAAACCTTTTGCCCGCGGCATTAACAGCTTTCAGCTGTTGAATGATGGCAAGCGTTATTGGATCGTGAATATCTTCTGGGACGCGGAGTCTCCTGATCATCCCATCCCGCAGAAATACTTGACGAAATAGAGTCCGCTTGATCTAGCTGCGGAATGCGAAACTCCTAACCGTGATTCTTATTCATGGGTTACGTCGATCATGTTGTCGTCGGCAATGCGGTCGATCAATTTGTTATACGGGTCGATTCCGGCGCGCGTCGGCTCCTGGTCAACAACGATGGTGTAGGTCTGGTGTTCCTGTGTCATTTTCTCTTTCTTCATGTACAGAGGCTTTTCCTCATCCTTCTTGCCAGTGAAGACGCCCATTTCAATGTAGTCCGCCAGGGGCATGGGGGTTTCAACCCCGTTGCCGTCCGCCTGGAACTTGCGTGCCTGAACTTTCAGCGTGACTTTGTATTTGCCATCAGCTGTCTTCTGCGAGGTCGCCGACAACGCCTTGTTATCGTAGATCACAATGCGATTGAAGCCATCGTCGACCATGTATTGCAGCTCCGGCGGCGCCTGAGCTCGAATTGCCTCGACCAGCATGCGTGTGTCCGGATAGGGCTGGTCTTCTGTCTCGGCGCCTCGCGTGCTATCGGCGGCGTCTGCCTGGTTGTTGGCATTGGCATACCGGTACTGCATCAGGAAATTATGTAGCGCCAAGTCCATCTTGTCTTCGCCGATATAATCGGCGAGCGTGTACATGATCTGGCCGCCCTTTTCATACCAGACATACGGTTCGTGCTGCACCAGCGCTAATGGCGGTTCGTGGCGAATTTCACCTGCGCGACCGCGAAGATATCGGTCGAGAAAGTGGCGCAGGACTTTGTGCATGTAGTCCTTGCCGTATTTATGTTGCATCACCATGTACGCGGAATATTGGGCCAAGGTTTCTGACATCATGTTCGAGCCCTGCACCTGGCCCCCGATAAGCTGATGGCCCCACCATTGATGGCCCAGCTCATGTGCGGTAACAAAGTACGTCAGATCCACATCGTCTTTGTGCAACATCCGCCCGATGAAGCCAATCCCTTCTGAAAACGGTACTGTGTTGGGAAACGACTGCGCGAACTGACGATAGCGCGGAAACTCCATGATGCGATATTGCGTGAACTGATACGGACTGTAATGGGCCTGGTAATAATCGAGGCCAGCGCGGCTGCTGGCCAGCATGTCATCGATATCGTAGGTGTGCGTGGGGTAGTAGTAGACCTCAAGATTCACAGGCCCATTGGGGCCGTTGTAGACCTCCTTGCGTGTGGCGTAGCGAGCCGACAGGAACGCGAAGAAGTCGGCGATATGGGTCGATCCCATGCTGTATTCGTAGTAATTCCGGTTGTTTTGCTTCCAGCTACGCTGTAAATATCCTGGAGCGATGGCCATTTGATCCGCGGATGTGCTGACGATGGTGTGGAAAGTGATCCAGTCCGCACTGGGAACGAATAGATTTCTGCGCGAGTAGACCGGGTCACCGCGTTGCGCCATCTCCTCCAGCTTGCCAAGGTGCTCTTCGCGGCGACGGCGTGGGTCCGAGAGTTCATAACCCTGGTCGTATCCAATCGTCGGGAAGAAACTCGCGTCGAAGAATGTCCCGTTGTATGCAAACTCCGGGAGCTCGTTGCCGTCGCGGAACCCGCGCGTGGTGTGCGACACGGTGCATGTGAGGGTGAGGACATCTCCCGGAGCGAGCGGCTCATCGAGCGCGTAGATGGAATACAGATCGCGTGGCGCGCGGCTGACCAGGTGGAAAGGACGATCAAACTTTACGTTGGAAACGGACTGTTGCTCGTCGGTGATGTGAATCTGAGAGATCGGTTGATCGGTCTTGTTTTGCAGCGTGATTCGGGCCGTGCCATCGAACGATCTGCGCGCTGGATAAATGTTGATGTCGGTGTCGACGGCTGTAACTTTGGGTTGCGGGAAAAGCTGATACCTCTTGAAGTCGCGTTCGTACCCAGCCTGGATCTTCCGCCGATCCTTGGCCGTCAGAAATTCATTCAGCACGTGGGCATTGTAGAAGAACCAGGCCCCCGACCCGACCGCGAGCAAGAGAAACACAATTGCAGCCGGAGCCAGTCGTGACGCTCTTGCCAATGCTAGACGAGTCCGCGCGGCGAGTGAGTCTTCCGTTCCGCGGCGGGCGTACGCGATCGAAATGACACCCAACACAGCGAAAATTGCGAACCAATACGTGATCGACCAGAAAATAATGGGAACAAAGTGCCCATAGCCATTCATGTCAGAGTAGGTGTAAGGCGGAACCCAGCCGACGAGGTAGAGCGTGTTTTCCCATCCGAAGTTAAACAAAATCGGCTGCAACACCACAATGCCGATCACAATTCCATAGCCGATGAATTTGTTTGAAACGATGGTCTGAACGAACATTGAAAGCAGCGCGATGGCCATGATCTGCGCGAACGTGATCAAGTAGAGTTCTTTGAAGTATTGCAGGAACTCGTAATGGTGGTACCCGGCGATGGTTTGCATCAGGATGCCGACCAACATCGTGACCGTCAGCAGAACCAGTTCTACAAACGCGATGGCTGTGAGTTTCG
Source organism: Acidobacteriota bacterium (assembly GCA_021780095.1). The sequence continues at coordinate 27,244 of JAJXZK010000105.1, read as the reverse complement.
AAAGCCAGTCGGTAGTTTCTGAAATTGGCAGCGCATCGTGAATGCCGTCGAAGTGATTATCCCGCTCGCGCCAGATCAATTCCGCCGAGTAGAGGACGGCGACGATGTAGAAGAACAAAGTTGCGCCGCCTTCCACCGCCTGCAGCATCAGGTAGGTCACCGGCCAGACATTTTCGTCGCCGAGATGGCCGGCGAAATGGCCATTGTTGACAGCGAAAACAATCATCAAGCCGACGATGGCCCAAAAAGATACTTCTCGCCGGATGCTTCGAATACGTAACCGTGTCAGCGACAAATACTGGATCCACGAGGTGCGGACGCCGAAAATCTGGCGCACTTGCGGCATTTTTGCCACCACGAGTGAGCGGGCAGGGCGGCTTTCTTCCTCATCCTGAAGCCGGGCTTTTGCGGCACGACGACTTTGCGATTGAGCGGTGAGCGCTTCGACGGAGATGGGAAACAAACGCCACGCCACGGCCAGCGACACCAGGCCCACGGCGATCCACAGCAGCCGGTTGTAAAGGAAAACGCCGGGCGAGTCACCGGAAAAATTCCACGGTAGCAGCAGCGTGTTCTTCTCAACCACGGTCCAGTAGCGAGTGACGTTGTCGTTCAGGATCAAACCAATGGGATCCAAAATTCCCGACCAGAAATGTTCCAGCGAGCGCGTTGCCGAAAAGACTGTGATTCCAATGATGTAGAGCATGAACAGCGCCACGCCCTGCAGGTAAACGATGAAGAGCTTGCGCGTCAGGGCTGCGATGGTGAAAAAGAGAGAGCCGAGAAAGAAGATCTGGATGACGATGATGGAAAGAAACGGCTGCAGATACCACCACAGATGGTTTGGACCGATTCGCGTGTGATCGGCCCAGGGAGCGAAGGTGCCGGCGAAGGTGCCGATCATCATTCCCGTAAAGACAACCACCGTGGTCACGAATGAGCCAGCCCATCGTCCGCCAAGATAGGCAAACTTTGTGATCGGCTTGGTGAAGAGTATTTGGTACGTGTCGCGTTGGAAGTCGCGGAGGATCGACGTCCCGAAGATGGCGGCCATAACAATCACGCCAAACAGGCAGGAGCCAAGATCGTTGTAGCTGTTTGCGTAGGGTCCATTGAGCAGGACTTTGCCATTGGAGTTTCCGATTGGGCCGAAGCTCTCCGAAGCCACAGATAGAAATGAGAATGTAAACCAGAGCAGAAAGTAAACGTAGGTCGAGATGCTCTTGAGACGGAAACGAAGTTCAAATGTAAAAAACTCCCAGAACATTGCCATGGCGTGATCCTTGGTGGCGGAAATTTAGTTGACCGCGTGGCGGGAGAGGTTGAGGAAATACACGTCCTCAAGTCCCGAAGGGACAGCATGGAATCCGGAGCCCGGGGAGGCCGCCGCGAAAACGCGAATCTCGTGCTGGCCGCCGACGAGGTGCGTACTGATGACGCGAAGTTCGGATTCGATGGCGCGGAGTTCCTCATCGGTCGCGACAACCTTGGACCAGATTTGGCCCTCCAGCACAGCCAGAGCTTCACTGGGCGAGCCTTCCAGCAGCACCTCGCCGGAAGCAATGATAGCCATGCGCGGGCAAAGTTCGCGTACGTCGTCAACGATGTGGGTGGACAGAATAACGATGACGTCGCGGCCGATGGAGGAAAGAAGATTTAGAAAGCGATTGCGCTCCGCGGGGTCAAGCCCAGCGGTAGGTTCATCGACAATAATCAGTCGCGGATTGGCGAGCAGCGCCTGCGCAATGCCGAAGCGTTGCTTCATACCGCCGGAATAAGTGGACAAAGCTTTTTTTCGCACATCCCACAGGTTGGTTTGCTGCAACAGCGCATCGACCATCTGCTTTCGCTCGCTTGCCACCGTAACGCCCTTCAAAATCGCGAGGTGGTTCAGCATATCGATGGCAGACATCCTCGGGTAAACGCCAAATTCCTGGGGCAGGTAGCCGAGAATTTTGCGGACCGCATCCTTCTGCGTCAGCACGTTCACGCCGTCGAGGTCGATGGATCCGGAATCAGGATCCTGCAGCGTGGCGATGGTGCGCATCAACGAACTTTTTCCCGCGCCGTTGGGACCAAGAAGTCCGAACATATTGTTACCGATGGTCAGCGAAAGGTTTTTAAGCGCGCGCACGCCGTTGGGATAAACCTTGGAAATATTGGTAATGGTGAGTGCCATGAATGAAATCCCCAGAAAAAGATACCTATTACTGGCGGGTAATAGGCGAACGTTATCACGCGACCTTGGGGATGGCCAGAATATTGAGGCAGATTTGAGCGTTGCCGCGATTCGTCGCGTCCCATCGTAGCACGGCGCGACTGTGTTTCCCATCACAACAATCAGGGCTGAAACGGCGTCTGCTCGGGAACCGCTTCTCCGTCGGCGCGGGGATCGGTGGCCCCGAAATTTACCCCACTTTGCTGGTTGTGCAGCACCGCATTGCCGCGGCCCATGCTCTGCGAGTAGCGCGGCAGAACTTTAATGTCATGCCCCTGCTGGCTTAGACCTTCGATCACCTGTGGCGCAATGCCGTTTTCCATGAGCAGACTGCAACCGGAGAACGAAGGCATGGTAAAGCGAGCCGCCTCCAGCGCTGCCTGGATGTTCATGTGGAAGTCGGCGATGTTCGAAACGAATTGCGCGTGCGCCTGCGCCTGGTTGAATCCCCCCATGATGCCAAAGGCGATGCGCTGGTCGCCCTTTTGCATGAAGGCAGGAATGATGGTGTGCAGCGGACGAGTGCGCGGACGCAGCGTGTTGGGCTGGTTCGGCTTTAGCGTGAAGGCTGATCCACGATTTTGTAGCACGAATCCGGTCCGGCCCGCGACCAGGCCGCTGCCGAAGGCTCCAGCATTGCTTTGGATGAGCGAGACTTCGTTCCCCTCTCGATCGACGACCGCCAGATACGTCGTGTCGCTCGACAGATGCGACAGTTGTCCGGTCAAATCAGAAGGCAACACGCTACAGTTCGCGCGGTTACTAATCTGCGCGGCTCGGCGAACGGCCAGCTTTTTTGAGATGAGTTGTGGCACCGGAATGTGCGTTGCGCGAGGATCGCCGAGGTAATACCGCATATCTGCATAGGCCAGTTTCTTCGCCTCAATTTCGACATGCAGTGCCTTTTGGCTGTTATGCCCCCATTGCGCGATGGGAAATTGCTCCATGATGTTCAGCATGGAGAGCGCCGCAATTCCCTGGCCGTTCGGCGGCATTTCCCAAACGGTCCAACCCCGATAGGTGGTGCTGACGGGGTCAACCCATTCCGGCTGAAACTCCACGAGATCATCGGCCTGCAAAAATCCGTGCAGTTGCTGCGACAACTGCAGGATTGCGGCTGCCGTTGGACCCTTGTAGAAACCATCGCGACCATTTTGTCCAATGCGGCGCAGCGTGGCGGCTAGATCCGGATTACGAAACATCTGCCCGGCAGCCGGTGATTTTCCATCGGGAAGGAAAACGCGCGCGAAACCTGGGCTGGAGGCGAACGGTGGTCCAAATTCCTGCCAGTTTTCGGCGTCCGTCTCGGGCACGGCAATCCCTTGTTCCGCCAGTGCAACCGCGGGCGCCACGTCTTCCTCCATGGGAAGCTGGCCGAACCTCTGACGGAGCGCGTCCCATCCCGCTACCGCGCCGGGGACGGTCACCGAAAGTATGCCGGTTTCGGGAACCTCTTGAACGATTCCCTTGGCTTTTAAATTCTCGATGCTCATGCCCGTCGGTGCCCAGCCGCTGGCATTCAGGCCATATAGTTTTTTCGTCTTCGCATCATAGACGATCGCGAACAGATCGCCACCGACTCCATTCATCATCGGCTCAATCACGCCGAGCGCGGCGTTGGCGGCAATGGCTGCATCCACAGCACTACCACCACGTGCCAGAATGGCCGCACCAGCTTGCGATGCAACGGCCTGGCTGGTCGCTACAATTCCATACTGCGTCATTACCATGGAGCGGGACTGCTCCCGACTAGGCTGGGCGGCGGCGGGCTTTACGCAGGTTGCCATGCAGACCAACAGAAACGCGCAAGGAAAGGTTTTCAGTTTTGGACTCACTTTGGCTGTCCTTCAAAAAAAGTCTCATCTGTACGCAATGAGCCATGATACGACTTCGCTCCTTGGTCCTGCGCACTGAGTGCGCAGCACTCCTAGCCCCGCGTTTCTGTGGCTGCAATCCCCACTCCTGCAACGTTAAAGCACGGAGCCAGCACCACGTGGTACGAATTGTAGTAACAGAGGAGAACTATGGCGCAACTGATGAAGACTTCAAATCCGGCATTGAATTCCCAGGTATTTCAAAGCGAGCATGCTGCCTTCGGCGAATCGATGACGTTGGACGGCACCGTGAATAAGACTGGAATTCTACTGGTTTGCGCGGGTGCATCCGCAGCCTGGGCGTGGCATGTATTTATGCAGACCCGCTCCGCGGCGAGCGTGCTTCCGCTTATGTGGATCGGCCTGCTCGGTGGCTTGGTGTTCGCGATGATCACGATTTTTAAAAAGACGTGGGCCCCTGTGACCGCACCCGTGTACTCCCTGCTGGAAGGTTTGGCGCTTGGCAGCATCTCCTCGGTTCTCGAGCTGCGATATCCGGGCATCGCCATGCAATCGGTGGGGCTCACGTTCGGAACGCTGTTGGTTTTATTGGTGGCGTACCGCTCCGGATTAATTCCCGTCACACAAAAATTTCGCCTGGGCATTGTCGCAGCCACGGGCGCCATCATGCTGCTCTATATCGCAGAAATGGTGCTGGGATTTTTCGGAATTCACTTCGCCTCGATCAACGGCAACGGAATGATCGGGATTGGTTTCAGCGTGGTGGTCGTCATTATCGCAGCGTTGAACCTGGTGCTGGATTTTGACTTCATCGAGAGCGGAGTGCGTGCCCAGGCACCGAAGTACATGGAGTGGTACGGCGCGTTCGGTTTGATGGTAACCCTGGTGTGGTTGTACATCGAAATTCTGAACTTGCTGGCAAAGGTCCGGAGTCGCGACTGAGATTGCGCGTTTAGCCCGCGTCGCCAAAGATAAATTCCGTGCACTTTTTCAGGTCTGCGATAAATCGCTGCGTCTCTCGTTCGCGATCCTCGTGGGAGTTTTGACGTAGCAAGGATGATGGGTGGACCGTAGCTAGGATTGGCGGGTAGCCCTCGATTCGCACGAGGGCGCCACGCTGCTTGGTGACGCGAAACGAGGTGCCCAGCAAACCTTGCGCAGCCGTCGCTCCTAGCGCGACGATCATCTTTGGCTGCACCGCTTCGATCTCGCGTTGGAGCCATGGCTTGCAAGCAGAAATTTCCATCTGATTCGGCTTTTCGTGGATGCGGCGTTTTCCGCGCAATTCCCATTTGAAATGCTTCACCATGTTCGTCATGTAGATATGCTTGCGTTCGATGCCGGCTTCCGCTAGGCATTTGTCCAACAACTTCCCCGCAGGCCCAACAAAAGGTTTGCCGGCAATATCCTCATGGTCGCCCGGCTGCTCACCCACCAAAAGTATGGGGGCGTGAACAGCGCCTTCGCCGAAAACAGTTTGCGTGGCGCCTTGGAACAGTGGGCAACCCTCGCAATCCCGTGCAGCCTTTCGCAACGTAGTGAGGCTTCGGCTATTGGGCACAAACGGCAGAGCGGAAAACTGCTTTTGAGCAACAGTCATCCTTCATTCAGATGCGCCGGTTGCGAATGAAGCCAGTGGGGAGCTTGCGCGTGGCCGCACCGCGGCGGACTGCAATTTCATCCTGGCGTGTTTCGCCTGAGGATTCGCCCCTGCGGGGCGGCGAATAAAACGCGAATCGATCCGGTACAATCCTCAACATGCCCCCGACGCTCCAGGCCGGTACCACGCTCGAGATTCCTGCCGATCTCGAATGGGCGCACCCGATTACGCAGGAGTGGTTTGTTGGGCGATTTGGTACGCCCACTGAACCGCAGATTGAAGGTTGGCCCCATATTCAGGCAGGCCATCCGACGCTGATCTCCGCGCCCACCGGATCTGGCAAAACGCTGGCGGCGTTTCTGGTTTGCATCGACCAATTGCTCCGTAAGGCGATTGCAGGCACGCTATGTCCGTATACGGAGGTGGTGTACATCTCTCCGCTGAAAGCGCTTTCCAACGATATTCAGAAGAATCTCGATCAGCCGCTGCGGGAGATTCAGCAGCTTGCGCTGGAACGCGGCTATCTCTACGGCGAGATTCGCACGGCTGTGCGCACCGGCGATACCCTGGCGTCGGAGCGTGCGGCCATGCTGAAGAAGCCACCGCACATACTGGTGACAACGCCGGAGTCGCTGTACATATTGTTGACCTCAAAAAATAGCCGCGAAAATCTTCGTCACGTGCGCACCGTGATTGTGGATGAAATTCATGCGGTCGCGGATGACAAGCGTGGATCACATTTGGCTTTGTCGCTGGAGCGGCTGGAAGCGCTGGTGTGCGGCGAAAATCGTGTCGCCCGGGGCACGTGTCTGGCGACCGCGACGAAACCGCCGCAACGGATCGGATTGTCGGCAACGCAAAGTCCCATTGAGCTAGTCGGCCAGTTTCTAGTTGGCTGCGCGGAAGATCGCCAGTCCGCGAAGATCGTCCAGGTTGGGCGGCGGCGCACGATGGATCTTGCGGTCGAGGTTCCAACCTGTGAAGAGCTGGGTTCCGTGACAACGAATGCCATGTGGGATGAGATGTACGATCGCCTGGCCGCGCTTGCACAGCAGCATCGCTCGACGCTGGTGTTTGTCAATACGCGCCGTATGGTCGAGCGGATCTCCCACGCAATCGGAGAGCGGATTGGTGCGGAGAATGTGGCCGCCCATCACGGCAGCCTTTCGCGTAAGCTGCGTCTGGACGCGGAAACACGCCTCAAGAATGGCGAAATCCAATTGCTGGTGGCGACGGCGTCACTGGAACTGGGCATTGATATCGGCGCCATCGATCTTGTCTGCCAGGTTGGGTCCACACGCGCGGTGGCAGCGGGTATGCAAAGAATTGGCCGCGCAGGGCACTGGCGAGGCGCGATTCCGAAAGGGCGCTTTTTCGCCACCACGCGCGATGACCTGATCGAATGTGCCGCATTAGTGCAGGCGATGCGCGCCGGCGACCTGGATCGGCTCGAAATTCCGGCGCAGCCACTCGACGTCCTGATGCAGCAAATGGTCGCCGCCTGCGCCGCTGAATCCTGGAATGAAGATGCGCTCTACTCCGTGATGCGTCGCGCGTATCCGTATCGCCAACTGACGCGGGATGAGTTTGATGAATTAATCCAGATTCTTCATCGCGGCATCGAATGCAGCCGCGGTCGCTATGGAGCCTTCGTCATGCGGGACACGGTCCATGGAGAATTGCATGGCCGCCGGGGGGCGAGGCTCGCCGCCGTGTGCAATGGCGGTACGATTCCCGACACCGCGCAATATGCAGTCATCATGCAACCGGAAGAACTGCAGATTGCCACCCTCGACGAGCATTTTGCGATTGATTCATCGGCCGGAGATGTGATCCTGCTGGGCAACACAAGCTGGCGAATTCAACGCATCGAGACGGGTCGAGTGTTTGTCGAAGATGCGCACGGCCAACCGCCGAACCTGCCGTTCTGGGCCGGCGAAGCGCCTCAGCGCACGGATGTTCTAAGCGGCTACGTGGCGCGCTTGCGGGAACAAATTTCGGCTCGCACCGCAAAAGTGCTTCCCGGGCACGTGTCGCAGGTCCATGCGAGCGTGGCGGAAGCTGCTGCCTGGCTAAAACAGAAGTGCGGCGTTTGCGATGGCGGCGCGGAGCAGATGATCGGCTACATCGCGGCGGGTCGCGCTGCGCTTGGAACGGTTCCTTCCCTGAACACTATCGTTGCCGAGCGCTTCTTTGATGAGGGCGGAGGCATGCAATTGATCTTGCATGCGCCCTTCGGCGGCCGCGTCAACAAAGCCTGGGGGCTAGCGTTGCGCAAGCGCTTTTGCCGGGGATTCAATTTTGAGTTGCAGGCCGCAGCCACCGATAACGGCCTTTGCATTTCGTTGGCGGAACAGCACAGCTTTCCGCTCAGTGATGTCTTTCAATTCCTGACGTTGCAAACCGTGCAAGAACTGCTCGAGCAGGCAGCGTTGGACTCGCCCATCTTCAAATCGCGCTGGACATGGGCAGCGGGACGGAGTTTGCAACTGTTACGGTTCCAAAAGGGTAAGAAGGTCGCGCCACAAATTCTTCGTACTCGCTCTGACGACCTTCTGGCGAGCGTGTTTCCCCAAGTAGCCGCCTGCATCGAAAATATTCAGGGCGATCGCGAGATTCCAAATCATCCCCTGGTACGCGAAGTGATGAAAGACGTGCTGGGAGAGGCGATGGACCTTGTGGGGCTGAAGCGCGTGCTCCAAGGCATCGCTGACGGAACCATTCATTGTGTCGCCATCGATACCACCGCGCCTTCGCAGTTCGCGCATGAATTGTTGAATGCGAACCCGTATGCATTTCTGGACGATGCACCCTTGGAGGAACGTCGCGCACGCGCAGTTTCGATGCGCCGCACGTTACCCGCCAGCATGCAGGCCGATGCGGGTCTGCTCGACCCCGCTGCCATTGCGGCTGTACGGTCGGAGTGCTGGCCGGATCTACGGGACGAACACGAAATGCACGATCTGCTGTTTCAAGTCGTGGTGCTCCCCGTGGCCATGGTGCAGCAGCGAGAAACCTATTCGTGGACTTCTCTATTGGAGCGGCTCGAACGAACGGGGCGTGCCGCCATCGTGAATTCCCGCGTCGGTGGCCATTGGGTGGCGACAGAAAATCTTTCTGCGGCTGCTTCACTGTGGCCTCAGGGTGAAAATATAATCGATACAGTTACCTATGGCAGCGTGGTCATGAGGTTGGTCCAGGGTTGGTTGCAAATTCTTGGACCCGTGACCGCAACTTCGCTTGCATCGCTGCTGGATGTGCCTGCCGCAGGTATTTTCCAGAAGCTGCTGGAACTGGAGATGCAGGGAACCATTCTGCGCGGTACATTCGAAAATTCCACCACTCCGATATCCACCGAGTTCGACATCGAATGGTGCGAGCGCCGCCTACTGCAACGCATTCACCGGTTGACGATTGGGAATCTGCGCAAGCAAATTGAGCCTGCATCACCGGCCGTCTACATGCAGTGGGTGCTTGCCTGGCAGCACCTCGCACCACAGTCACAACTGACTGGAGAGCAGGGTGTGCTGCAGGTGCTCTCGCAGTTGGAGGGTTTTGAAGCACCCGCGGCTGAATGGGAACAGTCACTCCTGGCGCATCGAGTCACCGGCTACGATCCTCGCTGGCTCGACCAGTTGTGCCTGTCGGGGGCGGTCGGCTGGGGCCGCGTTTCGCCCCATCCAGCCTGGTCCGCGGCAGATGGTGGTGCGCCACGTAGAGTGGTTCCAACGGGCATGTCGCCGATTACGTTTTATCTTCGTGAGACTGCACTCTGGCTGGACGCGGTACTGGAAAACCAGTCTGTCGATGAAGCGAAATTGCGCCAGTCGCTGAGCCAGGAAGCTCAACAAATTCGCACGCGACTGGAAGATCGCGGCGCCTGCTTCGTAGAGGAACTACAGCGAACCAGCGACCTGACCACGGAGCAGGTGGAGCACGCGCTGTGGGAATTGACCGCAGCCGGTTTGGCCGCGGCGGATGGGTTTGATCAATTGCGCGTCATCATGGATTCCAAGCGCAAGTCGGCAGCGTACGTCCAGCGAATAAAAAACTCGGGGAAGCGGGTGCGCAGTGCGGCGGGACGATGGTATCTGTTACGCAATGCAGCCACACTGAATGCTGCCCTTTCGCAACAAGCCCGCATGGACGACCAGGCGATGGAGTCGGCAGCCTGGGTTTTACTGCGGCGCTACGGAGTTTTGTTTCGCGACCTGCTGAAACGCGAGACGACCATGCCGAGGTGGCGGGAATTGCTGGGAGTGTTGCGGCGGCTGGAAGCGCGGGGAGAAGTACGCGGTGGACGGTTCGTCAGTGGATTCAGCGGCGAACAGTTTGCGTTGCCGGGGGCGATTGAATCCCTGCGCCTGGCTCGCACGTGCAAGTCAGACCCGACCGCAGTTGAAGCCATTGCGGTGGCAGCCGCAGACCCGATGAATCTTGTCGACATTATTGTTCCGGGCAAGCGCGCATCTGCGATTTCCGGGCGTGTCGTCACGTATCGAGACGGAAAGTCTGAATCTGCAGCACCGGAGATTCCGACCGAAAGAGAGACCCGTGCGAACCATCCGCGAACTCGGAATCGGCCGCCTCGCCATGTTCCCGCGCGAAAGAAATTGATTTCGGCAGGCGAACGCAGCAATCATGGGATGGACTCGCATTCGGACCGTTCGCGCCAGGAGCAGCTGTTTCCAATCTAATGGTATGCACTTGCATTGTCCGGATGGACCAGTCCGTAGACCTTGCGGCATTGATGGGCAGCCGAGCTTCGCCCGAGGCGCGGGAGGTTCGACCTTTCGCTCGCATCAGAACGCGGTCTTCAGCCGCAGATTGAAGCTCCGGCCCGGGCCGATAGCATTGCCGGAAAACAACCCGCCGAAATCGATCACGTCGAGCTGGTTGCTCAGGTTGGCCCCGTCTGCCTGCAGACTCATGGTGACGCGCTGGTTTCGGTAGAGTTCCGCCGCCGCGGTCGCATCGAACAGCAGCGCCGGCTCTACATCCCTCACTGCTCACCGTGACGGCCACATGGGGGGGCTGCACCCGTGGGATCGGTCACGATGACGCGTAGTTCACCTGTATTCACCTGGGCCAATACATTCCAGGCCGTGCCGATCATAAGTGCACATAGAAGCTTGATTGCACGCGAAGACACTGTCATAGGAGTGACGGCGAGGTCGCCAGGTTGTTTCAGTGTAGCTCCAGCAAATGCGGCGCGTGTGCTGGTGCTGGCTTATAAGGGGTGCGCAAATTTCGATGTCTGCAATGCGCCTCGAGTCATTCTGGCCGTAGGGCTCGGAGAACTTTGCTCTGGTTCGCGAATATGCAGACGGAAGCATCACAATCCGGACGCAAATCACACTGGTAATGCTTTCAGTGTCTGGCGAGAGGAGCCACGTTCAATTTGTGCCCAGGTTAGCGTGGAGCTTCCCCGTTCTCGCGACCAAGGAGGACGCATGATCGTTCACCCGAAACTTGGCCCAGGGAGTGCCATGCATATCTCGCAGCACTGGCTTCTCCCACGCGAACTCAGGGTGCTTCGCGAGGAACGGCCTGACCAGAAACGGTTCGCCGCAAGGACGATTGGTCCGCGCCATAAATGCCATTTTGTTGATCATCGAACTATCGGCCGCCTTGGCGTTGCCCGCGCCACCCGGTTCAAAGGGCGGATCGCCCCATATTGCAACACCCCGTTCAGAGGCGTCTTGATGCCCGCATAAGGTGCGCTCATTCGCTCCCATTTTCCCGGTATACGCGTCGAGGTGATCGGCCAAAAATTTCTGCGCAAGCGGAACGTCAATCTGACCCTTATATTGCGCCATCACTTCCTTCCACCGCTTATGCCGTGCATTGGCCGTATTGCCGGCGTCGTTGGGATCGAAGCTTGTCTCTTCCTTTATGAGCGTGGGATCGCTCGGAAAGTTGGACCCAACAAAGTAGCCATTCTTGGTGCGCCACAGTCGATGGTATTTCAGTCCCAATTCCAGGCGGGCAACCTCTCCGGTATGGTTGTCGGTGATCAGCCAATCGTTCGCATAACCGCCGTTATTTCCCTTCATCATCAGGCGTTCAAAGTCGTCAATGTTCGCCGAATACTGCATCGCCTTGCGCGCGCGAACAAATTCTGGCACACCATTAGGATCGAATTCGTGGAATCCGCTGATGGTTGTTTCGGTGATGGCAATTCCCGCGGAATTGATTCCAAAATCATCGCCGCTGTCGATCTTCCCCGGCCAGCCATCCATCAGAATGCGATATCCATGTTGCGGAACAATGTCATACATAATGCGCCAGCGCTCGCCTTCAAGAAAGGGACTCCACAGGCTGTGAGCGATAACCGGCTTATGGTCGCGCGTCCAATCTCCTGTCGCAACAAAGGCGCTGCAACGACCACGCGGGCTCAAGTTTGCAACAGAGGTTGGATGGTCTTTGCTTTTGAGATACGGCACATAGTAGTCGTCGGTCTCATTAAAGCCGTTGATCGCAACCACATCCCAGATGTCCATATCGGTGATGCCGTGAGCCCTTAGACCATCCGCGATTCCCTGCAGTTCCTCGCGATATTCGGCTTCAATATGCGGCCAATAGACATTTTTTGCGGTCGTCCGATAAAACTCCCAGCTGCGATGGGTGCTGTGTGTGTCTTCGAGTTGGATGGCATGAAAGCCGTCCTCAATCTCAAGGGCGAGCAAATATCCATTTCCAAAGCCGATCTGGTGTGGTGTGCCCTGCAGGTGGACATAGACCCAATTGGCGCGCTCAAATCGATAGGCGCCCTGCAAATCCGGGGGCGTGGACTGCGATTGTGCCTTAGCCATCGGAGAGTTGGCAGCGACCAGAATGAAGCCGAGCAAAACGGGAAAAAGAAAATCGCGGAAGTGAAAGCGCATTCGTTAGCCCCTCCGACTCAGGCTAACGTTGGAAACTGCTCAAGGCAATCACTATTCGAAGTTTTCGCAACTTGCAATCGATGGAGCACCGGGCGGGAATCGAACCCGCGAATACTGGTTTTGCAGACCAGCGCGTTAGCCACTTCACCACCGGTGCTCTTGGTTGAACTTTTACAGCGAAAAACCCACTCGGCTGCGGGTGGGTTTCCATGTTTGCGTCGAATTTTTTTAGTTCAATTCGCTCATGAACACACCCGCATGTGGCTGCAGCAACAGCATAGACAGCGGCGGGTTGGAACGATGTTCAGCATTTGCAAGATTTTCAGAGGCGGCCAAGCCTGTCTCTGGAAATCTGAGGATAGAGCCTGTCACAAATTGATGTCAAATGATCAGGCGATCGTTTTCAGCCGCGTTCTCATTCTCCGCGCGCTCGTTCAGCATTGCGATCACGCGAATGTCTTAGCTGCCAGGCGCTCGGTTTTTCCAATGGCGCTGGTAGTTATCCAGCGTAGAAAACGTCTGGCTCTGCATGCGATCGATATAGATCTTCCCATGCAAATGATCGATCTCATGCTGCAGAATGCGCGCGTACCATCCCTTCGCGTCGATGACTCTCTGCTTGCCATGATGATCGAGACAGGTGACGCGAACCAAGCGCGACCGAGGAACCTCCGCCATAAATCCCGGTAGACTCAGGCAGCCTTCAAAAAAAGAAACCTGCGAATCCGAAAGCAATTCAATTTGGGGATTGATCAACACATGGAAGTCGACGGGCACGCGTTCTCTCTCTTTCAACTCAGCTTCTGTCGCCGCCTTATGATATTCCGCCCGATCCTCAATCACCGCCAGGTTCAGGGACTGACCTATTTGCGGCGCTGCCAAGCCAACTCCAGGCGCGTCGCGCAGCGTTTCGCGCATATGCTCAATCAAGTCTTTGATCTCTGGACTGCGAATCTCTTTGGGCGTGATCGCGCGCGGTGTTTGCCGCAATACGGGATGTCCAACAGCAACAATTTTCAGCAGCATTTTTCCTGCAATTCTTGCGATCTCCAAGCCATCGCAGCTGCCTGAATCAGGCTCCCTCTATGCTACAATTTAGCAACTTCTTTGGTGCTGGAGTTCTGCCGAGTGACGACAATTCAACCTTCTCGAATGTATATGGCCATGCGCGCCCCAGGCGGTCGCAGGCCAGCTTCAGAAGTCTGAGTTATCCGCTCAATCTTCATTCTGGCAGCCGCCTGGGGAGTTCCCGCCACGGCCCGTTTCTCCCAGGAACCATTGCATAGCCCGAATGGAGATTGCGTTTTGAGCTCACCAGATTTGGACATTTCTACCGTCGCGATTCATGGCGGCCGATCGCTGGATTCCCACGCCAGCTCTATCCTCTTTCCTCTCTACCAGACCAGCACGTTCGTGCACGATGCGGTTGGTGTCGACAAAGGCTTCAGCTACTCCCGAGTTTCGAACCCCACCGTGGACGCGCTGGAAAAAGCAATTGGCGCGCTGGAAGGAACCCCGCCGGCGGTTTGCTTCCGAACCGGCATGGCCGCAGTGACAACCCTGTTTCTCTCCGTTTTGAAATCCGGTGATCATGTGGTGCTCACCGACGTTGTATACGGCGGTACCATGCGCCTGTTTCGCGAATTGCTGGACCATCTCGGCATCACCGCGTCATTCGTGGATACATCCGATCCGGCCAACGTTGAAGCGGCGATCACTCCCGCGACGCGCATCGTTTTTCTGGAGACGCCGGGTAATCCAACGCTGAAGCTGTCAGACATTGCAGCAGTTGCTGCGATCACGAAGCGCCATTCGATATTGCTGGCGGTCGATAACACTTTCCTGACGCCGATTTTGCAAAATGTTCTTCAAATGGGCGCGGATATTTCTCTTTTATCGACCACGAAATATATCGACGGCCACAACGCCACTGTCGGCGGCTCCTTGGCTACTTACGACGAGAAGCTACTGGAGCGATTTCGCTTGATTCGCAAGACCATCGGCACCACGCAGGCTCCATTCGAAGCTTGGCTTGCGCTGCAGGGAATGAAGACGCTTCCGGCCCGCTTGAAACTTCATTGCGAAAATGCGCAGGCAATCGCTGAATGGCTGGAGCGTAATCCCGCAGTGAAGCGCGTGTATTATCCCGGCCTGCCGTCGTGCCCGCAAAAGGATTTGGCGGAAAAACAACAGGGCGCCGCCGGAGGCATGATCGCTTTCGAGTTGAAGGCAGGATACGACGCCACTATTCGCATGCTGAACCAAGTGCAGCTTTGCTCGCGCGCCGAAAGTCTGGGAGGATTGGAAACCCTGATCACGCATCCGTCTTCAACAACGCACGCCGACCTGGATCCTGACTTGCGCCGACACCTCGGCATCACCGACGGTTTAGTTCGACTCTCTGTTGGACTGGAAGCGCCGCAAGATATTATCCGCGATCTGGAACAGGCGTTCGCAGCTGCCGGATGTAATGTCCAGGGAAATGAGGTTAGCCATGAAAATCGCTAGCCGACTGGTGAGTTTCGATCCCGCTCCGGGAGATCGCTTGCGCCCCATCTCCACTCCGATCTACCAGACAGCTACGTTCGAGCAAGAATTCTCCGATCAGTTTGGCGAATACGATTATTCGCGGAGCGGCAATCCAACCCGCGCGGTAGTAGAAAAGCAGATTGCATCGCTCGAAAACGGAACTCATGGATATTGCTTCTCCAGTGGCATGGCTGCCATCACCACCGCAACCAAACTACTGCAGTCCGGTGAAGAGATTCTCGCCGACAATGATCTGTATGGCGGCACCTGCCGCCTGTTTACAAGGGTGCTGAAGCGCACCGGCATCTCGGCAAAATACTCCGACGCATGCGACCTGGAGAATTTCGAGCGACAGATCAGCTCCAAAACGAAAATGATCTACGTTGAGTCGCCCACTAACCCGTTGCTGCGGGTGGTGGATTTGCGCAAACTTGCTGCCATGGCCCACGCTCACGGTGCGCTGTTCTGCGTGGACAACAGCACCATGTCGCCCTACCTGCAGAACCCGCTTGACCTGGGAGCGGACGTTGTCCTGCACTCTGGGACCAAGTTTCTCGGTGGACACCATGACGTCACAGCCGGATCCATCGTCGTGAAAGACAAGGCTCTGGCCGAGCAGATTTATTTTGTGCAGAACGCGGAAGGCAATGCACTCGCCCCGTTCGATTGCTATCTGCTGCTTCGAGGCATGAAGACATTGAAGCTGCGATTGGATTGCCAGCAAAAGAACGCGCAGGCCATTGCGGAATATCTCAGCCAACACAAATCAATTCAGCGGGTCTGCTATCCGGGATTGAAAAACGATGTCGGATATGAGCTGCAGCGTTCTCAGGCGCGCGGTGCAGGCGCTGTGTTGAGCTTTACGACCGGTTCGGTCGCTTTGTCAAAAGCCATTGCGGAAAACGCCAGGCTATTCCGCATTACCGTCAGCTTTGGCAGTGTCAACTCTTCCATCAGCGTGCCTGGGAACATGTCGCACGCCAGCGTTCCGGTGGAGTTGATGGCGCAACGCGACCTGCCGAAAGATCTGGTGCGCATTTCTGTTGGGATTGAGGACGAGGAAGACTTGCTCACCGACCTGGATCGCGCCATTCAATCCTATCGGTGATGTTCCTGGGTCGCTGGTCGAAAAACCGCAGACTCCAAAAGCCAGCCATGCTTTTGGGCATCTGCGGCGTCCATTCGCCTTCACGCCTTACGGCGCTTCGCTCAGGGTAAGTTCGAAGTCCGGCCCTGATACAAGGCGCTATCGACGGAGCTAAATACTTATTTGGCCCCGCGATCGCTCTCAAACATAGCCATGGCCTCAATTTCAATCAGCAGATCCGGACGACACAGAATTGCCTGAATTCCCGTGGAGGCAGGCAAAGGGTTCAGCCCCTTTTCCCGAAAGAACTGCGTCCGTATCTGGTTGAACTGGTCATAGTCGCGCTCAATGTCGCGCAGATAGCAGCTTGTCCGGACGACATCCTTCCAGGTTGCGCCTTCCGCCGCCAGCAGGCCGGTAATGTTGTGGAGCGTGCGCTCCATTTGCGCGCCAAAGTCGCCGACATGCACAGTTTTGCCGCATTCATCGATGCTTGCCGTGCCTGAAATCATCAGGATGGTGACGCCCTTAATGTCCAGCCGCAGGCCACGCGAGAACGAAGACGGCTTGGCGTATTCATAGGCTTCGTTCAGCACGCGTGGTTCGGTGATGGCCTTTTTGCTGACCGGGGTGTGGGTTTCCGATTGGACTTGGATCGTTTCCGTAGGTGACATATAAGTAGGGACCGCTTTCTTTGGTTCAGATTCGAAAAGTCACCGCCGGCTGTGACCCCAGCGGTGGAAGTTGTTGTAACTGTTACAGCCAAGGACGAGCCGAGCTGTCGGACGTTTATGCTGCCGCAATCCTGTACCCGTCCGGATCTTTGCCGCGAACGCGTCGCCACCACACCTGAAATGTGGGCACGTTGACGGTGACGATAAAGAGTTTTCGCAGGCTGTTCGAGGGGCATTCCAAGGGTCGAACGCCGTGCCAGGAATGTTCTGTGCGCTGGAAGAAGAGGCTCTCATTCCCGCGCGGGACCAACGAAGCGGCCACCTTCAAATCGTCAAACGCAGGGGCCGAATGCGGCTTGAAGCGTCCTTCGTCGTCCAACATCAGGATCTGGCCTCCCCAGTTTGTGTCCCAATCCTCTTCTGTGTTGAAGTAAAAAATATGTGTCGCCAGTTTGCGCCGCGCATCGCAATGCGGGGAGACGGAACATCCCTGCCATGCGTAGTACCACTCCATCGTCAGGATGAACTTCTGCGGTCCTAACATTCTCCGCAGCCAAGACTGGTAGACATCACCGTGCAACTCAGCGACAAATTCCTTCCATGGTCCCGGCAGCTCGATGCCCGGCCTGTAATGCAGAATGTAGCGATCGTGCGGGGCTTGCCCGTATCCTCGTTTGACCCCGACTTTCCGATCGAACTTCTCCAGCTCCGGCATGGCGTGGCGCAAACGCTCAAAACCCTCCTCCGTCAGCGCCGCGGGAATGCTGATCCAGGGATAGGGCTGCCGCCCACGAAACATTTCCGGGGAAAGGGACTCGATATGTCCCGATTCGAGATAGGTCACACCAAACCTCCGAAGGCGGCCACTTAGGAATAAGGTCTCACTCCCGCGCACAATTCCTCCGTGACGTGCATCACAGGACAACGGGGGCTCCAATGCCGTCCACTGGCGCCCACCTTGCCAGGGCGGCTCAGCTCCTCTGAAGCGTTCGGAGGCTAGCGCCGGACAGCGGCGATTGGTGCTGGCTTGGGATGCGGGTCGGTCTGCGCGCGCAGCGCCTGCAGGTCCAGGATCACGATGCGATGGCCATGGATGGCCACGAGTCCCTGCTGCACCAGCTTCTGCAGGCTGCGGCTCACCACTTCGCGCACGGAACCGAGCCGAGACGCCAGTTGCGCATGCGACAGCGGCATGGAAAAAGAGACACCATCTCGCAGTGCCGAGTTTTTCCGCCGGGCCTCCTCCAGCAGCAGCGTCGCCAGCCGCTGGGTCACATCTTGCAAAGCGAGTTGCTCGGCCAGGGAAGCGACCGAGCGCAGTTTCCTGGCTAGGATCGCCAGCGCGTTGAGGGCCGCCTCGGGATGTCGCATCAAGAAACGACGGACATCGTCTGTCGAAAGGAACAACAGCTCCGAGTCTTCCTCCGCCATGGTGGTGGAAGGATACGGACCACCATCGAACACTGGCACCTCGGCCAGCATGCCGCCGCCGCCCTCAACGTGGATCGTCTGCTCGCGACCGTCGACGTTTTCACGGAAGGCGCGCACCGAGCCGGACAGCACGATATACATCCCTTCCGCCGGTTGGTTGGCGGTAAACAGGATCTGGCCACGAGAAAGCTTGCGCTCGCGGCCTTGGGCTGCCAGTTCCGCCAAGGCCTTTGCGGGCAGGTTTTGGAACCAGGCGGACTTGGCCAGCACCTCCAAACGAAGATCGAGAGACATAGCGCCATCTTGCCGCATTGGCGTCGGGATTGGCAATTGCAGAGATATTTCCTCCTAATGTGTGGGTCGTGTGATGAAAGTCACTGAGTCCCGTGCGCCCGGTCACTACTGTCGGAACTAGGAGATTCAATCATGGTCATCACCTCAGAAACACAAGTTCGCGACATTGCAGTGGAATATCCAACCGCGATTCCGGTGCTGGAGCGTTTCGGCATCGATTTTTGCTGCGGAGGGAAACATACGCTGGCCGAAGCCTGCACGCGGCGGCAGGTCGACGTCGATCCCGTCCTGAAAGAACTGGAACTCCAACAAAACAAAACAAACGCGCCGGAAGTTCAATGGCAGAAGGAGCCGTTAAAAGATCTGGCCGACTACATCGTCGGCAGGCATCATGCATTCACACGCGAGCAAATCCAGCTGATCGGCGGTCTGATGGCCAAGGTCGAGGCGCGCCACGGGGCCAGTCATGCAGAAGTCGCGCAGATCGCAAAGGTTTTCGCCGTAGTTAGCGCCGAACTGGCACACCACTTTATTTGTGAGGAAACCATCCTGTTTCCTTATATAGGGAAGCTGGAAGGCGGCCAGGGAGCGGTCTTGCCGCCGATGTTTGGCAGCGTGGAGCAGCCGATTACGCGCATGATGGCGGACCACGACCAGGCTGGCGAGGAGCTGCGCGAACTGCGTGGCCTGACCGGCAATTACACGCCGCCGACCGCGGCCTGCCCCACGTGGCGCGCCCTCTATCGCGCATTGGAAGACCTCGAGCAGGACCTGCATCAGCACATTCACCTGGAGAACAACATCCTTTTCCCGCGCGCCTTGGCGCAAGCGAAGGGGACGGCGTGAGCGAGCTGCTTCATTCGCCGGAGCAAGCAGCGAATACGGCCCGTATTTCGATGGAGCGGCACAGCCAGCGGCTGGTGACC
Source organism: Acidobacteriota bacterium (assembly GCA_021780095.1). Next base: position 7,763 of record JAJXZK010000105.1, on the reverse strand, counting down.
GCCTTCATCGTCAGCGGCATGTTGTTCATGCTACTGCCAGGGACATTTCTGGGGGTCTGGAACCTGATTGGTATTTCTCAGCAGCGCACCCTCGGCAGCCTATCTCAAGCGTGGTTGCAGGCGCACGGTCAGGCACAAATCTTTGGATGGATTGGTTCATTCATTCTGGGGATTGGATTTTATTCGCTGACAAAGATGCAAAGCACGCTGGAATTTCCCGTGCGCGCGGCATGGACTTCCTGGATCTTGTGGACGGTTGGGATTGCAATGCGCTGGACCGGCGGCGTGATCGGCTGGCAATGGAGAATTCTATTGCCGCTTTCCGGCGCGCTGCAACTGATTGCCTGCCTGCTGTTCTATCGCGCGGTGCGGCGGCATCGGCCGGCAAACCCTGTGCACCCAATGGAATCCTGGATGAGGATTGTGATCGCGGCAACCATTGCGTTTCTGGTCGCGGTGACGGTGAATTTTTTCGCCATGACGCATCTAGCGCTCTCTGGAACATCACCCGCGCTACCGCATGTTTTCGATCTGCAACTGGTCGTATTGGCGGTCTGGGGCGTGCTGGTGCCGACCATCTGGGGCTTCAACGCGCGCTGGCTGCCGGTGTTTGCCGGATTCCGGAAGCCGGATGGCATTCGCCTGATGGTTGCCTATGGGCTGAGTGTAACGGGTGTGGTTGCGGTGTTTCTGCAATGGCTGCCGATTGCCGCCGTAATCTTTTTACTTGCCGCTTCATTGTCGATTCACGCGCTGCATGTGTGGCAACCGGCCGTCCATCCGCCCAAGCTGTTGCATGTTGCCAGGACGTTTCCGCTATTCATCCGCGTTGCATATGTCTGGCTGGTGGTGTCGTGTTTGCTGGATGCTCTCGCGGTTCGCTACGATCACGCCGGCGGCATCTGGGGCGCCAGCCGTCACGCCCTGACAGTGGGCTTTGTTGCCGGCATGGTCTTCGTGATCGGCCAGAGAGTTCTGCCGGCCTTCTGCGGTATGCGAATTCTTTGGAGTACGCGGCTGATGTTCTGGTCGCTGCTGCTGTTGCATGTCGGCTGCTTGCTGCGTGTGACACTGGAACCGCTGGCGTATGAGAGCTATTGGAATTTTGCCTGGAAATTGCTGCCGTACTCCGCGTTCGTGGAATTGACCGCGGTTGTCCTGTTCGCCATAAACATCGCGGCGACGCTGTTGCATCCACCCGCCCATCTTCGCCCTGAATTTCATTCTCCGCTGCCTACACGAGGTGCTGCTTGAACTCCTATAAACGCCTTTGGATTGCGTTATCCGTTGTTGTCATCGGCTCTTTCATCATCCTCGGCGCCGTGGGGCGCCAGATCATCAGCCATGCGCCGCCGATTCCCAACCAGGTGGTCACCACCGACGGAAAGGTATTGTTTACCGGGACCGAGATCACCCTTGGCCAGGGAGCCTGGCAGTCGATCGGCGGACAGGAGATTGGGACCGTCTGGGGCCACGGCGCGTATGTCGCGCCAGACTGGACTGCCGACTGGCTGCATCGCGAATCTATTTTCACGCTGGACACCTGGGCGCACCAGCAGGGAGCGGTTTCCTACGCGGCGCTTTCCGATGAGCAAAAGGCTGCGCTCGATGCCCGGCTGCGCGATTCGCTGCGGCGCAACACCTACGATCCAGCGACGGGCAACATCGTCATCCTGCCGGTACGCGCGGAGGCGTTCGAATCGCTGGAAAGGTATTACGCCAACATCTTTGGCAATGGTCGCGACAACTACGCCATTCCGCGCGACACCCTGAGCGATCCGGTGAAGCAACGGCAAATGGCGGCATTCTTTTGGTGGACATCCTGGGCGGCGGCCACCGACCGACCCGGTGAGGACGTGACCTATACCAACAACTGGCCGCATGAGCCGCTGGTAGGCAATCAGCCGACGCCGGGGGCCATCGTGTGGAGCGTCCTCAGCTTCGTTTTCCTGCTGGCCGCTGTGGGTGCGATGGTCTGGTATTTCGCGGCCCGCGAGGTGGATCCGATCCGTGAGCTGCCGCCGTCGCACGATCCCTTGCTCGGACTGCATCCCACGCCGTCGCAACGCGCCACCATGAAGTATTTTTTTGTCGCGGCGGCCATGGCCCTAGTGCAAATCGCCTGCGGAATCATCACCGCGCACTACGGCGTCGAGGGGTCTCATTTCTACGGCATTCCGCTGGCCAAATGGTTCCCTTACGCTGTATCGCGCACCTGGCACCTGCAACTGGGCATCTTCTGGATTGCAACCTCATGGCTTGCGACGGGATTGTATGTCGCTCCCGCAGTCAGCGGACATGAACCCAAAGGGCAGCGGCTCGGCGTGAATCTCCTGTTTGGTGCATTGGTGCTGGTCGTCGCCGGTTCGCTGGCAGGGGAATGGATGGGGATTGAGCAGAAGCTGGGCAACCTGTGGTTCTGGTTCGGCAGCCAGGGGTACGAGTATGTGGACCTCGGCCGGTTCTGGCAGGTTCTTCTGTTTGTTGGACTGGTCTTCTGGCTGTGGCTGATGTGGCGAGCATTGCGGCCAGCGTTGGCTGTGCCTTCCGAAGGTCGACATCTGCTGGTGCTGTTTCTCATCAGCAGTATCGCCATTCCGCTTTTCTATGCCGCTGGACTGATGTATGGACAACGCAGCAACCTGGTCACGGCGGAGTATTGGCGCTGGTGGGTGGTGCATCTGTGGGTGGAAGGGTTCTTTGAGGTTTTCGCCACGGTGGTGATTGCTTTCCTGTTCACCCGGCTGAATTTATTGAGAGTGCAAACGGCGACGCGCGCAGTATTGTTCTCAACGATTATTTTTCTCTCGGGCGGCATCGTCGGCACCTTTCACCATCTGTACTTCAGCGGGACGGGCGCGGCAGTCATCGCGCTGGGCTCTGTGTTCAGCGCTTTGGAAGTGGTGCCGCTGGTGCTGATTGGATTTGAGGCATGGGACAACATCCGTTTGGGCCAGCAACGCTCGAAGGCTGTGTGGATCGCAGCCTATAAGTGGCCCATCTGGTTCTTCGTTGCCGTCGCCTTCTGGAACTTTGTGGGAGCTGGACTCTTTGGATTTCTGATCAATCCGCCGGTCGCGCTCTACTACATGCAAGGCCTTAACACGACTGCTGTTCATGGCCATACCGCATTGTTTGGCGTGTACGGAATGCTTGGCCTGGGGCTGATGTTGTTTTGCCTGCGTGCGCTGCGACCCGGCAGAGCATGGAAGGACCGACCCCTGGCCATTTCCTTCTGGTCGATCAACATTGGCCTTTCGCTGATGGTCCTGTTGAGCCTGTTGCCCATCGGCATTTTGCAGGCATGGGCCTCGGTGCAATACGGGACCTGGTACGCGCGCTCGTCGAAATTTCTGCAGACCGGCCTGATGAACGATCTGCGCTGGATGCGGATTCCGGGCGATACATTGTTCGCCTTCGGAATGGTCGTCTTCTGCTGGTTCCTGCTGGGTCTGGTGACGGGCCACTCCTTCGCGGACAAAGGATTTGTGGACGAAGGGAGCTGGGAGGTCACAGTCGAACAAGCTGCGGCGGACAAATAGCGGAGGGTCGTTCTTAAAGAAGCCAAAACCCGGTATGCTTTCGGTAAGGTTTCAAGAAAGGACCCAACCATGAATATTGCCGCAAGCGTAACGGATCTGATTGGACGTACTCCTCTGGTGGAGTTGCATCGTGTGACGAAGGGTTGCTCGGCACGGGTGGTGGCCAAGCTGGAGAGTCAAAATCCGCTGAGCAGCGTGAAAGACCGCATTGGCTTGGCCATGATTGAGGCCGCCGAACGCGAAGGGAAAATTACTCCGGGAAAGACCGTGCTGATTGAACCGACCAGCGGCAATACCGGGATTGCGCTGGCATTTGTGGCTGCCGTCAAGGGCTACGACATCATCCTGACCATGCCGGAAACCATGAGTCTGGAACGCAGAATTTTGCTGCTGGCCTTTGGGGCCAAGATTGTCCTGACTCCCGGTCCCAACGGCGTCAAGGGATCGATCGCCAAGGCGGAAGAGCTCCTGCGCGAGACGCCCAACAGCTATATGCTGCAGCAGTTTAACAATCCAGCCAATCCTAAGATCCACTTAGACACGACGGGGCCAGAAATCTGGAACGATACGGATGGCAAGGCAGATATCCTGGTATCGGGCATCGGCACGGGTGGCACGCTGACCGGCGTAAGCGAATACATCAAGGCCCGAAAGCCCGGCTTTTGGTCGGTTGCAGTCGAGCCCGCGGACAGCGCCGTGCTCTCCGGCGGCAAACCAGGACCACACAAGATTCAGGGGCTCGGCGCCGGGTTCGTTCCTAAGATTCTTAGGACGGATCTCATCGACGAGATCATCCCCGTGACCAATGACGACGCCATCGCCATGGCGCGGAGGTTGCCCAAGGAAGAAGGCCTGCTGGTTGGCATCTCTTCCGGTGCCGCGGTCCATGCCGCCGTGCAGTTGGCGCGCAATCCAAAGCACGCCGGAAAATTGATTGTCGTAATCATCCCCAGCGCCGGCGAGCGGTATCTCTCAACCGTCTTGTTCGATGAGTTGCGCAAAGAGGCCATGGAGACGAAGACTTCCGCAGTGACGGTATGAACTTATCTCGAAAGCCTGCTGTACGTCGTTCTGCGGAGGATGAGACGCGCCCCAAAGCGGGCCTGTCGCCTTCGCGAACTGAAGTGGCGATGGGATTTATGGGTCCACTTCTATGAACCTTGTGCGACTGATCCGCGAAGACATTCGATGCGTGTTCGAGCGCGACCCGGCGGCCACCTCGAAAGCCATGGTGCTGCTTTGCTATCCGGGTCTGCATGCCGTGTGGTCCCACCGCATTCATCACTGGCTTTGGTCGCACGACTTGAAGCTGCTGGCGCGCGTGCTGTCGCAAATCACCCGTTTCTGGACTGGGATTGAAATCCATCCGGAGGCGCAAATCGGCCGACGATTGTTTATTGATCACGGCATCGGCGTCGTCATCGGCCAAACTGCGATCATTGGGGATGACGTGACGCTCTATCAGGGCGTGACACTGGGGGGTACCGGAAAGGGCGTCGGAAAGCGGCATCCTACCCTGCGCGATGGAGTGTTTGTCGGCAACAATGCCAACATCCTGGGCGACATCACCATCGGAGAACATTCTCGTGTCGGCGCCGGTTCTGTGGTGCTGCGCGATGTGCCTCCGGATTCGACCGTCGTGGGTGTTCCAGCGCACATCGTGTACCAGGGCGGCAAACGCGTGCTGATTACCGATCCTCGAGAAATCAACGATCCGTTGTCGGACGTGATCGTCGGCCTTTGTGACGAGGTGAAGCGTCTGAAATCTCGCGTCGAGCGCCTGGATGGTCAGCTGCAGCAATCCTTGCTGACGGACCCGGAAAGCGCGCTGGCCGTGGAGGAAGAAGAGCGCGCTCGTTACCGCAGCCAGCAATATCCCCGATCAGATTACGTGAGCATGGGCGAAGGCATCTGAACAGATCCGCGCGTGCGTGCCCTCTGTCACATTCCCGGATGCGAAAGGTGATTCGCGTTGGGTACCAGTTCCAGATACAGCGAGCGCGGCAAGTTGGTGTTCCAATGGCCGGTCGCTTTGGCAAAGCCCACAAATCCAAAAAACACGCACGCCAGCACAATAGTGACGGCCATGGGAGTCAGCACAAGATTGCGCCAGCGATCATTCACCTCAGTCCCGCGACGTGGCGATAGTGAGAACTGCAATGCGTTCTGCGCCGGACACACCGCGATACATTCCATGCAGGCTGCGCACTCCACGGAGCGAATCTGTATCAGCCGATCCACCGGCAGGTTGGCCGAACAGGCGCGCGCACACTTGCCGCAGTCAATACATGCAGCCGCGTCGCGGCGAATCTTCGCCGGGCTTAGCAGGGACGCCAACCCCATCAACGCGCCGTACGGGCACAAATAGCGGCACCAGAAATTTCGTATGAAGAAAGAAAGCGCAAGAAGCACGACCAAGACGATGATTCCGGTCTGGCCCAGGTCGCGAAAGAAATTCAGCATTTTGACATCCGCCACCATGCCGTACGGCGAATGTAAAAAATCCGCCAACGCTGCGGCCGACATGCTCCCAATCACAAACGCGAAAAACCCCAGCAGTACATATTTCAATCCGCGCAGCGGAAGATCAAGCCATTTTGGAAGTTGGAAGTTCTTGCCGAAAAACTTCTCGCCAGTTTTCCATAACAGTTCTGAGAGTGTGCCGATCGGGCAAAGCCAGGAGCAGAAAGCTTTTTTCAGCAGCAGGCTAGAGAGAAGGAATGCGAGGAACAGAAACATAGCGGCCGGATGGATCTGGGGAATGCTATGGGTTTCCAACAGGTATTTCGTGTTCATCATTCCGGCAATGGGCAGCCATCCTTCCACCCCAGCTGGACGGTTCACATACGGCGTACTTCCTGCAGTTTCGTAGTAGCGTGTCCACAGGCAGAACTGAATTCCCAGCCCTATGTTCAGCATTACAAAGACGGTCTGAACGCTGTGGCGAAACCACTGCGAGCGATCCTTTAACTTACGTCGAATCAGCCTCTTGCGATGTTTAATAATAGGCCGAATGGAGCCTGACTCGGCTCCATTCGGGGTGCTGTCGGCTTGCAGCAGCGGCGGAAATTCGGCCTCAGATTGTGCGGACATCCTCATCCTCAAAGGTTCACTCTAGAAGAAGGCGAAAGTGACAGCTGTGACGTAGGTCACAAACGATTGACGCTCGGAAAACAATACTAGAGTGTGCTCAATTATCAGGGTGCGACCATGACCGACCACTGTGCTAACAGGATGGAAAACGAAGGCTGCTTCATGTGCAAGGAAAGGCATGCTGACTGGTTCTGCAACCTGTCTCCACAAGCACTGGTGGAATTCGAAACGCTTGGCATGCAGATGACTGTTCCTTCCGGCAGCACGCTTTTTTTTGAATCGCAAACGGCGCGCAGCGTGTACATCTTGTGCGGCGGCCACGTGAAGCTGACCACCTCTTCAAAAGATGGCAAGACGCTGCTGGTGCGAATCGCCAAGCCGGGAGATGTGCTGGGCCTGAGCGCTGCCATTTCCGGCACTACGTACGAAATTACTGCGCAGGCAATTGAGCCGGTCCAGGTGAAATCATTTCAGCGCCAGGATTTTCTGCACTTCATCGAACATCACCTGGAAGGCAGCATGCACGCGACCAAGATGATCAATAAGGAATATCGCGATGCTTTGGGCGATGCTACCCGGCTGGCGCTTTCCATGTCGATCGCCGGCCGCGTTGCCCGGCTCCTGCTGGAGATGACATCGGGCTCGCGCGATGCGAAACCTCGTTTTACCATGTCCTTGACCCACGAAGAACTGGCGACCATGCTGGGAACCACCCGCGAATCCATCACGCGCGTGCTCAGTGAGCTCAAGCGCAAAGAGATTATTTCCATCAAGGGAACGTCGCTAACCATCCTGCGCAAGCCGGCGCTGGAGCTGCTAGTTTAGCCCCTAAAATCCTATAGTTGATGTAACCACTGTGACCATCGTCACTGCGGTTTTCAACGCTTCCTCCCTATCTTTGGTGTGAGAGGCAGCCGCATGTCTGACGCTCTATTGCTCCACCGCATCCACTTCGCATTTACGGTCACATATCATTACCTGTTTCCTCAGTTGACCATGGGGTTGGCGTTGCTGATCGTCATCCTGAAGACGATTGCCATTCGCAAAAATGATCCTGTCTATGACGATGCGGCTCGCTTCTGGGCGCGCATTTTCGGGATCAATTTCATCATGGGCGTGGTCACGGGA
>JAJXZK010000344.1 GCA_021780095.1 Acidobacteriota bacterium | reverse complement strand
CATTGTCGACATCGAGTGGGAGCCTGTTCTGCCGCGCTTCCCCAACCTGGCCCCCGGCGAGCGGCCCATGCGCGGCTGTGCCGTGATCGAGGCCCAGCGGCAGCTGCGGCGCCTGGGCTATGACCCTGGCCCGGTCGACGGCGTTTACGGTGTTCAGAGCCAGGGCGCCGTCCGGCGGCTGCAGGGCCAGCCGGGCTCAAGCGTACCGGAAGAGCGCCTTGAAACCGTAGTCCATGTGATGCTGGATGTGGCAGTGGAACAGGGACAGACCGGGCTGGTCGGCGGTGAAATCCACCGCGACACGGCCGTACATGGGCACGATGACCGTGTCCTTGAGGATGCCGCTGGTGGGTTTGCCGTTCACGTCGACCAGCTCGAAGAGATGGCGGTGCAGGTGCACGGGATGCGCATCGTCGGTGCGATTGCGCAGCAGCAGTCGATAGCGGTGGCCCTGCTGCAGCACGAACTCGCGGTCGTGCGGGTAGGGCTTGCCGTTGACGGTATACAGATTGAACGGCCGGGCGCCACGGGGCACCTTTTCGAAGATCATCTCGATGGTCTGGGCGGGCGCCTTGCCGGAGGCGGGGCCGCCGAACAGCGTGTAGTCCCAGTAGACCCCGGGTTGCGGGGCCCACTGCGGGGGCCGGTGCTGGCCGGAATATTCCACTACGACGCCCAGGCCGCCCTGCCGCGTGGCGTCATCGATCGCGCCCAGGATCCACACGCCGGGCTGGTTCATCGCCACGATGGCGTCGATGCGCTCCCCCGGTCCCAGCGTCAGCACCTTCACGGCGCGCGGCTGGGGCACGGGATTGCCGTCCAGTGCCAGCACGAGGAATTCATGGGTGTCATCGCCGCCGATCGCTACCACATAATTGAGGCCCAGGGTCTCGATATTCCTGAGCACCGCGGGAGTGACGTCGAACACTGTGGTGGTGACGCCATTCTTGGTGGATTGTTTGCTGGAAAACTGTTTCCCCTCGAGCACAGGCGGCAGCTTTTGCATCTTGGTGGGATTGGTGCGCGAGCTATGCAGGAAGGTGCCGCCGGTGCGGTCGATGGTGCGAGTGTTCTCCCGGTTGAGCGGCAGGATGTACCGCGCCGTGCTGGCCGGATCTTTCAGGTCAACGTGCGTCAATCCTTCCCAGCCGCGACGGATGCCAACTACCTGACATCCAATTGCGCAACCGTGATAGACGACCGACTTAATGACCGAATTTAGACCTGGGACGTCGCCGCCTCCGGTGAGGATACCGATTCGCTGAGCTGACATGCATGTGCTCCTTTCGATGCGGTTAGGCTAAATATTCCTGGATGTACGGGTCTTTCGAGCGGAGGAGATCGACGAGGGAGCCGGTGAAGGCGATGTGGCCTTCCTTAAGCACCATGAGGGTGGTGTTGGGATCGACGCCGTCGTTCTCGATGCGCTCCATCTGTTTGGTCTGCAGATTGTAGCGATGGGTGGCCAGGGTGAAGGCATCCTGCAGGCGATGGGTGACCAGCAGGGCGGTGCTTTCATAGACGTCGCGCTGCTTCATGACCAGATCAATAATGGTGGTGGAGGTAATGGGGTCGAGGCCGCCTGTGGGCGAGTCATAGAGTAGCAAGCTAGGTTGGGTGATGATGGCGCGCGCGATGGCGACACGGCGCTTCATGCCACCGGAAAGTTCGGCGGGAAATTTGTCGATGGCATGTTCGAGTTCCACGAATCGCAGGCTTTCGAGGACGCGGCGATTGATCTCTTCCGGGTCGTCATGCTCTTCGAGAAGGCGATAGGCGACGTTGTCACGGACGGAGAGTGAGTCGAAGAGAGCACCCTCCTGAAAGACCATGCCGATGTGGCTGCGGAATTCGAACATCTCATCCTGGGAGAGTTTGTTGATGTCTTTCCCAAAGAGGCGGACGCGTCCTGCATCAGGCGGGATGAGGCCGTTGGCGAGCTTGAGCAGGATGCTTTTGCCGCCCCCGGCTGGGCCGAGGATGATGACCATTTCTCCGGAGCGAGCCTGGAAGCTGATGTTGAGCAGGACAGAATGTCCGTCGAAGCCGATGGAGACGTGCTCGAACGAGACCACCGGCGCGTTGGGATCTCCGATGGTCTGCTGGGGGGAAGGTATGGTTTCCGCGGTCGACATAGATTGGTTCCAGCGCCTTTGATTTAGCGGCCAAAGAGTCCAATGGTTAGCTGACTGATCAGAAAATCGCTGAAGATAATCAAGACAGAACTGACGACGACGGCCTGGGTGGTGGAACGGCCGACGCCCTGCGTGCCACCGCGCGTGGACATGCCGAAGTAACAGCCTACGGTGGCGATGATGAAGCCGAAGAGCAGAGGTTTCACCAGGCCTTCCAGAACGTCTGGATAACGGAGCGCCTGGTAGGCCGAGTGGAAGTATTGCGAAAGATTGATGCCCATTCTGGAAGAGATCCACCCGCCGCCGAGAGTTCCCAGCCCGTCGGAAATGATGGTGAGGAAGACCAGCATGGTGACGGTGGAAAGGATGCGCGGGGTGACCAGCTTTTTCAGCGGGTCGGTGCCCAGGGCGCGCATGGCGTCAATCTGCTCGGTGACCTGCATGGAGCCGAGTTCGCTGGCCATGCCGGAAGCATTGCGGCCGGAGACCATGAGGCCAGTCAGCACGGGCCCGAGTTCTTTGACCATGGACAGGCTGACCAGGGTCCCTGTGACTGCCTTGGCTCCAAATTGTGCCAGCGTTGATGCGGAGTTCAAAGCCAGCACGCCGCCGGTGAAAAAGCCGGTGAGAATGACGATTGGCACGGAGCCGACGCCGATGAGATCGGCTTGGGTGTACAGGTCAACCCAGTAGAAGGGGCGACGGAAAATGTTCGTCAACGCAGTCCATGACAGCAAGGAATATTCCTGTACGGCCAGGACTTTTTCTCGGAGAAACTCACCAATCTCCATACTGGCATTATGGCATCTGTGGCGGGATTGGCGAAGGGAATGGAGAATCTTACGGAAATCGCGACGATGGTTGAAGATCGAGTGCGACGCCGTTGATTACGGCATCTGGTTCAGGGTTGCGGCGGCGTCGTCAAGCGCATGGGTCAGGATCTCAAGCTGGTCGGCGGCGTGCGTGGTGTCTTTGGCCTCGATGGCCTCATTGACGCCAGGGATGACGATGGCGGCGTAGCCCGTGTACTCCCCGGGAGCGTAGATAGTGTGCTTGAACCAGGGGCGGCCGGGAAGACCGCGCGGGTCCAGCAGGTCTCCTTCCACATTGCGTAGGGTTCGATTTTCTTCTGCCAGCGGACCGGCGGGATTGCGTTCGGCCGCGAGTGCGTGTTGGCCGGCATCTTGAAAATGATGGGCGGCAGCGATGGCGGGAGCGAAGTTGAGGCTGGTCATGCCGGACTTGGCGGCTTTCTCCTGCGCCGTTTGAAGATAGCCAAGGACCTCGGCACCGTACTCGGCGTAGTCGTAGGGGGGCAGATCGGCATCGGCCATGTGTAGCGCTTCCAGGCCGAGGATGCGACCCTGCTGCTGCAGATCGACAAAATTGGGATCGGCAAATTTGGTGAACCAGGTGTAGTCGTCAAACGTGGAATGGTAGACGCCGTAGGGGCCGCTGGAGCCGATGTCGGTGGAGGGAACGCCGTCATGCTGCAAGAACGGAGTGTAGTCGGAGCCGCTGCCGAGATCGCCCATGCGAATGCCTTCAACCAACGGAGAACTGTGCTGGCTCTGATCCAGGTGCTGGTCGATGCTGCCGTTTTTCTGGTCTGCAGGTTGCTGGTTCTGGAGCCACACGTCGTAGACACTGCCCCCGAGCGGACTGGGAACTTCCCTGGTGATGTCGATGACGAATGGCTTGAGCGAAGGGACAGCCTGGGCGTCGAAGACAGGACCGGAGACGCCGACATCGACATTGAAATATGCAACTGCGTGCGCCAGCATTGCCGCATGGTCTTCTGTCCACTCGGTGGAGCCGAGGAGGCCTTCTTCTTCTCCATCCCAACTGGCAAAGATGAGAGTGCGTTTTGGCTTCCAACCGCTTTGCAGCAGAGCGCCGATCCCGTGGACGGCTTCCAGCATGGCTGCGGTTCCGCTGTTGGGATCGACGGCGCCGAAGACCCAGGCGTCGCGATGGTTGCCGACGATCACAGGCTGATTGGGATACTGCGTGCCGGGAATTTTCCCGATAACATCCCAGATGGTGCGGACAGCGTAGTTTTCCTGCAGCAGCATGTGAACCTTCACCGGGCCGGGACCCATGTGGTAGGTGAAGGGCAGCGCGCCCTGCCAGGCATGCGGAGATTCCGGACCGCCGAGCGCTTGCAGAATGGGGGCGGCATCACGATACGACAATGGCGTCGATGGAATTTTCGGTTCGTTGGTAGCGTCGGCCAGCGGGACACGTTTGTCGGCAGGCAAGTCCGCTGTGGAGGCGAAGCCCGGTGTGGTTGGATCGCCGGGATACTTAAAGAGGTACTGAATGGAGCCGCGCTGGACGCCGCTTTCGGGGCGGTACGGGCCGTCGGGATAGATATCGCCCTGGAAATAGCCGTCGTCGGCGGGGTCGGAGTAAATGATGATTCCCGCGGCTCCGTGCTGCTGGGCGACGTAGGCTTTGACTCCGCGGAAATCCTTTCCGTAGCGGACGATGACGATTTTGCCCTTGACGCTGATGTGTTGGGCGGTGAGCTCGGCGAAATCTTTAGGCGTGCCGTAGTTGGCGTAGATGACCTCGGCGGTGACATCGCCGGAGGGAGAATAGGCGTTATAGGCGGTCGGGATGCGCTTGTCATCCTGATACGGATCATCGATGACATGCTCTGGCGTGGGGCCAGACATGAGCTGTTTGCCGTCGCGCCCGAAGGCGGTGACTTCGACCTTCTTAGGGGTGTTCATCATGACGCGATAGGGAACGATTTTGGTTTCGAGGCCGGCATCTCGAAATTTTTGTGCGACATATTGGGCGGTGGCGAAGTCTTCTTTCGAGCCTGCGATATGCGGCGCGGCGGTGAGGATTTTCAACTCTTCGCCGGCGAGGGTGGCGCTGGGGGCCTGCAGAAATTCCTGATCAAGTTTGCCTTGCGCTGCTGCATCGCGAAAGCCAAGCATGGTGGCAGGAGGCGCAGGATTGGCCGGAGTCGGGGGTGGATTGGGCGGAGTCGTTGTTTGTCCGGAGATGAAGGAGGCAAACAAAAAGAACGCCGCGGCACGCAGAATCAAAGGGGATTCTCCCAGGGGAAGGTTGAATCTCAGAATACAGGATGGGGATGGAGAATCGAGAGAGGTTTCGAGATGCGGTGTGGGCGGAGATGCAAAGTTGAAGTCAGTATTGAGTTTAGCGGCGCAAGCCATGGGCGAGTTGAGCAGCGACCCCCACGCTGCCGAATGCATCAGATAGTCGCGGGCGAAAGACGAGGGAAAATCCAGTGAAATTATTGTCGGTGAACGTTGGGCTTCCGCGGGAGGTGATGTGGCACGGGCAAAGCGTGACCACGGGAATTTTCAAGGAGCCAGTTGAGGGCCGCATTTCGCTGCGGACGCTGAATCTGGACGGTGACCGTCAGGCGGACCTGAGCGTTCACGGTGGCAAGTATAAGGCCGTCTATTGCTATCCGCTGACACACTACGACTATTGGAGAGAAGAGTTGGCAGGCAAAGAGTTGCCGATGGGGATGTTTGGGGAGAACTTCACGCTGGATGATTTCTCGGAGGAGTCGATCTATCTCGGCGATCGGTATTCGATTGGTTCAGCTGAGGTGGTGGTGACGCAACCTCGGCTGCCTTGTTACAAGCTTGGCATACGATTTGAAGACAACGACATGGTGAAGCGATTCCTTGCGAGTCGGCGCACGGGATTCTATGTCGCTGTGACGAGGGAGGGAGAAGTTGGGGCGGGCGATGAGATGACCATAGTCCATCGCGATCCCAATGGTGTTCCGGTTTCGGAGATCATGCGCTTATATGCCGAGAAAAACTATAGCGGCGCGAATGTAGGTGCAGTACAGCGAGCGCTTGTGGTGGAGGCGCTGCCGGAAAGCTGGAAAGAATATTTTCGCGAGCGGCTGGGGCGGCCCTCCGATCAAGGGTGAAATGAAGATGGTAATAAAGTCTGGCCATTCGCAATGGCATCGACACGCAACTCATGTGGCAGCTTTTGGTGAGGCGCAGGCTATTGCTCGAACGACACTTGGTCGTGGCGGTAGCTGGAAATGATTCTTCAGTATCCTGTGCGGAACTTTCGATGCCCTTATTGTGGCGCAAAGATGCCCACCGAAGAGTACAAGGGGTGGAAGCCGTGGTATGTCCGGGCTGCTCTGCGGAACTTCAGTTTTCGGATGCTTACGGTTGGGTCGTGCAATTGTGTTTCTTCGGTGTGGTATTGTTGGCCCTATATCTACTGGGTTTCAGAGGGTGGAAACTTTTTGGGGCCACAGTGTTGGCAGGCTCTTTACTCACTGTGGTGCTTATCGGTCCGCTTGGCCGAATACTGCCCCCAGGACTTGAGCCGTATTGCCCACCGCCACCATTGCCCCAATTGCCCACGCTGCCCTGGAAGGACGAGAAGTACACGACTCTGTTTCCCCGCGAGTTCGTGGATTCTGAAAAGTCTACGCAGGCGGGCCAAGGTGGGCACGAAACGCCGAAAGACTCATAGGCTGGATTAGAAAAGAAAGTTAATCTTTCAGGCGCTCGAGGTGCTGGAAGGCTCCGCTGGCGTAGAAGATGGCGGCGAAGATGGAGAAGTTATAGCAGGCGTGGACCAGCGCGGAGCAGGCGACGGAGTTAGTTCGTTCGCGAACCCACACCAGCACCAGGCTGACAATGAAGACCAGGGTGAGAGGTCCCCAGGCGTGACCGACCTGCTGCGCGTGCAGGAAGGCAAAGGGGACGCTGGTTAGGATGGCGGCGATGACGCGTCCAGTCCATGGACGCAGTGAGGGATAGAGGAATCCGCGGAAAGCGATTTCTTCACAGACCGGTGCGATGAAAACGCCGAACAGCGCTACCATCCATGCGTCGAGCGCGTTTTGAAAGAAAGAATCCACGGGCATTTCTTTGGGGATGGGCAGATAGTTGGAGGCGAGCTGCATGGCAAATCCTAGGCCGATGCCAAGCACGGGTAGCCAGACGGCGTAACGTCGCACCTGAGAGAAATTCCAGTGGATGCCAGCGAGAAAACCGTCGGGCCACACGCGCCGGTAGAGAGCGACCGTGGCAAGCGCGACGACGCCATACGACCCGACCATGGATGGAATGGTGAAGCGCGGCTGGTATGCGAGTTTGCGCAGACTGATTCTTCCGAATAAATGCCAATGGAGCGCGATCCCGGCGCTAAGAGCTTGAATCAGCGTGATGAGGATGGCGGCCATGGTGAAAAACGCGACCATCTCCAGAAACGTGGGGGTGTAGCCCTCGCGAGGCGCGGGCGCAAGCGGGATTTGTTCGGCGTCGGGCGGCAAGGATTCCGGCACGGGATAGGTGTTCGAGCTCATGATGTGGTGTTCCGAATCTGCGGGTACCGGATAGATTCTTGTGAGGCGTCTATAGTTTTATCTTTTTCCGAGCGGAAGCGCGACCATTCTTTGCGGGGACGAATCCATTTGATTGCGGCTTGGCTGGCGGGTCGGATTGCGAGAAGTAGCGACGCAGGAATTTGCCGGTATACGACGCGGAGTTTGCGGCGACCTGGGCGGGCGTTCCTTCGGCGACAATTTCTCCGCCGTCTTTGCCGCCCTCCGGTCCCAGGTCGATGATCCAGTCAGCGCTGCGGATGACATCGAGATTGTGCTCGATGATGAGGATGGTGTTGCCG
>JAJXZK010000320.1 GCA_021780095.1 Acidobacteriota bacterium | reverse complement strand
GTCGCATTCACCACGCCGTACTGCGTGATGGTGACCGAGGTGGCGTTCGGAGGAATGGTAATTGCCGGCAGCAACATGTTGCCGTTCACATCCACCATTTGCCCCTGGTTATTCAGCTGGAAATTCCCGGCGCGCGAATACGCAATGGTGCCGTCTGGAAGCTGGACTTGAAAAAATCCATTGCCCTGAATCGCGAGATCGAGCGGATTGTTGGTCTGGTTCAGGCCGCCCTGCGTCAGAATCGTTTCACTCTCTGTGGAGCGCGTTCCCAGGCCGACCTGCAGGCCGGCGGACACGGTTTGCGCGCTTTGCGCTGCTCCGGGAGTGATCAGGTTTTGATAGATCATGTCCTGAAACTGCAGCCGCTTGCTGCGAAAGCCCACGGTGCCGGAGTTCGACAGGTTATTGGCGATCGTGTCGAGATTGAGCTGCTCGGCGCTCATCCCGCTGGCGGCTGTGTATAACGCGCGAATCATGATGGGTTCTCCTGAGTGAATCTTTTGTTTCGGCCGTTCTGTTTTCTACCGTCGCAACCGGCGAGACTCCTGCAGCGTCGGCGTACATCAAACCCTCGGCAACTCCTGGCTGGCTTGCTGGTCAAGATCGGTACTGAATACCGACAGCGCTTTCATCATCATTTCTGCCTGCCGCTGCACAAGAATCAACTGCAGCGTTCCCTGCACCACATTTTGGTTGGAGCCTTCCAATTTGCCCTGATGCACCACAGCGGCGGTGGTGAGCGTAGCCGTCTTCGGCGGCGCCTGGTAGCGACTGACACCTTCCGGCACCAGCGGCGTTGCGCTGGCAAACGTGAATATGCCGATCTTTCCCGCCACTCCGCCGTTGACGGAAACCGTGCCATCGCCGGCAACGGTCACCGGACCGCTGGGAATGGTGATGGGCTTGCCCTTGGCGTCGAGAACTGGCTCGCCCTGACGGGTAGTCAGTACACCCTTAGTGGAGCGCGTGAACGATCCGTCGCGCGTGTACTGCACAGCGCCCTGCTGATCCAGTACGGCGAAAAAACCCTGGCCTTCGAGAGCCAGATCCAGAGGATTTCCCGTGGACATCATTTGACCCTGGGAAAGATCAATTTGATTGCCCCCGAGAACGCCGTAGTTGTTCACCGCCGTGTTCAGCTGGGAACCGAAGGCGTTCGGGCCCGTCAGCGCATCACTGAAGAACTCTCGCTCGGCGCGAAACCCGGTGGTATTCGTGTTAGCAAGATTGTTGGCCACCGCGTCGAGTGCCTGTTGACGCGCCAGCAACCCGGTAAACGCTGCATAGTATCCACTGTCCACAGTCGCCTGATTTCTCCAATGCTGTGTTGCTATGCATTGAGCGTGCCGGAGTGAATGGGTGCAAGATTAGAAAAATCTCATTTCGATGCCATGGCACTTCACGGCGAAGGTCTCCGCCCTGCCAGGTGCGATGGCTGGCGAGATGGATAGACGCAGTTTTGCGTCGGCTTCTGCAGCGCTGCCGCGTACCGTCAGTTGCCATGCGGGGATGCGAGCTTAGTCTTCCGGCTGCAATCGAATCAAGACGTCTTCCACCTGGTGAATTCTGGGCAGCAGGCTGGTCGAACCGGAATGCGGGTGGGCGGCGGACATCGGAGGTGAGGGAGTGTGCGACAACCGCAGCCAGAAGTAGCGATGCATCCGTACCAGCTTGGCCTGATGTGGCCGCACGCGCTCAATCACCGCAGCCAATTCCTTCGCCACCGCGCTTGGAGTCTTCGCTTCCAGCAGTTGCGCCTTGGGAAAGGGAGCGTGCATCATGCGCTCATGAACGCGAAGAAATTGAGACGCGGTCACAACCCCGGCCTCGATATGGATGCCGCTCATCCGTTCCACCGCGAGCGCCACAGAAGAATCCACTCGATCCTCAAACGCAAGGTAGGCGAGGCGGCTGGACCCATTGCGCAGCGGGACCATCCCATACGTATCCAACAGAAGTCGCGGAATCAGGGTGGAGACCGTTTCCGGCTGATGACCGGAGAGAGACAAGACCGGGCAACCCCACTGCATGCTGAGCGCGCGCGTCACCTGCTCTTCCGACAGGTTGCATTGCCGCATCAACCACTTGCCAATGCGGCCTTTGCCGCCAGCCTGACGCTGCGCATCCAGAGCCCGGCGCAATTGCTCCTGCGTAATCCAACCCTGGGATAACATCAGCAATCCGAGCGGAATGCGATGCTTGTGCTTCTGGGGTTCGAGCGGCGCGCCGTCGCCCAGCTCGCGTTCCACGGCTTCCTGGATCAGCAGACGCATGCAGTCCGCGCTGCACGCCCACTGTCCTTCAAACCGCGGAACGTTCCGCCGTCTCCACAGCCGCAGCCAGCTGGTTTTGCAGTCCACGTTCATGCAGGTATTCATCAGCGGCAAATGGGTAGGGGTTTTGCCCCAGCTCGACGGCCACGCGTCTCGCTTGCGTGCAGCCTCTGCCCAGGTCACCGGAAGCGGATGCATCGCCGCTTTTCTATTCGCGCCGAGCTGGTCTGTCCACATCGTCATTTCGATTCTCCTCCGTGTTCTTCAATGTCACTTGTCAAGATGGTCGAGCCGTGAAAGCGTCGAATTGCGCAAAACGCGTGTCGCAGGCCAACCGAAGAATTTCTAGAACAAACAGCGAATGGTTTCCAGGCGCCGGCGCGGCTCGGCAACTTCGGTGACATGCAGCGCGAAATTTCCGCCCACCAGGACGACTTCGCCTTTGGCGACAATCCGGTCGCCCACGACCAATTCAACGGGCTCGCGCACGTGCCGATCCAGCGGCAACACGTCGCCGGGACCCAGTTCCAGCACTTCGCGCAGCGGCAACTCCAGTGCGCCGAAGCGCAACGTCGCCTCCAATTCGATATCGAGCAACAGGTCGAGTCGCTGCTTGGTGTGCGGCTCGGTATAAAGATTGGCATCTTGCGTCGGATGCTCTCCGGCCTTGCGCGAAGCCGGAGGAGGATCGACGCGCGGCTGGGTTTCAACAGGCTGCGCCCCCTGGGGATCTTCGCGCGGCATGGCGGACGATTCCGGCAGCGGAGCCTCGGCCTTCGGCTCCCGCGACGGGTTTGCCTGCGGCTCCATCTCGACCGGCTCGGGAGAGACCATCTCCGGTTCAGGCTCATCCATGCCAACCGCCGCTAGATCGTCGCCAGGAAACATTACATGCGCGCTGACGGAGAGGGCGAACTCGACTTCACCCGCCCGCAACAGGCACTCCTGAATCGCGGCTCCGGACGCCGTCGTGTCGGTGCCTGAAGCGGAATGCATCCCGTCCACCGCGGCCGTATCCTGCAGCAGAATCGTGCAGGCATTCTTCGAAGCGTCTTCAATCTGCTCCGACAGCCGCGTCGCTAGCTTGCCACTGGTCGCGGTCAGCCAGGTCTGCCAGACCTCCAGCCCCTCCTCTGTCCAGGCTGCCTGCGGATCGGCCGGTTCTCCGGCCACCATTTGCGACAATTGCACCAGGGTCGACGCCGAAGCAGTCACATACATGACTCCGCGTACGGAACCTTCGAACAGCAGCTGGCTGCGGAAGGCTCTCGACGCCGACGGAATTTCCGCAACGGTTCGCGACGTCACAGGAACGTGCACCAGCTCTTCCAATTCCGAGCGCAAGATTTCGAACCATAGATCGAAAACTCGCCGATTATTTGCCATACTGTTCGGTCTCACTTTCCTGGTAATGGAACCACTTCCGCCTACAGCGAACTACGTCTGCACCTCCGGTGCGCCCTTATTCCCCCGTGCGGTTCAACAAGGGATTATTTCTCGCCGTGATCTGTGCGCCGCGGTGCTGGTCCGCCCGAACCGGAACTGCGTGGAATAGCGGAATTCCCGCGATGCGCAATTCAGAAACTTGAGTGGCCGGCAGATTCAGCCGAACAATGGAGCCTACCTGCAAATCGTCCAGCTCCGTTGCCGGGATACGGACCGACGGCAGTTGCAATGCACCCCGCAGCCGGATGTGCTGCAGCCGTGCTCCCATGCGCGCAAGAATCTCCTGAGAGCGGCGCCGATTCTGCCGTCCCCAATCTGTGATCAATCTCCGCAGAATGGTGTTCGAGACCACAGCCGGAAAGACCAGGTTCAGGTTGCCCTGCACATGCGGCATACGAATTTCAAAGCTTATGGACAGCGTTTTTTCCGTGGGAGACATCAGACGAGCGATCTGCGTTTGCTGTTGCCGCTTTTCGAAATTGAATGTCAATCCCACCGGTTGCCAGGCGGAGGTGAGTTCGCGGCAGCAGACTTCGACGATACTGGCAAGAATCGACTCTTCAATATCCGTCAGCTGACGGACTGCGGCCGCTTTGCCTTCCCCACCCAGCAACAGATCGATCATGGGAAGCGCCAACGCCAGGTCCAGTTCGAGGCCGCAGATCGCGCCCAGCGGCTCCAGACGCACGGAAGCGACGTAACAAATTTCCGGAATGCGCTCGGTGATTTCCGAATACGGCAGCTGTTCCGCTGAAGCCAGCGCCACCTGAAAATGGCAGCGCAGAAATGCGCCCAGGTTATGGGTCAGGTCGCGCGCAAAATTGTCGTTGAGCAGGCTGACGGCGCGCATCTGTTCACTGTTGATCTGGCCCACACGGGAGAAAGTGAAGGGTTGAAAGGGCGCGTTCGCCGGTTGCTCCTTAACGTTGCTGGCACGAGTGCGCGCCGCGGCAAACAGGGCGTCGATTTCTTCCTGCGCTAACGGCTTATCCATTTGTCCACTCCCTCCTCAGGCTGTCGCACGAGCGGATGCCCGTCCTGCGGGAGGACGCCAAGGGGCCCAAGACCCGCAGGCGCATTTCCTGGGCGACGTGTCCGCGAGCGACCTCCATCCGGCTTGCGATTCCGCTCGCGAGTGGCTGTTGCCGGGATGTTCCCCAATAACGACCGCAGATGCAACACTGCGGAAGTATGGATTTGAGATACGCGCGACTCGACCACATCCAGAGTGAGTCCAATCTCCTTCATGGTCATTTCTTCGTAGTAGTAGAGGGTCAACACCCGACGCTCGCGTTCCGGCAACGCCGTGATGGCATCGGCCAGCCGGGCGCGCATTTCGCCCTTCAGACAGTGAAACAACGGCCCTTCCTCCGGAGAGCTGGGAACATACGCCACTTCATCGTCCGAGGAATCCTCGGAATGAGCGACGTCGAGGCTGCCAATTTCAAGGCCCCTCAGGTCGGTCAATAGTTGTTGGTACTCGTCCAACGACATGTCCATTTCGGCAGCCACTTCGTTTTCCACCGGCGTTCGGCCTAGCCTTCCAGTCAAGGTATGCATGGCGGTTTCAATGGCTCGACCTTTTCGACGCAAATCGCGTGGACTCCAATCGAGCGTGCGCAGACTGTCGAGAATAGCGCCGCGGATGCGAAATTGCGCATAGCTGCGGAATTGCACCTTTTTGCCGGCATCGAATTTGTTGAATGCGTCGGCCAAGCCAACCATGCCGGCGCTGACCAGGTCATCCATTTCGACATGTGCCGGAAGATGTTCATGGATGCGGCGCGCAATATATCGCACTACCGGAAGATGCTCCATCAGAGTTTGTTCGCGCTCGGCTGCGTCCATCTGGTTGAACGGGGCGTCTGGAGTTGAATCGCCACTGCTGGGCGGCTCCGGCTCCGTTTGGCCGGTCAGCAACGGGATGGGAGTACTCTGTTCGCGATCCGTTACGCGCGGAAATTTCGGTACAGGCATGGTGCTCACTCCTTCTGCATGCCGGCGGAAGACCGGTCGGCGCGACCTGCTAACTCAGTGTTCCTAACGACCGCACTCGTATATCCACCGGGAGTTCAGCGGGTGCAACCACAGAAACCCTGGGCATAAACGGCTCCAGCCAGCGGCGCAGATAATACCGGGCAGGGCTGGAACAAAGAAGCACCGGACTGCCCGAGTTCGACGCCCCACCGGTCATCTGCTTCCACGACTCGACGATGCGGCGCAGGAATGTGGTTGCGTTGCGTGACGGCTGGCTTCCATCTCCCAACAGACGTTGCGCGCTTTCGCCTTCGACGGTGGCCAGCACTTCCTCTTCCAGCGACGGGTCCAGGACGAAGACGCGCATCTGGCCTTCGCCATCGAGCATCGGTTGCATCAGCGAGCGGCCCATCGACTGCCGAATCGTCTCCACCAAGTGCACAGTGTTCTTGTTCGTGGCCGCGGCTTCCACCATCACTTCCAACAGCGATCCCAGGTCGCGGATCGAAACCTGCTCCCGCAACAACTGCTGCAACACACGCTGCACCTCCCCCAGCGTCATCAATTTCGGCACTAGCTCTTCAATCAGCTTGGGATGGGTTTCCTGCAGACTGTCGAGCAGGCGCTTGGTTTCCGCGCGGCCCAGCAGGCGATGCGCTTCGCGACGAATCACCTCTCCCAGATGCGTCGCGATCACGGTGGTGGGATCGACCACGGAGTATCCGGCGGCCATGGCCTGCTCGGACAGCGACGGTTGGATCCACCGTGCGGGCACACCGAAGGCGGGCTCTCGAGTTTCAGTTCCGGGCAACGCGCGCGCCTTGGGGTCGGCATTGACCGCCAGCAGTTGATTGCCTTCCGTCTGCCATCGCGCCATTTCTGCATTACGTAGCGAGATGATGTATTCCCGCGGCTTCAGACGAAGGTTGTCGGTGATATGTACGGGAGGAATGATGAAGCCCAATTCCTTGGCCAGGTGTTTGCGAAGTGCGCGCACCCGGGCCAGCATCTGGCCTCCCTGCTTTTCGTCGACCAGCGGAATCAACTGAAATCCAATTTCAAGGCTGAGATCATCGATCGGCAGCAGGGCCGGAAGATTGTCCGCCTGCGCGCCAGTCGCGGCTTTTGTGTCTGTTCCTGCTGCCGTACCTTCGTTCTCGGCAACTGCTACCGGTGCGGGCATGCGATACGCCATATATCCAAGACCGGCTGCCATCAGCACAAAGGGTAGCTTCGGCAGCCCCGGGATCAGGGCCATGATGGTCAACAGGCCGGAAGCAATCCACAGGCTGCTGGGTCGTTGAAAGATCTGCGCGCCGATTTCTGTACCGAGCGAGTTCGACGAGGAGGCCGCACGCGTCAACACAATGCCGCCGGCAACGGAAACCAATAGCGATGGAATGGTCGTGACCAGACCGTCTCCAACCGTCAGCACCGTGTAGGTGCGCAGCGCTTCGCCGACTGCGATGTTTTGCTGAAACACTCCAATCAACAGACCGGCAATGATATTGATGGCGGTAATGAGGATCGTCGCCATCGAATCTCTCTGGTTGAACCGTGCGGCGCCGTCCATGGCGCCATAAAATTCGGCTTCGCGCGCGATCGCTTCGCGCCGTTTGCGAGCTGTCGCTTCATTGATCACGCCGGCATTCAAATCGGCGTCGATCGCCATCTGCTTGCCGGGCAACGCATCGAGGGTAAATCGCGCCGTCACTTCTGCGGTACGCACCGCACCGTGACTCACCACCAGGAACTGAATCGCAATCAGCGCCAGAAAAACGACGAAACCGACAATATAGTTGCCGCCGACAACAAACTGTCCGAAGGCTTCGATCACCTGGCCGGCGGCGCCCGTGCCCTCAAATCCATGCAACAGAATGCGCCGGCTGGAGGCCAGATTCAGCGATAGCCGAAACAGCGTCAGCAGCAATAACAATGTCGGGAAAACGGAAAATTCAACCGCGCGGCGCAATTGCACGGCCGAAAGGAAAACCAGGAACGAAGCCGTGATCGAAATGGTCAACAGCAAATCGAGCGCGAAGGCCGGCAATGGGACCAGCATCACCAGCACCATGCTGATGGCCGTCGCCGGTAACAGCATTTCGTGGGCTCGACGGCTCATTTCCGGCGTGAGCCAGCCCAGTAGACTGCTGCCTTTTGGCTGCGAATCCGAAGCCGGGTTCTGTGCTATCGCTTGCGTGCTCACTCGCCTGCTCCTGGTCCTTCAACAGCCGGTCCCTTCGCGGAAGAGGCGTCTGCGGACGGATCGTAATCGGTTGCATCCTGCATGGTTGTACCTTTTGTTGAAGCTGGTGCATCCGTCGTGCCAAAGTCGGTCCTGTTTTCGTTGGATTTTTCTATTCCTTGGCCGAGCCGCAGCCGTGGAGCCTGGTAGGCCTGCCCCTGGCGCGGCGGAGGCTGCGACCGGCGCGGCTCGCGCGCGTCGGCGCGCATCTTCACTTCCACTTGTTGGCGATATAGGAAGGCTAGGATCGCAGCGACTGCCGCGTACAGGTCATGCGGAATCGACTGTCCCGGCTCGACGGAACGAAATAGAGAACGCGCCAGAGGAGGATTCTCGACAATGGGAACTCCGGCCCAGCGTGCCTCGTCCTTGATCCGCGCCGCCATCAGATTTCTGCCTTTGGCCAGCACCTTGGGCGCCTGCAGGGTCTCGAAGTTAAATTCCAGCGCGACTGCGTAATGGGTTGGGTTAGTGATGACGACGCTGGCCTTCGAAACATCGGCCTGAAGTTTGCGGCGTCGCATCTGTCGCTGGATGGATCGAATGCGACTGCGAATCTGCGGATTGCCCTCCATCTCCTTGTATTCCTTGCGCATGTCTTCTTTGCTCATGCGCAAGCGCTGCTCCCAACTGCGCCACTCGACCACGTAGTCCAAAGCCGACCAGCAGAGAAGAATGCCGCTGGTCGACAGCAACAGGCGATATTGGCTTTCGAACACCAGCGGCAATTGCACCAACGACAACACCGGCAGCGCCAGCACAGTGTGCTGCAAAATGTTCCACCCCAAAATCATCACAAGTGTTGCCGGTACCAGAGACTTGAGCAGCCGTGATGATGCGCGCAGCGAGAACAGATTTTTCAAATTCGATGCCGGAGACAGCCGGTCAAATTTCGGCTGCAGCGACTCGCCGTGAAACTGCAATCCTCCCGATTGCGCCATGCCGACCATCAGGCCGACCACCAAAACGGCGACCAACACAACCAACACGGGAAATGCGGTTTGATACACCGAGGCGCGCACCATATCATTCACGACGGCGCCATCTTGCAGGCTCAAATCCTGGTGACTTCCCAGATCGAGAACGTGCACATACGCCGCGCGCCATCCCAGGGCGAATCGTTCCGTAACCATTCCAATGGCAAGTACGCCGCCTCCCATGCCGATGGCGCTGGTCAGCTCCCGGCTATGCACCATATCGCCGCGCTCACGCGCTTTCTGTTTCTGTCGCGGGGATGCTTTCTCTGTTTTGTCGCCGTTGTCGCCTGCCATATGCCCCTACGCCCGATGTGCCGCGAGAACCAGTTGCATGCCTTGATTGAGCAATCCGTCGAAGCGGGCTTCAATAAACCGCGGCCATACTCCAAGCGAACCGACCAGAACGGTGTAGCCGATGAGAGTCTTGAGGGGAATGCCCACAAATAAAACCGGCAGCTGCGGGGACATTCGACCGACCAGCGCCACCACCACTTCCACCAGCAGCGTCGCGGCAATAACAGGCGCCGACAATTGCACTGCCGCCAGAAAGACTCCGCTGGTCATCTCGACCAGGGTCAAGCCGGCGCGAGTGTTCATCCATGCAGTACCCACCGGAACCACGGCGAAGGTATGCATCAGCGCGGAGAGCAACGTGCGATCCAGCCCCGCCGCCAGCAACACCAACAGGCCAACCGTATTGAGCAATTGGCTCATCAACGGCGTTTCGATCGGCGAGTTGGGATCAAGCACATTCACCAACGAAAAACTGAATTGCAATCCCAGCAGTTGACCGGAGAAACCCAGCATCTCCATAAGAAGCGTGAGAGACAGGCCAAACAGCAATCCAGTAGTTAGTTCCCCGAGCATCGATACCAAACCCAGTTCCGGCACGGCGCCGGGATGACTAGCGGCGATGGGCGTCAGCAGGGCAGCCACTACGACTGTGAAAACTGCCTTGACGGTGCGAGGGATCGCGGCGGAAGAGAAAAACGGAACAAACAACATAAGGCCGCTGACACGAATCAGCACCAGAATGCCCGACGCAATAAATCCGCTCCAGTTCGCCATGGCCTTCCTATTTCCTTAGCAACATTCTTGAAAGCCTCGCGGCTTGAACCACGACCCTGGCATGGAAATCAGCCCAGAAAGCGGTGGAAGTCGCGAAACAGCGAAATGGTGTATCCCACCAGGTTGCGCAGCAGCCAGGGCATACCCACGATCGACATGACGGCCACGGCCGCCAGACGTGGAATCGTCGTGATGGTTTGTTCCTGGATGGAGGTCAAGGTTTGAAGCACGCTCAGGCCGATGCTGATCACAGCAGCTGCCAACAGGAGCGGCGCGCTCAGCAGCATGGCCTCCATCAATAAGTGCCGCGCGAGTTCTGTCACCTGGTCGGGACCCATGCACGATTTCCTTTCGCGGATCGCCGTCACTCGCGATCGGGCCTCAAAAACTTTTCAATAGCGAGCCCGCCAGCAAGTTCCACCCATCCACCATCACAAACAGCAGAATTTTCAATGGAGTCGAGATCACCACGGGCGGCAATTGCAGCATTCCGATGGCGGTCGTAATCGAGGCGACCACCAGGTCGACCAATAAAAATGGGAGGAAGAGGACCGCTCCAATCTGGAAGCCGGCCTTCAGCTCCGACAACATGTACGCCGGAACCACCACCCGCAGAGGCAAGTCTTCGGGCTTCGCAGGTCGCTTCTCCATAGTTGCGGAAGCGAAGAGTGCCAGATCCTTTTCCCGGGCGTAATGCAGCATGTAGAGTTCCGGCGGTCGGGTTCCGCGCTCAATCGCCTGTGTGCCAGTAATCTGGCCGTTGCGAAAAGGCTCGACAGCTTGCTGATCGACCTGCACCAATACGGGATGCATCAGGAACCAGGTCATCATCAATCCCAGGCCCATCAACACCTGGTTGCTCGGCGCGGTCTGCGTGCCCAATGCCTGCCGCAGAAAATGAAACACCACCAGCAGGCGGACCATCGGCGTCATCGAAAGAAGCAGCGCCGGAATCAGGGTCAGAAACGTCAGGACAAAAATAATCGTCCAGGGAACCGTTCCGTTGCCCGCAATGCGCAGCCCGTTCGTCGTCGGCTCCATCAGCGGAGCCGGCGCCAGCAAAAGTAGACTGGGTAGATTCATAGCGGAAGCGGCCGCCCTGCATTGTGCGGATTCTCTGTCGGGGTTATGCCAGCCGTTGAAATAGGAACAATCACCGTGACGTGCTCAACACCGCCGCCGACCAGAAATTGCACGCCGCCGACTTCCACCAGGGAAAGATGACGCTTCGCTCCCAGCGCTAATTGTCCTACTAGGCGCAATTGCGGCGTCGGAGTCGCGCTCGAACGGCATTTCACCTTGAACCACTCCATGGCTCGCACGATGAACTGCACCAGCGGCGGCGTCCGCTCCAGAGGCGGGATCCAGCCGCGCCAACCGGACTTGGATCGGGAAGATTCCGGCGTTGTTGCATCTCCGGGATTCCACATCGCATCGGAGTCCTGATGCGACACCAGACCCGGCACTCCCACCCGCCCGCTCGCAGTCCTCCACATTGCAACCATCTCCCTGGCCATCGCGACCCGTCCTCTACTTAGCCACTCTGTTGTGGTGCCCATCCGCAGCCACAAGTCGTCACAACAGCCGCGTAATCCGAATCGCCATCGCCTGATCCACGACTTCCATTTCCACCCAGGCCAACTGCACGTCTTCAATAGCAAGCGGAAGATCCTCGCCACTCGACCAGGCTGTAGGAATAACTTGACCGGCGGCGAGGGCGAGTAAATCTCGCACGCAAAAACGGACCACCGGCAATGCCACCTCCAATTGAATCGGCAACCACTCGACTGCCGGCCACGCATTGCGCTTGGAAATCGCGGGTAAAGGTTGCGGAGTCTCAAGCTGTGGCGCATCGCCGTGCGCAAAGAAACTGCCGGCCGCTGCTTCGTTCTGCGGCGGGGCGGGTTCCTGCAATGCTTCCATGGGCTGCATCCTTTATGCCTGCGGCATCTCGTTCAGGTCGGGATCGGATGACCGATTGAAACGCTTCTTCGCACCTGCCCGGGATCGATTGCAAGGGAACGATTCAATCGACACGGATTCGACAAGGTTCGATGCGCGCGCAATCGTCATAACAATCGAAAGATGTGCAGGAATGGAACCAATGGAGGATCGGCAGGCTAAGAAAGTTCTTAGATTTTCTAATGTTCTCGACCGAGCGGTCGAAAGCATGGTCTGGATACCGGGGCGAAGCCTGCGGGTACGCAACTTCGCCCAAATCCGCCGAAGCGATGATCTACCGAATCATGTTGATGGTGTCCTGGGTGACCGTATTGAACGTTGTCACTGATTTTGCGTTGGCTTCATAAGCGCTTTGCGCCACGATCAGGTTGGAAAACTCACTGGAGATATCGACATTGGACCCCTCCAACGCTCCGCCCTCCATGGTGCCACGTCCGCCCGTGCCGGCAACGCCCACGGTCGCCTGGCCGGAGGCCAGCGTAGCCGCAAAATTGTTGTTGCCCAGTCGCGCCATGCCCTGTTCATTATTTACCGTGGCGACCGCCAATTGACCGACGGCCTGGGTCTGACCATTCGAGAATTGCACCGAGATGGTTCCGTCGGAACCGACATTGAATCCCTGATAGCTTCCACTCGAATATCCATTCTGCGTGGTGCTGCCTACCGTCGACGGGGACGCCACCTGAGTCAGTGTCGGATTGTTGTTGGCATCGTACAGGTTCCAGCTGAAGTTGAGATTGCTGGCGCCATCCGCCAGAGTGCCGAAGCTGATGCCCGATACATCGGCGGCGGGAGCTGTGAGTTTTCCATTGCTGTCAAACGTGAGGGTACCTGTTGTGTTGGCGGTTGCGCCGGAGTAATCAGCGGCGGGAAGCGAGATGGCATAGCTCCAGCTGTTGCCGCCCTGGTTGGTGAAATTCACGGTGGCGACGTGGCTTTGTCCGAGCGAATCGTACACCGTGACTTGGGCCGGAACCACTGTCCCGACGGCGGAGCTGGCATTCAAGTTGGTCGCATTCAAGGCGAAGTTCGTTGTAGCCTGCGGCCGCTGGGTGGCCCCGAGGGGAATCTGAATCGAGGCCAGCGGCGCATTCGTGTTGACCACCCCATTGCTAGCGGGATAGCCCATCACCGCCAGTCCGTCCACACTTGTCAGATTTCCGTTCTGATCCGTTTGAAAATCTCCGGCGCGAGTGTAGGCCGGAGTTCCGCCGTTATTCAGCACAAAAAAACCATTGCCGGTCAACGCAACATCGCTGGGACTGCCCGCAGCCGTATTGATGCTGCCGGGCGTAAAGTTTGTGGAATTGGAGGCCACCTTCACACCTTGACCCGCCAGGACCGGATCCCCGGAACCGGACGAACCCACCTGCTGATAAAACAAGTCTTCAAACGAAGTCGATTGAGACTTGAAGCCGGTCGTATTCAGATTGGAAATGTTATTCGCGATGGTGTTGAGTTCGGTTTGATCCGCGTTCAGTCCGGTCAATGGAATGGAAAAGGAAGCCATGAGATTTCTCCTGGAAGTGCTTGATTGTGGTGATCTTCGATTCGACTGTGCCGCAATGCATTCCTAGCGCGTCATCGAACTGTGCCGCCTGTTCCTGTCTGACCTGCGGCTGGTAAGGGTGAGGAACCAGTGAAGGCTGCCCCGGGTATGGATTGCTGTAAGGCCCGCATCACCGCTGGGCTGAGCGGAACCTGACTGGGCGCGAGCGCCTGGGTCGGCAATGTGGAGGCATGCGTAAACGCATTGGCCACGGCGGTATCGGCAGATGGCGGCAGCTGCACGTGGCTTCCCAATGGTAGAGAATGGCCGGCGATTGCGGGGACGGCGGCCCTAGATGTCACTGCGCTTTTCGCTGCGGCCGCCGTGGGCGCGGCCTGGGATGGAGTGCTGGCGGCAGCTCCCGTAGGCGTGGCGCTTCCTGTTGCCGTGGTCAGCGTCTGATTGATCTGGACCAGTTGTTCCAGGCTGTTGACCCCGACCAATTGCGTAATGTATTGCATCGGATCGGTCTGCGTCGTCGGATCCTGATTCTGAATCTCAGTGACCAGCAGCGTCAGGAAATCGTTCGCCGTGATCGTCGCCTGGTTTGGAGATCCGCTCGCTGCTGCCGCCTTCCCGGAACTGGAGGATGCGAACGCCTTCACTCCCTTTGCCTGCGCTTGTGGCTGCGACTTCGATTCGAATGGTGACGTGACAGCCTGTTTCACGTGATCCAAAATGCCAAGCAGAAGACTCATTTTAGTGCTTCCTTTCCGTCGATCCTTCGGTACGATGTTTACGCGCGAATGCTGAAGTGATGCCCTTCGTGGATAGAGTTATTTCGTTGGCCCGTCGCCAGTGCTGCGCTTACAACCGGTACAGCGTTCCAGGAATTCGTGGCGGCATTGGCCACCATAAGTTGGTCGGGAGCGGTGTGACCCTGGTTTTGCGACGAGGCTTGTCCCTGCGATCCGGTTCCGGCCTGTCTGCCCGCCAACGATGTTTCCACATGCACCTGATGCACGCCAGAGTGGTGCTCTTGCAGATACGTCGCCATGGTTGGCAGCACAGAGGTCAGAGCCGCGTGGCTGGCAGCCGAGTTGGTGGTCAACGCGGCTGCGATCTGTCCAGAAACTCTCTCCGCCCGCACCTCGACCCAACCCAGCGACGGATCGGAGACTCCGACTGCAACCTGATGCGGTGCGGCGTGCAGCAAGACTCCGCGCTCACTGGCAGCCGCGCTGTCCAGGGCTGTAAATGCATCCGCAGTTGTGGTTTGGACCGGTGTGGAACTTGGCTTCGACTGGAAAGAACTTCCAGTTGCGCCAGAGTTACTGCCGGCGGCAAAAACGCTGGAGCTGTCATGCAATCTAACGCCCGAGTCCGCAGGATTTGTATGCGGACTCGGCAAATCTTTCGCAGCTGTCGCGAGCGTAGGAATCGCGGCGATGAAACTGCTGCTTTTCGAAGCCTCGCTGCCGTGAATGGACGTTCCCGCTCGATCCCCAGCAGTTCCGGTTGGATCCTTTGCAGCGGCCGCGGAATTGCCGGCTCCAGCGGTACTTGCCGCATTAGACGTATTCGCATCGACGGATAAATTTGAGATACGGTTCGTGAACGCCTGCGCCGAAGTTCCGTCTGTAACGGTAGCTTGCTGACCTGCTCCGATACCGTCGTGTCCGCTATTCTGATTCGCCGCCGATGTTGCCATCGTATTCTCTGCGGTTGCAGGATTCGAGATCGCGCCGTGTTTGTCGTTTGTGGGGACTCCCGACGCCGCCACCGAATTTGTGGGCGGGGCATCCCTGGCCACGATGTGAGCGTCGATGGCTTTCGCTCGGAATGTAGACGCCGTCGCGGTACTCGGACCGGTTGGCGCTGCTGCCGACAATTTCACAACCGGAATATTCGGCATGATCGCCGAGACAGAAGCAACTGTGAGTGAGGCCGCCGTCGCAACCGTAGGAGAGATCGAAGCGGACTGACTCCGATTCACTTCCTTCACAGAACCAGATGGCTTCCGCACTGTCTGAGACGGCGAACTCCCGGCCTGCTTGGCGGCGGTGCAGGTCCGCTGCGGTATGACCGCGTTTGATTGACCCTCAACTGCAGTGACCGGAATCGATGACTGCGCTTGGCGGTCCGCCAGCGATGGAGCGACTGCATCGGGAGCCGCGGACGATGAAGTGACCCTTCCCAATGGGTTCGCGCTCTGGCCATCCTGATTCGACGCGCGCTTTGCGGGATTGCCATTCGGAGTTTGATCAGACGACTTGTACAACGATCCTTCCACGCGATGCGGTTGAGTTCCGGATGCGATGCTGGCTCGATTGACCTGTGGGTGCGAAGCGCCCGAGGATCTCCGGGGATCGGAACCTCTCTTTGCCGTCTGCACCGGAGAGACTGCCGACCGCATAACCTCCGCAAATGGATGGCCGGGCTCGGCACCTCCAGGCCCCGGACTCGCGGATGCCTGCGGTGCGGGGTTGGGAGAAGCGGCGTCCATGGCTCGTATTGCACTCATGCAAACACAATCTGCAGATGAGAGAGGTGCAGCTGACGTGCCAAAGGTAATTCAAGGAAATAAGAGATCGATAAGGATTAGCTCAGAATCGCCGATGAAGGTCTTCATTCCCGCCGCGGTTAGCTCCGCTTTTTGAATCTCGCTGTGGACTGGCCTCGCCCCGGTGCAAGTCTCGGCGTTGCTGCATCAGGGTCCGTTGCGCAAACCACTCATCGGTGTCTGCCTGCGCCCGGCGATTTTTCTCCATTGCATCAGAGTTCGCCCTTTGCTCTATCAGTTGTTCGGTCTGGCGCAGTTCGCGGCGACGCTCGGTGTAGTCCTGAATCAGAGGCTCCATGCCGCGCAATTCAGCTTCGCGAAGTTCTTCCAGACGCATCCGCCTCCAACCGAAGAACTCGAGCACCGCCTCTTCCATCAGCCAGCCCTTTTCTTCCGCGGCTTCGCCGGAAGGGTCTGCGGGACTGGCGGGGCGTCCGACATTTGCAGGATCGTCCTGCGGCCCGGGATTCCAACTATCGGCCAGAGTGGTTCGCTGTTCATGCTCTAGAGTGACCTGTCGCGCACACGCCGCGGACGCCTGGCGCACGCGCTGCGCGGCTCGCTCGACTTCCAGACGCGCCTGGTCTTCCGCCAGTTGCCGAATCCGTAGAATGCGCTGCAGAGCTTTCGCCATGAAAATAACATTCCTGCCCGATCAAATCTGCAGTGCCAGCATCTGGCTGAAGGTTTGCTCGAAAGAGGGACGCTCCTCCGGTTTCTGCTCGAGAAAGGCACGAAGTTTTTGACGGGCTGCCAGGGCCCGATCCAGATCGGGATCGGAACCGGCCTTGTACGCTCCAATGCGAACCAGATCTTCCGATCGCGCATAGGCGGACAGCAGTTGCCGGATCAACATCGCCCGCTCTCGATGCTCTGGTGTAGTGACCGCGGGCATCAAGCGGCTGATCGATTCCAACACGTCGATCGGCGGATACCATCCCTCCGATGCCATCGCTCGAGACAGCACGATGTGTCCATCGAGAAACGATCGGGCGGCATCGACCAGCGGGTCCTGCAGATCATCTCCCTCCATCAACACGGTGTAGAAAGCGGTGATGCTCCCCGTGGCGTATTGACCGGCACGTTCGATCAGGCGCGCCATGCGGCGAAACACTGATGGAGTATATCCGCGCGCCGTCGGCGGCTCGCCGGCCGCCAGGCCAATCTCCCGCGCCGCCATGGCGTAGCGTGTCAGTGAGTCGAGCACAAGCAGAACATGTTTCCCTTGCGCCGCATAAAATTCGGCAATCGAGGTAGCTGCCATCGCCGCCCGCATGCGCAGCAAAGGCGACTGATCGCTGGTTGAAACTAGCACCACGGAACGCTTGCGGCCTTGCTCGCCCAGACTGTCCTCAAGGAATTCCCGGACTTCTCGTCCTCGCTCCCCGACCAACCCGACGACTGTTAAATCGGCGGCGGTGTTTCGCGTCATCATGCCGATCAGCGTGCTCTTCCCCACTCCGGAGCCACCGAAGATCCCCACTCTTTGTCCCCGGCCCACGGTGAGGAGTCCGTCGATGGCGCGCAGGCCCGTGCCGAGCCTGGTCTGGATGGGAACTCGATCCATCGGTTGCGGAATCGACCGTTCGAGTGGCCAGCTTTCCTTCACTCGCAGCCGTGGACCGCCGTCAAGTGAGTAACCCCGAGCGTTCAATACCCGACCCAGCAGATCATCCCCCACATCGATGGAAGGCGTATCGCCCAAGGCCGCCACACTATCCCCAAACCGTATGCCGTCGGAGGAATCGAGGGTCATCGAAAGGACATGCGGCCCGCGAAAACCAATGACCTCCCCGGGATGGCTGTTTCCCTCGCGATCGAGAATCTCACAGCATTCTCCCACCGAACAGAATGGTCCCTCCGACTCAATCGTCTGGCCCGTGGCTTCGATAACACGTCCGTGCCAGCGCCAGGCGGGTCGCTTTTCCAGCCGTCGAAAGTACGCATTCAGCATCTGCCCGGAGACCGACACGGCTTCCTGGGGAGAACCGTTCTCTTGAATCATGACACTTTTGTTCTGCCCGTCCGTTCGCATCCATCGATGGGAATAGCCTTCTGTATCGTCCTCTGCGGTATTCGGTGCCCAGCGATCTTCCGGCAAAGCTCGCTGCGCCGGGGAGTCGATCGACTCGGACATGGATTCAGTCGCCGATGGGCCCTTCTTCGGCCGTTCCTGCAGATCGCGCAGCGGGTGAATGGCTGGTTGGAATAGAGAAATCGCGTCCACTCCCAATCCTTCGGGCAACATTGGATCGGACATCGATTTCTCCCCTTTCCGCCATTCAGATATCAGGCGCGCCTGCCGCCACTAAACCGCGCTCCGCCCTGTCGGCGCAGCATTCGTGATGGCTTCCACGGGTCTGCGATCCAGCAGATCGAAAAAGCCCTTTTCAATTTCTTCCAACTGCGCTCTAACGCCCAGCTCAATGGTGCCCAGTTCCGTCTCCAGCAGACACTCCCCAGGAGAGAGAGAAGGATCTTCCAGCATACCCGGCTGAGCCCGGAGATTAGCTCCCGTCCGAAAGAAGTCTTTCCACGATTGGGCCTCCCGAGGAGGAACCCGCATAACGACACGGCTGGAATCGCCCAGCTTCTTTAATGCGACACGAACTGCGCCGGACAACAGCAGCGGATCCAGATGGGCCTCACGATGCAGCACCCGGGCCGCAATCGCCAGCGCCAGCCGCACCACTTCTCCTTCGACATTGTGGAAATAGCTCTGCCGCTCAAGACGGAAGTGTTCGAGGGAATGAAGGATCTGCGCCTGAAGCCGTTGCTGTTCCGCGTTGATCTGCTGCTCAACGGCCTGACGTGCTTCGCAGCGGCCCTGCTCGCGGGCCGCCGCCACAGCATGCGCTGCGGCGGCTCGTTCCTGCTGCAAACGTTGCTCGAGCTCGGCCAACCTGCGCCGGTCATCGCTCTCGGTTTCCGGCTGGACGTCCGCCCCTTGTGGGTTTTCTGCGCCGCTGAACCCGTCGGGCTGGCTGGGGAAAAGGGCGACCCAGTCGCCGGCGGATCCCGCACCATGGTGGGAATTTCTTTGAGACGATTCTTCCTGCGCCGCACCGGAGTGCACGGAGCGGTATTGCAGCCTCTCCAGAACTGGCAGCCTGGGAAGGCCGGCTTCCTTCCTGTCTGCGCGGATTGCCCGTGTCGTTGCCACTCTAGTTCCTCTTTCATCCTGCAATCAATTTCACAGAGATCGCTGTTCGGCTCGATCGTGGCCATCGCATCTCCACGCCTGCCTGCGAGAGAGCCACCCTGCTTACACCATCAGGTCATCTTCTTTTTCCGTGGCCAGAATCAGCTTGCCCTCCGCTTCCAGCTTTCGCGCAAGCACAAGAATTTCCTGCTGCGCCCCCATCACTTCTCGCACACGCACCGGGCCCAGGACCTCCATATCCTCCTGCAGCATCTCGATCGCGCGCGAACTGAGCGCCTTGAACAGGTGCGCCTTCAGTTCGGCATTGGCGCCTTTCAAGGCCAGCGCCAGTTGCTTCTTGTCAACCTGGGAAATCAGTTCTCGAATGCTTGCGGCAGGCACGGTCACCAAATCTTCAAAAGTAAACATCAAATTGCGAATGCTGATGGCCAGCTGGGGATCGTCTTTTTCAATCTGTTCCAGAATGGATTTTGCGGCGATCGCGTCGAGACGATTCAACAGATCGGCAACTCCTTTGAATCCGGAGTAGGACTTGCGGTGCGTGTCTCCCAGCGACAACAGTCGCTTGTGCAAGACCAAGGCCACCTTCTGCGCCATTTCAGGGGAGAATTGCTGCATCTCAGCCAGTCGCCGAATGGAGTCAACTCGCAGACCTTCGGACAACTCCTGTAAAACCTGCGACGCCCGCTTTGGATCAAGATGCGCCAACACCAGCGCCACCGTCTGCGGATGTTCTCCTTCGAGAAATTTGCTGAGCTGATGCGGATCAACCTCCTGCAACATCGCCAGATCGCTGTGCTGCGCCTCTTGCGCATTCTTCACCTGGCTTAGCAAATCACTGGCGCGCTGCTTGCCGAAGGCATCCACCAGCAGCTTGGTTGCGTACTCCAACCCGCCATGCACCATGTACTGCTGGGTCTCGATGAGCTCGTAAAACTCTTCGAGCACGGCACTCGCCACTTCCGGAGAGACGTCTCGAATCGAGGCGATTTCTTCGGTCAACAACTGCAGTTCCTGCTCAGAAAGATTTTGATAGATCGATCGGGCCAGTTCGTCGCCAATCGTAATCATCAGCACCGCCGCCTTGCGCAGCGGTGTCAGATTCTTAATCGGCGACCTGTAATTGCTTTCCGAAGAAAGCGGCCCCGGCAGGGTCTCCTGCACCGGAACCTGCGGGGCCGTGGTTGCCGTCGCCATCGATCGTGTCTCCTTCTCGTTTCAATCCGCCCATGAATCGAATGATCTCGCGATCATTCGATTGCGGCCGGCTCAGCTCAGCGCCGCGCCATCAAGACTTGTGCGCCGAGCGAACCCAGCTCTGCAACAGCCGCGTGCCCTGCTGCGGTTCTTTTCTCACATACGCTGAAACATGGTCGAATAGCACCTGCGCCCGCGCCTGCTGCCGCTCGAAACTCAACTCCTCGGTCTGATCCAGGTGCACCGCGCCAGAGGCGGATTTCAACTGCGGGGCCTGGCCGCCAGCCGACATGGTTTGCACCGACGAACTTAGTTGCTTGATCTGGGCGAGCACGGGCCGCACGATGAAGATCAGCACCATCAGAAACACGAGGACCAGGACCCCATAGCGCAAGAATTCCAGATTGTCTCCGACATGTTCGATCATCCGCGTCGCCAGACCAGCAGTGGCCGGGTTGGCATTGGTGGCGAAAGCAAGATTCTGTACGGTCAACTGATCGCCTCGCGCGGCGTCAATTCCCACAGCAGCCTGGGCCAGTTGCTGTATCTCACGCATCTCCGCCGGCGTCCGCGCAGCCCAGGTGACGTGCTTGCCGTCCGCAGAACGAACCATGCGATCGTTGATCAGGATGGCGGCTGTCACGCGGCGTAATCGTCCCGAGGCCTGCATGTGGTGGTGCACTGTCTTGCTGACGGCATAACTGTCCTGCTCCCGCTTGCTGTTCTGCGGAGGGGTGGTCTGCTGCGGATACACAGGTTTCGCATTGGGAGCATTACTGGCCGTTCCCGGAACACCACCAGAAGCGGGCTGAGCGCCGGAGCTGGCCTCCGTGCGATCCGTGGAGAGGGTCGCGACCCTGGTGGGATCGTAAACCTCATCGACATCGTCTTCGCTGCCGGAATCGAAGTCAGCCGTCACGGAGGCTCGCACATTATCTTCGCCGGCAACCGGCATCAGAGTTGCGAGCACTTTGTTGGTGAGCAGTTGTTCGTACTGGGCTTGCTCCGCGCCGGCGGTTTTCGGCCCAAACTGCTGACGTCCATCGGCATCTACCAGGGTTACCTGGGTGGCCTTTAACGTATCGACCGCCCCGGCCACCAGACTGCGCACGGACTGCGCCTCTTCGTCGCTCAAAGACCGCCGAAGCTTCAAGACCACGCTGGCCTTGGCATTCCTCTGATCGTCGGTGAATAAGGAGTCATGCGGCAGGACAAGATTCACTCGCGCCTGCTCCACCGCATTCAGGGATTCAATGGTGTGGTCCAACTCACCTTCCAGCGCTCGCTGGTAGTTCACCCTCTCGTCGAATTCCGATCCCACCCAGTTCGGCTTGTCGAAGATTTCAAATCCCATTCGCCCGCTGGAGGGCAGCCCCTTTCCGGCGATGGCAAGCCGCGCCTTGTTCAAGGAAACTTCCGGAACGCGAATGGTTGCGCCGTCCGGGGCCAGGTCATAGGGAATGTTGGCGTCCATCAATTCCTGCTCCACCTGCTGGGCATCGCGCGCCTCCAGCCCGCTCATCAGTACGCGCATGTCAGGCCGGATTGCTAGCCATATCATCCCGCTGCCCACCGCCAGCAGAACACCCAGAGAGGCGAGCAGTCCCCAGCGCTGGCGCGATGACATACTGCCGAAACGAGCGCGTAACGCCCGGGTGTTTGCGGTCAGGCGTTCCTCGATGCCCGTCTTGACGATGGCGGAGGATGGCGGCGGCGTAGGGGGCTTCTCTGGCATTATGAATCTCGTCTAATCTCTTCTGTGGGCCGTAAATGGGGTCAAAATTGCAGCCCCATCAACTGCTGATATGCGGCGACCGCTTTATTGCGAAAGGCCAGCATCATCTCAAATCCAAGATTGGCTTTTTCGGTTGCGATCATGGCGGTGTGCACGTCGACACCCTGCCCGGACAGCAGGCCGGTGACCGAATTGGCCGCATTCGTTTCCAATTGCTGCGTCTTGCCGATCGCGTCCTGCAACAAGCCGGCAAACGGCGTCGGATACGACAGCGAAGCATCGCTGCCGCCGGAAATTCCTGCTGTTCCCTTCGTAGAGGCAACGTCGGCCATCACCCGCTGCGCCGCGGCCTGAATATTTGGAATCGCTGTCATCCTCTTGCTCCGCAACCTTTCTCTGCTTGGGCCAAACGACTCCTGGCAAAATTTTTCCCTGCTTACTTCAATAGATCGAGCGTGGATGTGATCATGGACTTGGCCGCGGTCACCGCGGAAACATTCATACCGTAGGCACGCTGTGCCCCCATCAGATCTACCATCTCCGTCAACGGGTTGATGTTCGGATACGTCACGAACCCCTTGGCATCCGCATCCGGATGGCCGGGATCGTACCTTTGCAAAGGAGCTGCCGTATCGCTGATGACGGCAGCCACACGGACCCCTTTCTCCACTTCCGGCGACTGACTTGGCGACCCGGCAGAGGACAACAACGTGCTGGCAAAGTCCTGCGGCTGATCGACGGTGGAGCCCTGAAAGACGACATGCTGTCGCTGGTAGGGTTTGCCGTTTTCCGTGCGCGTGGTATTCGCATTTGCCATATTCGCGGCAACCACCTCGGCGCGGACCCGTTCCGCTTCCAGGGCTGAACCGCTAATATCCATCACTCCAAACAGATTCATAAGTCTCCCTCGCCTGCCCGCCAATCGGCTGCCCTACTGCGCCTGAATGGCACTGCGAATTTCCGACAATTGCTTCTGCAGCAGCTGAACCCCGGTTTTGTAGTCCAGTTGTTCCTTCGCCAAATTCAGACCTTCCCGATCCATCGAAACATTGTTTCCGTCCGGTCGTTCTAACAATCCATCGACTTGCTGAATCGCAGGCGCCTGATTCGTAACGGCGTCGCTTGAGGCTCCAGCCGGTATACCGTTGCTGCCATCCCGCCGCGCCGCCAGGGCTTGCGACGCGGCGATGGAAAACTCGGCGGCAAAATCGATGCCCACCGCACGATAGTTCGGCGTATCCAAGTTGGCGACATTACTGCCGGTCAGTTTGAATTGTGTACTGGTCAAGTCCAGGAACTTTCCCAGCACATCGATCAGGGGTGTTGTAATCTCCATCGATCCTCCTGCTGTTCGAGCTTGCCTATGGCGACAGCCTGGAGCGCCCTTGCCCTCCGCAGCGAATTCGGCAAAACTTTTCCCGATTCGCTCTCAAGATTCACTCCACTCGGTCGATGTGCAATAGAAGGTCTAAAGTTGGGCACGGAAGATAAGAGAATTCTCAGATTCTGTTTTCGGACGGGGTTCTTTCGCGGGATCGCATGCGAATTTCCGCCGCGGTGATCGTGGGACGATCTTCGGCCAGGATGTAGGCCCGCTCCACCACATGCCCCAGTTCGCGCACGTTGCCGGGCCATGCATGAGTGCATAACTTTTCGATGGCTTCCGGATGAAACACTTTTGAAGGACCGGTCTGCCCCAGCTTTTCAAGGAAATACACGGCCAGTTCCGGAATGTCCTCGCGGCGTTCGGCCAGCGATGGCGTCTGAACGGGAAAAACTGCTAAACGAAAGTAGAGATCGCTGCGAAACTTCCCTTCTTCCACGCAATGCAGCAGCGGCTGGTGGGTCGCTGCAATCACGCGAACATCGACGCGAACGGGTTCGTTTTCGCCGATCCGCTGCAACTCCCCGGCTTCCAGAAATCGCAACACTTTTGCCTGCAGCGCCATGGGCATTTCGCCAATTTCGTCCAGGAACAGCGTCCCTCCGTGTGCCGCTTCCATGCGCCCGGTACGCGACTGGATCGCGCCGGTAAAGGCTCCGCGCGTGTGGCCAAACAACTCCGCCTCTAACAATGCTTCGGGGATCGCAGCACAATTCAACACGATGAAGGGTCGATTGGCTCGTGGACTCAAGCCGTGGATGGCGTGTGCGACCAACTCTTTTCCAGTACCGGTCGGGCCTTCGATCAGAACGGTCGTTGAGCGCGGCGCGACCAGGCGGACAGCATGTGCCAGACTCTGCATTTCGCGGCTGCTGCCTACCATCCCCAGAAGACTCGCCGCCGGCTGGACGTTCTGCGACGCGGTCATCGACTCGCTGGCAGACGAACTTGCAGATAGCAGCGCATTTTGCTGCGAGCTCTCTTCCGAGCCATCGCGAGCGACCGAACTTCCCGATGCGCTGGCGACAACGCGCGCTGGTTTTGAGTAGAGAAAGCTTCCCGCCGGGTTGATTCCATGGGCCTGCGGAGAACGAATGCCCCGTGGCGCCATGGTTTGCAGATGCGCTGGACGAATTTCGGGGTGGCCAGCCCACATGGCCCCTTGAGACTCCTGCGCTCGCCGCAGCGCGTGCAGCAGTTCCGGCCGGCGTGCAGAACGAGGCTTGCCTACCATCTCCTCGGCCTCATTGACGCAGATCAGATCCAGATTGGGATACTGGATTCGAAGTTGCTCGGCGAAATCGCCGGCTTCCAGGTCCGGCAGCCAAAAATCCAATAAAAGAGCTTCGCTTGGTGCCTCCTCCAGATATGACAGGGCCTCTGCACCTCCACAGGCCTCGCGCACCTTCCATCGCATGCCAGTCAGAATTTCAGCCAGCCTTTGGCGGAACGAAGCGTCCGCACTCACCAGCACGGCTGTACGAGACACCGCCGCGCGAACATCCATATCTTGTAAGGTTTGCATTTTGAAACTCCTCCCCAAATCCGAGCCGACAAGAAACAACGACCGATGACCGTGACAAGATCCGCGATCAAGCCGGCCCGAGAGAGGGTACGCGCATCACGTATCCGTTGCCGCGCACGGTGTGAATCAATTTGTTCTCTGCACCTTCATCCACCTTGCGGCGCAGATAGTTGATATAGACATCGACAACATTGGTGGTGACGTCTGGATGCATTTTCCATACATGCTCAAGCAGGCCACTTCTGGAAACGCATTCACCACGATGCTCCAACAGATATTCCAGCAGCGAATATTCCTTCAGTGTGAGGTCAATCGACCGACCGCCGCGCTGGACGGCGCGACGGCTGCGATCGAGCACGAGGTCGCCGCACCGCAATTGAGAGCCGGGACTGGAGTCGAGCCTCCGAATCAGAGCGCGGCATCGCATCTGTAACTCACGCAATGCGAATGGTTTGGGCAAGAAATCGTCCGCGCCAAGCTCAAGGCAATGAAGGCGCTCTTCGAGGGAGCTTCGCGCGGTCAAGACCAGCACCCCGGCATCGCTGACCTGGCGAATAGCGTGCAGAACCTCCCGCCCATCCCTGCGAGGCAGATTCAGATCGAGCAACAAAAGTCGAAACTGAGCCGTGTGCCAGGTGGCCAGCGCGGACTCGCCATCCTGCACCCAAGCCACCGTATGGCCGTCATTTTCCAGCGTGCGCTGCAGCAAACTTCCCAGCGCAGGGTCATCTTCAGCTATCAGAACTCGCATCGGCAGAAATCCATTTCAATAACAACAAGGAATTACAATTCATGAATTCTTGGATCCATCCTTGACGGAACGACACCTATACCGCCGGATCTTACCAATGGGGCAGGTCAATTGTTTCCGGTCAAGGTCTTTCTAACTTCGCTGGAGTGGAGGAGGAAATCAATCGAAAATCTGGGGGGGTATGAACCAAGGTAATCCAAAATGGAACAGAGGCGGAAGATTTCCTCAATAGAGATATCTGATCGGCTGATGGGATGTCCAATTCAGCCGATAAGCGATGGCGCAGTCCCCTCTACGACAACTTCTGGCGCTTCAGGCGATAGCATCCAGCCGCAACTCCTGGAAGCGGCTCGAACTCCTCTGCAACGTTGATCGTCGTTTCGGCGCTTCCCAGGAAAAGATATCCGCCGCCTGGAACCAGTGGGGCAACCTTGCTGAGGATTTCGCGCTTCGTTGCCTGATTGAAGTAGATCAGCACGTTGCGCATAAAAACCACGTCGATCTTCGGCAGAAAGGACCAGGCTTCGGTCAGGTTCATTTCGCGAAATTCAATCATGCGGCGCATTTCTTCGCGGATTTGCCAGTCGTCCCCATCGCGGCTGAAGTACTTGATCAGGAACTTGACGGGAAGGCCTCGATTTACCTCGAGTTGTGAGTAGCGGCCACGAACGGCGCGTGCCAGCACGTCGGTCGAAAGATCGCTTGCAATGATCCGCAGATTCCATCCCTGCAATTGAGGAAAATATTCCTGCAGGGTCATGGCGACCGTATAGGGCTCCTGACCCGTCGAGCACGCGGCGCTCCAGAATGTCAGGCGCCGTTCGGTCGCACGAGCGGCCATCAGGTCGGGAATGATTCTGGTGCGCAGCAACTCAAATGGCCGGATATCGCGGAAGAACAAGGTCTCATTGGTGGTCATCGCGTGGATCAATTTTCGATGTGATCCATTGAAGGTGTCCTGCTGCAGGCGTCCCAGGTACTCGCCTAACGAGTCGAAGCCTTCTTTTTCCGCCAGCGGGCCTAGTCGTGCCTCCACAAGATACTCCTTTCCTTGTTCCAGCACGATGCCGGCTCGCTGATGAATCAGGGCACGAACATACTCGAATTCGTTGGCGGTGACGCTCATCCGGGACTCCTGGTATCAAGAAAATAGGTCTGCCTGGGTTGAATTGCAGGCACACGCCCGGCAGCCACTCGGCGAACGATTTCCCCGGCTATGAGCCCCAGCGGCAGGACCTCATCGGCCAGGCCGGCGTGCACCACGTATCCGGGCATTCCCCACACCACCGAGGTGGCTTCGTCCTGCGCCAGAATCTGGCCACCCCCTTCTCGAACCCGTCCGCAGCCGCGAAGCCCATCCTGCCCCATTCCGGTCATGATGACCGCCAGAACATCGCCTCGATACACTTCCGCAACGGAACGGAACAGCACATCCACGGCCGGACGACAGGAGTTCTCGGGCTGTTCCTGCTGGGTGCGGATTCGCACGCCCTCTCTGCTTCGCTCCACCATCATGTGGAAGTCACCCGGAGCGAGATAGACATGGCCACGCAGCAATTCCTGATGGTTGGCCGCTTCCGCGACAGGAATTTGCGACTTTGCGGAGAGGCGGTCGGCAAGGAACCTGGTAAAGATGGGCGGCATGTGCTGCACGATGACAACAGGGACAGGAAAATTCGGCGGCAGCAACGGCACCAGCTCGCTTAAAGCATTGGGGCCGCCCGTGGAGGTACCAATCGCCACCACTTCGACCCGCGAGGTGGCCGTGCGCAGTGTGGCAAGAGCGGGTGGAAGCGGTGCTTTTTGTGCAGACGCCATCGAGAACAGACGGGAGGTCGCGGTTTGCGGGACATGGGCACGAATCTTGGGAATCAGTTCCGCCCGTATCTTCTCCCGGGCAGCCGCTGCGCTTCCCACGTTGGCCGGCTTGGTGACATAGTCGGAAGCGCCCAATGCCAGCGCATCCATGGTGGCCGACGCGCCGCGCTCGGTCAGCGTGCTGAACATGATGACCGGCAGGCGGCGATGCGTTTTGCGCAACTGCTTCAAAGTTTCCAGACCGTCCATCACCGGCATTTCCACATCCAAAGTGATGATGTCCGGGTTGACCTGTTCGATTTTCTGCAGCGCGATGCGTCCGTCTGCGGCGGCACCCGCGACTTCAATATCGGGCTCGCCGGAAAGAACATCGCCGACCATCCTGCGAATCACCACCGAATCATCCACGACTAGAACCCGGATCTTTGGCATAGGGATTACCACCGTCGGCTGAAAATCAACACTGCAAGTCAGTCTCCGGAGGCGGAAAGCATAGTCATCTGCCATCCGCCAAAACAGCGTCGCTCGCTCGAACGATGATCTGTTCAGAAGAAGTTTGACGCGGACAAAGAGGGTCCTGATTTCTTTTAGAGATCAATGCCCGCGCCTGCGGCCTGTTGTGCCCGCCCAACGGTTAGGCAATTCTCATTGCCCGTTTCTTGGTTGCGGCTCCGGCCTGGACTTCGTCAAACCGGAATTGACCTACCAGGTTCTGCAGTTCCGAGGCCATGCGAGACAACTCCGTGGCCGCGGACTGCGTGTCAGAGGCTCCTTCCGTGGCGCTCTTGGCGGCGCCCGCGACTGAGCTGATATTCTCAGCTACTTGTTTGCCGCCCTGCGCTGCCTCGGCAACATTGCCGGCGATTTCGTTGGTGGTCGCGGTCTGTTCCTCGACAGCCCCCGCGATCGTGTTGGCAATGTCGTTGATCTGGGTAATGATCTGGCTGATCTCGGCAATGGCCCTCACCGCTCCCTGA
This sequence comes from Acidobacteriota bacterium, assembly GCA_021780095.1. Next base: position 3,351 of record JAJXZK010000320.1, on the reverse strand, counting down.
GTATCGCCCTGAATTTCTTCAATCTTCTGGGTGATGTCCTCGGTAGCCTTGGCCGTCTCCTTCGCCAGCTCCTTCACTTCATTGGCGACCACGGCAAAACCCTTGCCGGCTTCGCCTGCCCGCGCCGCCTCAATGGTGGCATTCAGCGCCAGAAGCTTGGTCTGTTGGGCGATGGATGTGATGACCTTGATGACTTGTCCAATTTCGGCGCTGGACTGACCGAGCTTGGAAACGGTGGCGTTGGTCGATTCCGCGGTTTTTACCGCCGCAGTTGCGACTCGGGCAGCATCATTGGCGTTGCGCGCAATCTCCTTAATGCTGGCAGTCATCTCTTCGGTGGCGGTCGCGACCGTTTGCAGGTTCCTGGTGACTTGTTCGGCAGCGGCGGAGACCACGTTGGCCTGGGTCGCTGTCTCCTCGGCGTTGGCGCTCATTTGATTGCTGACGGCCCAGAGCTCCTCGGACGAACTGGCCAGGGTATGCGAGTTCTGGCCGATGGCGCGCATGCTGGTGGAGAGCTGATCGCCCATGCGGTTGATCGCATTCTTGATGGCGGCATGATCGCCCTGGTATTGGCCTTCTACGCGAGCCATCAGATCGCCTTCCGCTACCTGCCCCAGGACCCGAGCCGCCTCCTGCACCGGCTTGATGACCGCATCCAGCATCGTGTTGAGCGCCTTCGCTCGTTCCAGGTGACGGCCATGGAACCCGCTCTCATCAATACGCTCGCTGAGCTGTCCTTCCTTGGCCGCTGCCGCCAGTCGCCCTGTCTCGCGAGCCAGATTAATATCTCCCGATGCCGGAAATACCAGCTCGACCGCGCCTACGATCCTTCCCTTTTCGTCTCGGCGCGGAGTCGCGCTGACCAGCACCGGCATCTCCTTGCCTTGGACGATGGGTAGCGCCTCGCCTTCGCAGACGTTGCCTGTCCGTACCGCCTCCGACGCTGCGCAGGTCCCGTCCCGGCAGCCGGGATTGTCGAACAGGTCCCAGAACTTGGCGCCGATGCAGTCTTCTTTGCGCTTGCCCGCGGTTTGGGCTGCGGTTTGGTTCAGATCAAGAATGGTGTGGTTGGTATCCATAACGATGATCGCGCCCGGAATCAGATCGTAGATTTCAGCGACATCCACCCGCTTCAACATGGAATGCGAATTTGTTTTTCCCCGCTTGCCGCGATTCAAAGCTCCGTTCGGCTTCCCGTTCCTCTGATTTTTCACCAACATCGTTTCCATTTCATCCTCGTCATTTCTATGATTTTGTTGCGCACCGTTTCGGTCGCTTGCATGGCCGTGCTGTCGATGAAACCTGGCCTAACTCGCCACTTCAAAAAATCCAGTCAACACTTCCTCCGTGTCCAGCACATGCATCAAGCGATCGTTCAGTTTGTGCACCCCGCGGATCATTTTCCTGGCGTCGCCGTCGAGCGTGTCGGGAGGGCGTTCGAAGGTAGACTCTTCCGTCTCCACCACGTCCCCAATGTCGTCGACGAGCAAACTGATGCTGCCTCCAGAGCTGCGCACCACAACATTCATGAGCGGGTGAACTGCGGTACGTGCGGGCAGGCCAAGCCGGCGCCGCAGGTCGATGGCAGTAACGATCTGGCCGCGCAGGTTGATCAGGCCACGCACAACTGGCGAGGAAAGCGGCACCGGAGTCATCTCCTGACTGCGCAGAATTTCCTGCACGCGCTCCACCTCCACGCCGAAATAACTTTGCCCTAGAAAAAAAGTGGCGAACTGCTGCCGGTCGATCATGATGCAACTCCTGTCAATGACTGCTCGTGCTCAAAGAAAGTTGGTTCCTGCGCGCGAATGATGCCATCCACATCCAGAATTTCGGTGACTTTCCCCTGCACGACGATAGAGCCCAGTACGCCTTTGCGGCTGGCTGGCCGTCGCGTGGAAAGGTCGTCTTCGACGATGTCCAGAATGCGTTCGACCACCAGGCCAACGCTGTGCAGGTTCCGTGTATGAACGATCACCTGCAGCTTGTCGCCGGTGCCTGGAGATGGGCCACGAGGATTGAGTTGGCGCTCCTCCAGCAGGCTGGAAACATGCACCAGGGGCAGGATATTGCCGCGATACTGCACCACTTGCTGCTCGCCGGTACGTTCGATTGAAGACCGGAAAAAGGTTTCCAGTCGGGTGACATACGACAGAGAAATCGCCATGCGACCATCGTTGGGACTCTGAAACAGCAGCAACGTTTCGCGTTCCTGTTGGGGTTCGGCCGCTGGTGTCGTATCTTCCGACAGCTTGCGCTGGCGCCCCTCGCTGATCACGCCGGCATGCTGGGCCAGCCCCAGCACATCCAGGATCAGTGCCACCCGTCCGTCCCCCATGATGGTCACGCCGGTGTAGACCGAGAGCCCTTTCAGCAGATCTCCCAGCGGCTTCACTACGATCTCTTCCGTGTCGTTCACTTCATCCACAATCAATCCGAACTGACAATCGTCGGCCTGCAGCACGGCGATGTTCACCACATCTTGCTGCGCGGAATCCTGAGCCGCGACGGAATCGAAATGAAGTTCGCGATTGAGATACACCAGCGACAGCAGCTTGCCGCGTAGCCGATAGACCGGAGCCCCATGCACGCTCTCGACGCCCTGCCGAGCGCCATTGCCTTCCAGCCGCACCAACTCCAGCAGACTCACCTGGGGGATGGCGTAGCGTTCGCCGCCGCAGGTCACGATTAGCGCGGGAATAATGGCCAGCGTGAGCGGAATCTTGATTTTTACCATTGTTCCCGAACCCACGGCGCTCTGCAGGTCCACCGTACCGCCAATCTTTTCGATGTTCGTCTTCACGACATCCATGCCGACGCCGCGACCCGAGACATTGGTCACCTTTTGAGCTGTGGAGAATCCCGGCAGGAAGACTAGTCGATACGCTTCGCGCTCGCTGATTCGCACGGCCTGCTCTTGAGGAATCAATCCCCGTTCCACGGCTTTCGCCTTCGGCGCCGCCTTAGCCGGCGCCGGTTTCACCTTCGCTTCCGGCTTCGCGGGAGGCTTGGCGGTCTTCGCAGGTTTCTCCGCGACCCTGGGCGCCGCCTTCTTCGCGTCTGGCTTGCCCTTCTTGCCCTTCTCCTCGGCGGGTTTCCTGTCCGGGCGCTTCGGGGCGGGCTCGGAATCTTCGGCTTCCTCCTCGGATTCCTCTTCGCCTTCGATCTCTTCATCGTGCTCAAGGACGCTCTTGGGAAGCGCCAAGACCAGGTCGGAGTCTTCCTCGTCTCCGCCAAGTTCTTCGATCTCCTCTTCGCCCCCGCGTACATGATCTGGAAGGTGGCGCTCAACCTGCGCAAGAAGAAGAACAAGGGGGAGTGGGTGCGCACCGCGCGCGAAGGAGAGAA
>JAJXZK010000429.1 GCA_021780095.1 Acidobacteriota bacterium | reverse complement strand
TGATCGCATTCCTCATCCTGGGCGCGAAGAGCGCTACCGTCGGAGTGCAAGTGCTGGTCTGGCTGTTTGCGGTTCGTGTGGCCATGCTGGTAGCGGCGGTTGCGGGCTATTACATCAACGAGGTGATTTCAAAAGTGCGGTTCGGTAAAGCGCTGGAATTCAACTTTGAAGCTCCGCTGACCTCACTGGTGTGGATTACTTCCATCGTGACGATTGCGGTCACTTACCCGGTCACCTATCTCCTGCTTCCCAATTTGGGTGGCGACCCCACCCTCTGGTGGAAACTGGCAACCATCACATCCTGCGGAACTGTCGCTGGGGCGCTCATACCTGAGCTTGTCAAGGTGTTCACTTCAACCACGGCTCGCCATGTAAAAGAAGTGGTCGCGTCGGCAAGGGAGGGCGGCTCAGCTCTTGGCCTGCTGTCGGGATTTGTTTCCGGAAATTATTCCGCCTATTACCTGGGACTGGCGGTGACGGCTTTAATGGCGATTGGCTACGGGGTGAGCACTCTGGGATTCGAGAATATAGTTCTGGCTGCGCCGATGTTCGCCTTCGGTCTGGTGGCTTTCGGCTTCCTGGGCATGGGACCTGTCACCATCGCAGTCGATTCTTTTGGACCAGTGACAGACAACGCGCAATCCATTTATGAGCTCTCTCTCATCGAGAACGAGCCGGATGTCTATGAGCTAGTGAAAAAGGACTACGGAGTGAAGGTCGACTTCGAGCACGCCAAGAGGATGCTGGAGGCGGGCGATGGCGCAGGCAATACGTTCAAAGCCAGCTCCAAGCCGGTGCTGATTGGTACGGCCGTGGTGGGCGCAACCACTCTGATCTTCGCCACAATTATGGCGCTGACCAACTCGCTCACCCAGAATGTGGACAAGCTCTCGCTGCTCCACGCTCCCTTTCTGCTTGGCCTGATTACCGGAGGCGCGGTGATCTACTGGTTCAGCGGCGCTGCTACCCAGGCCGTGACCACGGGCGCTTACCGTGCCGTGGAGTACATCAAGCGCAATATGAAGATTGAGGGAGCCGAAAAAGCCTCCACTGAAGACAGCAAGATGGTCGTCGCCATTTGCACCCGCTACGCGCAAAAGGGAATGTTGACCATCTTCATCTCGTTGTTTTTTGCGGCTCTGGCCTTCGCTTTCCTCGATCCATTCTTCTTCATCGGCTACCTGATCTCAATCGCCATGTTCGGACTCTACCAGGCCATCTTTATGGCAAATGCGGGAGGAGCCTGGGACAACGCGAAGAAGATCGTCGAAGTCGAGTTGCATGAAAAGGGAACGCCCCTGCATGAAGCAACGGTGGTCGGCGACCTGGTGGGCGACCCGTTCAAAGACACCGCTTCCGTGGCTCTCAATCCGGTCATCAAGTTCACGACGCTGTTTGGCTTGCTGGCGGTCGAGTTGGCGGTTGAGCTTTCGGCGACCAACCCGACGCTAACCCACGTGCTGGCGGGGGTTTTCTTCCTCATCTCGTTCTATTTCGTGCACCGCTCGTTTTATGGAATGCGCATCGGGAGCGACGCTTCTCCCGAGGTGTCTCACTCCAAGTCGTAGGTTGAGTTAACGACCGCCGCCGGTGATCGTGAATGGAAAACAGAAATACGGATCACTTGGATGCGGTTGGAAACATAACCAAGGCTTGCTGGCACCTTTGATCTTCTATAACGTTTCAAGACGATGCGCGCCGGCAACAAACCAGTGGCTACTCGTACCCCTCCCCCAAGGTGATAAGAATAGCCATTCGGCATTTCCGGGTCATCTTCTCTTGGCACGGCTCTTTCGAGCAGTTGTAACGGACTGAGCACGCGCTGGTGAGCCTCCGGATTATCGACCGGAGGTCAAGCCTCTCGTCGCGGCTGACGTGGCGATGGTGAAAGCGGCTACCATGGGAGCGTGACTATGTTCCCGAATGTGCCCTCGCCGCTGGCGCACACCAGCGCGGAGATGCTGGAGTTTGGCCGCCTGCGAGAAATGGTCGCGGGATACTCCACGACCGAACCTGGCCGTGCATGGACACGGGCGCTGGAGCCTTCCGGCAATGCCGCATGGGCCAGCACCGAGCAACAGCGCGTCAGCGAGGGGCTCCAATTATTGCGCGCCGGCTCCGACTTCGATTTCCACGGATTGGTCGATCCGGCCGACTTGCTGGATCGCGCTCGCATCCACGGAGCGGTGCTGGAAGTGGGTGAACTCCGGGCCTTGTCGGCGCTGGTCGGACGTTTTCGCGCTTTTCAGGAGTGGCACCAATCATTTTCGGAAGAGTTGCGCGAGCAAATCCCCTCTCTGCGCGAACTGGCGATTCCGTTAGTCGAAAGCCGATTCACGGGGTTGATGCAGGCACTCGACGGAAAATTTGAAGCGGACGGCTCGATTGCGGATCATGCCTCGCCGGAGCTGGCTCGAATCCGCCGGCAGATGGAGCGCCAACAGCGGACGGTTGAAGAAAGTTTGCGGTCGATGCTGCGAAGGCTCGGTCCCGAAGGCTCCTTGCAGGAAGACTTGATTACGGTGCGAGGCGAGCGTTTTGTGTTGCCGGTAAAAGCCGAGTGGAAGCGGCGCGTTCCCGGCGTGATGCATGGAGCCAGTTCCAGCGGGCAGACCTTTTTCATTGAGCCAATCGAGACCATCGAGCAGAACAATGAGCTGCAGCGGTTGCTGGAAGAAGAGCAGGAGGAAGAACGCCGGATACTGGCGGCGATGACGCGGCAGGTGGGTGATCATGCGGAGGTAATTCGAGTAAGCGCCGCGATTCTGGCGGAATTGGAGTCGCTGTTTGCGCGGGCGAGATTTGCGGCGGACTTTCAGTGCACAGCGCCTGTGTTTTCGCCACAGGGATCGGAGCGAATCGTCCTGAAAGGGGCGCGGCATCCGCTGCTGGAGAAACGTCTGCGCGGAGAAGCATTGGCGCGGCGATCCGGGCGCAACGAACAAGCTTTCGAACCGAAAACGATTGTTCCCCTGGACCTGGGGTTGCCTGCCGCAACGCCGCAGTTGATCATTAGCGGGCCAAATACCGGCGGCAAAACTGTCGCGTTGAAGGCCGTTGGATTGCTGGCCTTGATGGCGCAGGCAGGAATTCCTGTGCCGGCGGAGGCAGTCGAGCTGCCTGTGTTTGACGCGGTGCTGGCGGACATTGGCGACGCACAATCGATCGAGCAGGATCTTTCCAGCTTCTCGGCGCATATCACGCGATTGAATGAAATATCGGAGCTCGCTACGGCCAGCTCCCTCGTGTTGCTGGACGAGTTGGGTTCCGCCACCGATCCGGAGGAAGGCGCCGCGCTGGCGGCGGCGATTGCGGCGCACTTTTCCGCGCGGCACGCCTGGTGTTTGATCTCTACCCATCACACTTCCTTGAAGGTGTACGCAGCCAACACGCCGGGAGTGCAGAATGCCGCGGCAGGCTTTGAAGAGGAGACTTTCGCCCCCACGTATCACATTCGCGTCGGCGTGCCCGGAGTTTCGGCAGGCATCCACATTGCCGAGCGACTTGGAATGGATGCGGACATTCTGGCGAATGCGAAGCAACGGCTGGGAAGCCAAGCAGTGGAAATTGGGCGTTTTCTCGATCGACTGCATGCCGACCTGATGGCGGTGAACACAGAACGAGCACAGTTGCAACGTCGCGAAGAAGACATTGCCAAAGAGCGCCAGCGCCTGGAGCGCGAGGGACGCCAGGAACAGCAGCGCAAGGTGCAGGAGATGGAAGCGAAGTTGTCCTCGCTACTGAAAGCGTTCGAGGCGCAGGTGCGGGAGGTATTGCGCGGTATTGAGGACAGCAGCGCTCAGAAAAAAGTGGCGAAGCAGGCGGAGCGCGGGCTGGCAAAACTGCGCCGCGAATTCCGCGAGCAAGTGGATGCCACGGTGGTGGCGCATCAAACCGGCGCGGACCGCGGAGATCCGAACGCGCAGCCGCATATCGTTCGCAGCGTGAATGTTGGAGACACGGTGAAGCTGCGTTCGCTGGGGAAATCCGCGGTGGTGGAGCGGCAGGTGGATGATGAGAATTTTGAGGTCTCCGTCGGGCAGCTGAAAATGCGGATTCGCCGCAACGATATTGCCGAGGTTGTAACCTCCGCGGCCGACCGTGCCCGCCATCTGACACCGGTAGCAGCCGCGCGCAGCAAAGGGATCCGGGTTTCCCTGAACCGAGAGCGGGCAGGGGAGATGAGTTCGAGTGCGACCGAGATCAACGTGATCGGTCGAACGGTGGAAGAGGCGACGGACGCGGTGGAGAAGTTTCTGGACCAGGCATTTTTGGACGGAGTACCGCAGGTTCGCATTGTGCACGGTGTCGGCATGGGAATTCTGCGGAAATCTTTGCGCGCCTATTTGGGGAGCCATCCGCAGGTCGAGAAGGTAAGCGAGCCGCCGCAGAATGAGGGCGGAGCTGGCGCGACGGTAGTGGAGTTGCGGCAATAGCGTTTGGAAATCGGATATTTTGGGTGCTGACATCACCGCGACCGCGATGCCCTGCATCTAAAATTTGGCGCGAGAGAGAACAATGATTCAAGTGATTACAGTAGAACGGGAATATGGAAGCCGCGGCGGGGAGTTTGCCCGGCTTTTAGCGCAACATTTGAAGTGGGATTTACTCGATCAATCTTTGATCGACGAAGTGGCCAAGCGCGGCGGCATATCGGCTGCGGAAGTAAAGCGCCGGGATGAACGTTTAGATCCCTGGTACAGCAAGGTGGGGCGTGCCTTCTGGCACGGCAGCAACGAGCGCGCCGATATCACGGTAGAGCGAGAAATTCTGGATGCGACGCGGATCACCGAACTGGCGCAGGAAGTGATGGTGGAGAAGGCGCGTGCGGGGAAATGCGTGATCGTCGGACGCGGTGCGGCCTGCGCGCTGCATGGAATTACGGGATGCTTTCACACGTTTGTGTATGCCTCGACAGCCAGGAAGGTTCGCTGGTTTGAACAGGCATTTCCCGATAAGAAGGGGGTTGCGGAACGCGAACTTGCGGCCACGGACCAGCGGCGCGCCGAGTACGTCGAGCATTTTTATCACAATGTATGGAACGACTATCGCATTTATCACCTGATGCTGAATTCCTGCATGGGATTTGACGCGATGATCGGCGCGACCATTGAGGCCACCGGCGTTTAGGAAATTGATGGCTCTACCGTTGCGCGCGCAGCGGCAGCTCCTGGACATATTGGTAGGCCGGATTCTGCCGCTGTTGCCGCAGGATCGCGGCAATCTGCGTCCACGTGGCGTACAGGCCATGGAAAGTGGGCGGCAGATCGTGACGAATCAGCGCGTGTAACTTCGCGAGCCGATAGCAGGGGACGGCGGCATACATGTGATGCTCCGTGTGGTAATGCATGTGCCAGTAGAGAAAACTGAGCAACGGATTCAACGTGATAGTGCGGCAGCATAGGCGAAAGTCAGGCACGTTATCCTGTAGACCCGCGTGCTGGCTGTTGTTGCAGAGATAATGCAACCATCCTCCGTAGAACGGCGCCAATGTAATGACAACCGGCAGCATCCACCAATGCATGGCGATCGAGATCAGAACGATGGCCGCGTGACCCGCGAGGAGCAGCCGTGCCCACCGCACCACGCTGCGTTTTTCTTTTACGGCAGCGTCAGGAAAAAGTGAAGTCTCCCATGCACCCTGGAGCTTGCCGCGAGCGACGCGGATCGTCTTCGATAGGGTCTGCCACAGTCCAACCGGATTGATGAATCCGGTTTTGAGAAAACCCTTCAGCGACAATTCAACGGGAAGCACCACTTCTAAATCGTCGGGCGGATGCAGCGTGTACTTGTGATGTTCCGTGTGGCTGGCCCAGAACTCATAGGGATTATGCCAGCCGAGAAAAGCGAAGGCTCGCGCGAAAAACCAGTTGAGAGACTTCGTTTCGAACACGGAGTTGTGGACAAACTCGTGAAATCCGTTGATAAGAAATGCCCAGAACATTCCATGAATGAAACATAGCAGCACCACGATGGGCCAAGGCAGCCGGCCGGCGGAGACGCAGATGAGGGTCCCGGTGAAAGCGAGCAAGCCCAGGTAGCCGCCGGTCTGGAGAAAACCCATGAAATCGCTGCGCCGGTTGAGGGCCTGCAGTTGCTCGCGGCTGACTGGCGAACGATACCAGGCGACTTTTACGGACTGATCCGTAGCATGCATACGCAGGCCTGCGATGACCCGTTTCCAGCATAACTTAGCCAGGTGGATCGGGGGAGGAATTTCCCCATGTTCCATGGGTAGCTGGTTTGCGTGGCTGTCGCCGGCAATCGAAGATGCTAAAGGGTTTACGCAGGTGTCGACGAGGCGGGCTTTTGGCACTGAGATCTGGGCCGATTTTTGAAACCGGGAGGATAGAATTGAATCGGCATTCTGCATCAGTTTAGGTTCGAGGAAAATGCGTCCCGATCTACAAGAGGCGATTCAAATATTACGGAACGACCCCGCCGGCGTGCCGAACGCGCTGCGGCTGTTGCAGGGGACACTTTTCTCCTTCAGCATGAAGCTGTGCGGGCACAGGGAAGACGCCGAAGACACCATGCAGGATGTGCTGGTGAGTTCCCTGCCGCACCTGGCAAAAATCGAAGATCCTCGGGCGTTATCGGTATGGCTGTACACGGCGGCTCGGAACCGCTGCTGGCGCAATCGAAAAAAGGAATCGAGCCATAAGACGGTTGCGCTGGCCGATCTGCTGCCCGACGGCGACGAGTTGAGTGCACTGCTAACAGCGGCGGCAGCCAGTCCGGAACAAAACGCCTTGACCCACGAAGATCAAGTTCGGGTGCATGATGCGGTGCTGCGGCTTCCTCCCCGATATCGACTGGTGCTGGTGCTGCACGACATGGAGGAACTGGACACCGACCAGGTGGCGGCTGTGCTTGCGCTGCAGCCGGGAACAGTCCGGGTGCGCCTGCACCGGGCGCGACTGCTGCTGCGGAAAGAGTTCGAGAAGCTGCAACGCGGGCCGGAGGCTCCCCCACGCCGCAAAAAGCCCTCCAGCGACAAACGCCCACGGGAATGCATGGAGATCTTCGGAAATTTGTCCGAATATCTGGATGGGCGCATGGAAACGAAGAATTGCAAGCAGATGCGAGCCCATATCGACGCTTGTCCGGCGTGTATTGCCTTTCTGTCTGACCTGAAGCTGGCCATCGACCGATGCCGCAAACTGAACATGCCATTCGACAGCGACACCTGCGCCTCCCTTCGGCGATTGCTGGCCGAGGAATATCTGCGCTTGCTGGAAAGCCGTCCGTCCGACGCGACGACGCCTGTCGCGTCCTGAGAAACGCCCCCTCGCAAAAAATACTTCAGAAAAACTGTAACGTTTTCCCGACCAGCGGTCTTTATTCCAGTGAAGAGACCCAACGGAAAGGGATTCCAGCGATGGGAAGTAGAAGTCGTGTGAGCAAGGCGATAGCCCTGCTGGTGGGCCTCATTGCGCTAACGGTCGCGGGATCGCAATCTGGCTGGACACAAGAAGCCCAGCCATCCGCAGCACCGGCGCCTACATTGACCTTGCGCCAGGCGATTGACCAGGCCCTGGGGAAAAACCCAGAGGCGGGGATGGCGCGGGCCGATTTGGAGGCCGCGAACGCCGGAGTGAGCCAGGCGCGCACGGGACTGTTGCCGCGGCTGAATTTCGCCGAAGACATTTCACGAGGCAACGATCCCGTGTACGTCTTTGGCACGAGGCTGCGGCAGCAACAATTCACTGCGGCGGATTTCGCGCTGAACAGCCTGAACAAGCCAACCCCGGTGGGCAATTTTGCGACGCGGTTCAACGGCTCGTGGATGCTG
>JAJXZK010000088.1 GCA_021780095.1 Acidobacteriota bacterium | reverse complement strand
TTGGAAGCCGCAGACAGACGTAAGGAACCGTTTCCAATCCCGCAACCGGGCGATAAACGGGAGTGTGGCCTGTAGGCGTCCGAGCCACATCCACGAATGCCTGCCAGGGATCATTGTTCAGGCGCACCTCTCCCAGATATTCGCGGAGCTTGTCCAGTGCGGCAATCTGAAAATCTTTTAGTTGGAAGTCCATCCCGTTCCCTTCCTCTATCGCGCCTTCACGTCATAGGGCGTCTGCTTGAAAATGATGCCAAGCTGTTTCAGCGTGGCCGCACTCAGGCGTGAGCTTTCTCCATAAATCACCTTTGGCCCGTTGTGCGCTGGTAGTTCTGCCAGAACTTTGCGGGTGAGCACGTTGCCCCCATCGGGCCGCTTGTCGCCCAGAATGCCGTTGTAGAGCAGGTAATAGGCCGTCTCGCCATGCTTGCCCAGCAAGGGAGAACGCTTGCGTTTTTGGTGAATGGGCGTGCGCGTCTCCGCAAACCAAACGTGCGCGGCCAAATGGTCAAAGCGGATGGACGGGTGAATGTGGCCCTGCTCGTCGAAGACTTGACTGCCCAGCCGGTAGAAGCGGAATCCGCCGCCGCCCTTCCAGCCCACGGCCTCCGAGATTCCGCCCTGCTCCCCGTCCACAACTTTCTTGAGACGTGGAACGCAATGCGTCTCCGCGTGTTCGCCCATTTCAATACCGATGTACCGGCGGCCCATTTTGTGCGCCACCGCAGCGGTTGTGCCGGAACCGAGAAAGCTGTCGAGGACAATCTCGCGGGGATTGGATGCAATCTCGATGATCCGCTTAAGGAGGCCCTCCGGCTTTGGTGTCTCAAATGAGGCTTTCTCTCCGAAAAGAATCTCCAGTTCTCGTGCGGCGTGCTGATTTAGGCCTACATCATCCCAGATCGAGGGCGCGGTCATTCCCGACTTTGCTTCTGACTTGAATAGCTTGCGCATTGGAGTACCCGCCTTGCCGTCTTTGCCCCAGAAGAAGCGGCGTTCGGCCACCATCGCCAGCATGTCTTCTCTCTTGTAAACCCAACAACGGCCTTTTCTAGGAAAGACCTCCTGGCCTGTGAATGGGTTACTCACCGGGTAAACCAAGCTCTCTACAAAACGCCCGCCCTTTGCGTTCCCAGTCGAGTCAATCTTTCGGAATGGGCCTCTCTCGTCAAAGCCAAAAGGCTCTTCGTACAGCTTGTATTGCGAGTCGGCCTTTTCGGTTCGTTGCATCAGGTTGAATGCTTCTTCCGCGTCTGTCTTCTTCGCCGAGCCATTTCTCGCTTTTGCGAAGACCAACACGTGGTCATGCGTAGAACCGATTTTTCTATCGTTTGGCGCGCCGTCTCGTCTCTTCCAAGAGACATCCGCTATGAAACTGGCACGCCCGAAAACCTCATCCATGATGACCTTGAGGTAGTGGGCTTCGTTGTCATCAATCGTGACCCAGATGCTTCCATCTTCCGTAAGGAAATCGCGCAGCAACTCCAGCCGGGGATACATCATGCTCAGCCATTGCGTATGCTCCAAGTTGTCATCGTATTGCGCGAAGGCGCTGCGCGTGTTGTAGGGCGGATCAATGAAGATGCACTTTACCCGGCCCGCGTAGAATGGCAGCAAAGCCTTCAGAGCTTCCAGATTGTCGCCTTGGATGAGCATGTTTTCCGTCTGCTCATCCCCATAGGAGAGTTCCGGCACGGCCTCCAGCAGCCGGTAAGGGACACTGGCAGCGATGTGTTCATCTTCCGGGCGGGTCAACCAATCGAGCTTGGGCATGTAAAGCCAAATTGTATGGCATTGGTTTAAGGATTGTGGTCCGCCCCGTTCACAGCAGCCCTTACGCACACATTGAAGGCTCAAGAATTGATTACAATCTATGCCCGATTGCCGCTCGCCTGCAATTCGCCCTCTGGGAGCGCCTGGTAATACTGGCGGTTGTACTCATGCAATTCCAGCCTGCCGTCACTTCCCCGGTTAGGATTCCCAATGTAGCGAGTGACTCCGCAGTTTACTGGCTTTTCATGATGGTCCAGATGAAGGAACTGTTCCGGACTCAGTCTCTCGAAATTCGCCCGGGTCGCCAGGATCGTCAGGTGATGCGTGATTGCCATGACTCGCTTTCCAGAGAATTCGCGCGTCAACGTCGCGATCCAGGAGATGTTTCTCTGACGCACATCTGGGACATTTTCCCCGTTCACGTATCGGTAGTCGTACCCACCTAGAAGCTGGCGCAGTTCACCTTGGTCCGGATGCATGAGTTGGTAGATTCGCCAGTCGTTGTAGAGAAGCGAGAGCCCATGATCCTGTTCGCGAATTCGCTCCTCCCGATAGACCGGCGCGTTTCGGAGATCGGGCCAGCTTTCCTGCAGAATGCGCAGGGTTTGTTCCGTCCGAAGGTAAGGCGAGACGAAGATTACATCCGGACAGCTCACGCCTCCATCCAGCATTGCCTGTCCAGTGAGCCTGGACTGCATTTCGCCTTTTGGAGTGATTGGAGTTTCACGGTCGCTGCATCCAAGGGCGTATCGCCCATGAAGCATTTGGGCCAAAGAATGGATTTCAGGATTCGAACGATTGTTGTCGAACAAATCTTGAAATCGCCGATAGTCCGGATCGGCTTCCTTCTGACGCTTCAAATTGTTGTAGGCCGATTCCGCATGACGAATCAGCAGCAATTCTGTGGGCCACTTCATATATCTCTAAGAATATCTTCGCTCCTTCTATCTTTTGGGCTCAAACTGCCCCAGGTCGTGACTATTCCTATTCGATTGGACCGGTGGATCGAGTCCATCGTGGTCGAATCACGACCGCCACTGTAGACGGCTGCAACCGTCAGAGTCAATTCAGACGCCATCCTCATGATCGGAGATTTGGGTTTGCGGCGCGGCTTCTGTAGTAACCTTGTTGATTCCGGAAAAGAGGAACAACTGTGGCTATGAAGAAATCGGAAAAGACGAAGGCGGCGCTGGACCGGCGGCACGAGGCGCGATTCGAGAGAACGATGCACGCGGCTCTGAGCCAGGATCCGGAGGGAGTTCACTTCAACGTGGCTCCGGAGGACAACGTGCCGCTGCAGGTCTTCAACCATGTTCTCCAGAAGCAGGCGAAGAAGAAGGTTAACTAGAACTATAGGAAAATCAAGAATCCGGAAACGATGGCGTTGGCATTTTCCGAGTCTGGCCGCAACCTCAAGAAAGCGGGGCACTGGCAAGAGGTGTGGACGCGCGACTGGTGACTGTGCGCATGTGAGGCAGGGTGGAGTTCGCCTGTGGAACACAAATAAGCCGCCGCCCTGGTTTCGGGTCTCCTCGCTAAGGTTTGTCAATTTCCAGAGACCTTGTGTTCAATGGCGGAAGGCGGTCAGTCCAAACCATCCGGTTGCCGGCAGAGTCGATCAAGGGATCTCTGCCGAACGTCTCCCGAGTAGAGGAGGCCCATCGTAGCCGACTGACCGGCTTTGGCCTCGCAGTCGGTAGGAGGCGGAGAAATGCCTCGTTTCTGCACTCCCTTGCGTGAGTGGCAAGGAGCCCAAAGTAGCGCACGCTATGCATTCCCTTGTCCGGGACCTGGTCGATGAATCGCGCGATGAACTGTGGGACTGGGAGGATTTCCTCGCGGACCATTCCGTAGCTTTTCTTGTCCAGCCAGACATAGCGAACATTCTCCTTATCCCAACCCTGGATACGGTAGTCGGCCATCGGCGGGCGGCGAACGTAGCGCGCAACGTAGCCGAGAATCTGCTGTTTGCGGCGATTCGGGCTTGTGATCACCTTCCGGTAGCGGGTACGATATCTGGCGATCAGTGCCAAAAGTGTGCGTTCGTTCCGTGTTGATTGCAGACTTCCCTTTCTGACAACCAGTTCGAAAAAATCGAGCAGACCGCGACTCCAGCGGTCGCCGATTACTCCTATGGGAAAGTAAATGTGGCGCACAATGCCATCGCCACCGCAGCGCAGGCCCGTCTGGCCCACAACTAGATGCACGTGGACATTGAAATCGAACTTTGCATTGAACGTGTGCATCACAGCCACCAGGGGGACGACCGCCTCAAACCTCTCGCGGACCCAGTCGGTAAGTACACCGGCAGCAATCTCGGGAATCGCCTGGAGCAGGTGGCGGTTCTTTCGCAGCAGACCCCAGAAGGGTCGCGGCATCGTCAGAATTACGCCTGAATATAGGATGTCTGGCAACTGGCTGGCCACCTCGCGTTGCCAACGTATGGTTTGCCAATAGCCGCACGAAGTGCAAGCCCGGGATTTGCAGGAGTGTGGGACGATGCGCCTCTCACCCAGAATCGAGGAGTACACTTCGGCACCGAGTGTTTCGGTGCGGCACAACAGCGCCTGCGCAATGCTAGAGCGCGCATACGGCCGCACCCCATTATGGTCCCAACATGGGCGGTTCTCCTCAAGCAACCGGCGCAGGTTAGAGCGTCTCTCCCCGACCGGCGACATCGAGTTCTCTCCTCAAGGCTTCAATCAGCGGTTCGAACAAAGGCCGGAATTTTGCCAACTGCTCAACCTTCATGGCCTTCTCCAGCGGAGGTATCAGCCTCTTGATCAGCAGCATGGCCGTATCACGGCTATTGATGCTGAGAGTCTGAATCCGCCTCTCTTGATCTCGCCCGGACTGCCGGATCGCGAGTTCGAGTCTTTGTTGCTCCTGGTCCTTCCCGGCGAGCTTCGCCGCAGCGTCAATTGAAATGCTTCCTTCACGTGCCATCCTCTTCAACCGCTCGATTCCGCGCTCCAAGACGAATTGTGCTTTGCCGACGTTGCGTTCCCCGCAACCTGCCAACTCTGCCGCCTCTTTGCGTACATCGATCTTGCGATCCTTTGGCAATTTTGCCAACTGCTTCTTCATGCCGCCCAGTACCCGATTTTCTCTAGCCTGTTCGACACGGGGCTCTACCAGGATGAGAGCCAATGCGATACGGCAGAACGGGTTCAGGTACTTCCTGGAACGTGCGTCCTCAAGGATCAGGCGGAGGGCATCCTCGTTCGACTTGTCGAGCACCACGCACATCAATTTCGGGAGCCCGAGACCCCTTGCGATCACCCACCGTTTGTACCCATCGATGATCGTGCCGTCGTGGCAAATCAGCAAGGGGAGTTCAAAAAGCCGCATCCCGGCTTTGTGCAGCGGCTCCAGCAGAACCGCGGTCGGGAGCAGTTCGCACTGCAACATCGCGGGATGCGGCTTAAGTTCATTCGTCTTCCGCGCTTCGGAAACTGGAGAAAGTGGCGATTCGGCCCTCTGCCGGTCCGGCAACGGAAGAGCGGCAGTTCCCCGTTGCTCCTCGCCAGACTCGAGCCGATCCGCGAAGAGGCTGCACTGCGACCTCACGGCCACCTCCCTGACTGCTCCATTCGCGGCCTCAACCGCGATTCCAAGTCATTCGGAAGCCATCCCACGGGCTGGGCTCCCATGTGACGTTGGCCGGTGTCTGGCACAAGAATGTTTTGCGCTGCGGATGCGGTTTCAGAATATCCGTGGGGCGCAACTCCAGCGGAACGCCGGGTCCCTCCTCGGGCCTCTGACAGCGCACCAGATGGAGGGTCGAAAAGGGAAGGCTTCGAAGCCGCTTCATGCTTCACGACTCGTAAGCGAGTCTTGCCGGAACGCCCTGTGCCAGCCACTTGCTTTTCAGTCAGCTGTGGATTCATGACAGCTCCGACTATCCTTCACTCGCTCACCAATCCAATCCTCAACTTCAGATTCGAGCCAGCCTACCGCACGGGCTCCAAGCTGCACAGGTCGTGGAAACTCCGCGCGAGAGATCGCCAGATAAATCGCGCTGCGCGAGAGTCCAACTCGGCTCCTTACTTCTGGCAAACGAAGTATTGATGCCATCGCTTTCTCCTTCAATCGAGTGTTGAAATCGTTGGAGGTAGACGCCGCTCAAGCTCCGCGCGCTAATGCTGCGGGACCCTGAAGAAACATTCGCGCAAGCCACAAATCGACCCTTGTGCAGAAATAATTCCTCCGCCACTCAGATCGGTTCCTGCGACAGGCAAGTGAGAAACCGCGCGATCCAAGTGGAATTGCACGGAATGCAAATACTGACTGCGTTGCCTTGCGCTATTCAGTTGTTATGGGGCGCTACCACCATCATCAGCAGCATCATCAGCAGGAGTGTTTCGATAGTGCGGGGCTTTACGTGGTGATGCGAGTACTTCGGTCTGATCCGGCAATGCAAATAGAAACCCAATCTGTCGGGCATCTTTGGTCAAGATCAAAACAAACTATTATCACTGTGCATCCATTCCCTTAGAATGGTCAAGGAAAATGTCGTCCACAGCGAGACAGGAAAGTCTCGGGCGCTCCGAGAGGCGAAGGCAACCCGGTCTATCGCCAGTGACCGCAAGGCTGGTGTGTGCTATGCCACGCCGCCGCCGAAATTGCCCACGATCACCTTGGACTCATTGACGATGCTGTCCACATAATCGGCCCACCATTGCAACATCTTCTTTCGCTCTGGTGCATGTTCGGCGAGGATGTAGACGGCGCGGATGCCTTGCTTCTCATGGCTCAGGGCTTTTTCGATCACGTCCCGATTAAAGCCATTCTCTGTCAGCAGCGTCGCGCCGGTACGACGCAGATCGTGAATGGTGAGCGGCTCCATGTCGAACGTCAGCCCCTCCAGCGCCTTGTTGAGCGCGTTGCGTGCGAATGGCTTGCGAATGCTTCCCCGGCCCGGTAGCACCAGCTCAGACTCGCCAGCAAGCGCCTTCAATTCGCGGAACATTTCGGCAACCTGCGTGGATAAATAGACGATGTGCGGCTTGCCCGTCTTGGCGTTTCCTTCCGGGATGAGCCACTCGCACGCGTCAAAATTCACATGCTCCCAGCGGGCCAGCAATAGCTCCGACTTTCGGGAGAGCGTCAGCAACAGGATGTGCAGCGCCAGCTTGAATTGACGCCGGATGTTCGACTGGTAGATGGTGCGGAGATACAAACGAATCTCTTGCGGAGTCAGAACACGAGAACGCTTGCGGGCTTTCCCGATGTACCGGGTCGCGACCATTGTGGCCGGGTTCATCGTCACGCGCTGTACCTCCAGCGCATAGTCGAACATCTGTTTCATCACATTACGGAGCTGCATCGCGGCGGCAATGCGCCCATTGTCGCGCTTGCGGTAGACAATAGCCTGTACGTCCAAGGCTGTAACGTCCTTTAGCAGCTTGTCTCCCAGCGCGGGGTAAATTTCGTTGTCAAGATACCGGCGGATGTTTGACGGGTCTTTCCAATTCTTTACTACCTGCTCACGAAAATAGCGCTCCCCAAAATCCCGCACGGTCGGATTGCTCGGATTCCCGCCTCTCGCCTGTTTCTTCTCTTCTGCGGGTGATTTTCCCTTCGCCACCTTCCCTGCCAGTTCATCCCGCCTTTCCCGCGCCGTCCTCAAGGGGAGATCGGGATAATGGCCTAGACTCACCTTGCCGTATTTGCCGTCCAAGCAATACCGATAGAGCCAGGACATTTTGCCGCTCGGCAGTATGTCCAGCGAAAGCCCCCGGCCATCGCTCACCATGTACCGTCCAGCCCTTGGTTTCAAAGCCTTGATTCCCGCGTCTGTAAGTGCCATTCTCGCCCCTTTCGTATGTCTCCAGGCTCATTCTGGAGACATATACCCCACCGGAGACATACAGGAGACATATTCCATATTGGCTGT
Source organism: Acidobacteriota bacterium (assembly GCA_021780095.1). The sequence continues at coordinate 24,315 of JAJXZK010000088.1, read as the reverse complement.
CTATGTCTCCTGTTGGACATTCTAAGACAGTAAATTCTATTTATACAAGGGGATAATTCAGATTTCTACATTCTATTGGACGGCCTTGGACACTGCTCTACTTTCCGATGCAGAAGGTGGAGAAGATCACGTTCAGGATGTCCTCGGCAGTGGTCGCGCCGGTCAATGCATCCAGGCTTTGCAGCGCGGAGTGAAGATCGATCAGCAGCATTTCATGGGGAACATTCGCGACGATGGCTTGTTCTGCAGCCCGTAACGCTTGAAGTGTTTGGGATACAGACTGCTGCTGGCGAAGATTGGTCATCAGGCCAGTCTCGACTTCTTTGCCATCCCTGCGAATCAAAGCTAGGATCGCATCGCGTAGCTCGAAGATTCCTTCGCCCGTCAGGGCCGAGGTTTTGATCGGTCCGCGCGATCCCCCCGATCGATGGAATATTTCGCCTCCAGAGGTCTCGTGGGCGAGATCGACCTTGTTCAATACGACCAGCGCAATGCGCATGCGGATCTGTTCCAACAGGGTTATTTCTTCCGTCGTCAGCGACTCCGCGGTGGCATCCAGCACAAGTACCACCACGTCGGCATCGGCGAAGGCCTCGCGCGATTTTTGAACGCCGATGCTTTCGGCCTCATCATGCGTGGTCCGCAACCCTGCCGTATCGATCAAATCGAGAGGAATTCCACCCAACGATACACGCTCCGTCACCAGGTCTCGCGTGGTTCCCGGTGTGGCCGTCACGATGGCGCGCTCACGTTGCACCAGTCGGTTGAAAAGCGAGGATTTTCCCGCGTTCGGGCGCCCCACAATCGACAGCGAAATTCCATCGCGCACCACTCGGCCATAGGCGAAGGATGCCGCCAGCGCTTGCAACGGTTCCATGATGGCTATCACCCGGCTTGCGATCGCATCCGCCGGCATCACGTCAACATCGTCTTCCGCAAAGTCGATGCCCGCTTCCAGTTCCGCAATCAAATGCACCAGGGTCTGCTTGATCGGGTGGATGCGACGCGACAGCGCCCCTTCCATCTGCTCGGAAGCAATCTTCGCCTGGTAGAGAGTTTGCGCCTCGATCAGATCGCGTACGGCTTCTGCCTGGGTCAGGTCAATGCGGCCAGAAAGAAAAGCGCGCTCCGTGAATTCTCCGGGCCGGGCCAGCCGAGCTCCCCGCGAGATGGCAGCACGCACCAGCGACTCCAACACCACCGGGGAGCCATGCGCGGCGATTTCGACCACATCTTCTCGCGTATAGGAGTTAGGTGCCTGAAAAAACGTGACAACAGCTTCGTCGATTCGTCTCGCATGTTCCGCGTCTTCGCACTCTGGATCGAGAACGTCCGCGAGTTGCGCCTGGGTGGGCACCAGGGGCTTCGTCAGGCGTAGCAGGCTGGAAGCAATCGCAACCGCATCCGCGCCAGAGAGACGCACGATGCCGATACCTCCGCGACCCGGCGGAGTTGAAATGGCAACGATCGTGTCGCGCTGATCGTCAGCATGTGGCTGTCGCGACCCATCTGCAGTTTGGACTGGCTCGGTCACGGGTCGATTTTACTTGGCGCAGGCTTCATCATCGAAGGCCCGCACGCAAATCTGTCCCGCTCAACTTCGCCCAAACGTGCGCGCCCGCCCCGTTCCTGCGGAAGGAGTTCTGGGCTGCCAGTTTTTCGGATATACCACGACGGAGCGCCGCATGCCTTCTCCACTGCTTTCGCTGCGCAGGTCTTCATAGTTTTTCAAGGCCAGATGCAGCATCCGTCGTTCACGGGAATTCATCGGTGCGAACTGATACGGCTCGCTGGTACGGCGCACCTGCTCCGCAGCCGTGTCGGCCGCGAGTTTCAGCTCCTGCGCGCGCAGTGCCTTGTAGCCCCGCGCGTCGAAGCTGATCAGGTCGTGTTCCGAAGGCTCCAGCCGGAGCGATTTGGCAGCAATGTGCTCTAAAGAACGCAACAGCTCCGCATTATGTTCCAGCACCAAGTCCACATCCGGGCCCGCGATTTCTACGTAGATTTCGCGTGACTCGAACTTGTTTGGATCGGCTGCGCCCGCGCCTGCGGTAATCCTGTACCTCAAACGCAAACCGCCCTTGCCGACCACAATTTTCAAAAATGCATCGATCGTCTCTACGGCAGATTGATAGTTTTCAATGGGCATTGGTATTCCTTAGTCTCGTTTCTGCAGGTTTGTCAACGCCGCCCGAGTGCCGGCGGTCGTCCACCCTTCTTTTTCAACGCTCTCCTGGCTTGGATCTCACGCAGCTCTTTGCCTAGCTTGGTGCGGTTAATAATCATTTGCTGTCCGATGCCGATGAGGTTACTGCCGGACCAGTAGAGCGCCAAACCCGACGCGTAATGCCAGCAGATAAATCCGCTGAATAGCGGCATCGTGAATGCCATCATTTTTTGCTGGGCGGCATCGACACCCGGTGACGGCGTAAACATCTGGAAGAAGAACTGCGACACCACCATCAGGATGGGAAGAATGTGATACGGATCCGGCGCCGACAAATCATGCAGCCAGAACCAGTGCGCGTGGCGCAGCTCAATCGCGTTTTCCAACATCGCGTAAAACGCGAAAATCAGGGGGAACTGAACGAGCATCGGAAGGCAGCCGCCAAACATATTGACGCCTTCCTTTTTGTACAGCTCCTGCATCTCCCGGTTCATGTCCTGCTTGCGCGGATCGTCGAACTTGTATTTCTTGTATTTCTCTTTGATAAAGTTCATCTGCGGCTGGATGCGCTGCATTTTGATGGACGACTTCATCATAGTGAAGCGAGTGGGGAACATGGCCAGAGTCAGGAAGACGGTCAGGATCAGGATCGCCCAGCCCCAGTTCATGACTACATGCTGATACACCCAGCGCAGCAGGTAGAACAGCGGCTTGGCAATGATGGACCACATGCCGTAATGCACAATCGGCACCAAATTCGGACCAGTCGGTTTTCCATCCGGCCCCATGGCTCGGATCGACGACAGCACGCCCAACGACTTCGGTCCGGCAAAGATTCGCACTGTGGTGGGACCACTCACCGCACCCACGGCCGCGCCCAACACCGGCTCAGCCTCCGTGTCGCCAGCTTTCGGTGTGTCCGGGTTTTTCGGTATGTCCAGGGAGTGACGCAGCGCAACGAAGGTGCTGTTGGCCGGAATTTGGGGTAAAAACATCGCGGCAAAATACAAGTCGCTGACGCCGCCCCATTCCAGCGAGCCCGACTGGCTTTCGCCGTCGTTCACTTTTTTCGGCGCGACGCTTTCCACCTTGCCGCCGCTGGAACGATCAATCTTCTGATACGTGGAGTAATCCCGCGCGTCGCGCTGATCGCCGAAGCCCGCAGGCCACGCAACCAGCGCCTCGACGGGGGCGCCATTCAGCGTCACGCTCACATCCGCCGTGACAACATAGCTGTTATCGAAATGGAACGTCTTGCGAACCACCAGGCCGCCAGCCGAATAGTCAAATGTCAACTGGTTGGGCGCCGTCAGTATGCCGGTGGAAGAAGGCACATACAGTGCCTGCGCCAGGCGCTGCCGCAAGCCCGCGTCATAGGTATAGATCGCCAGCGGATAGCCGAATTTTTCTGCCGCCGCAGGATGCACCAGGTCGAGCGGCTTGCCATCGTAGTTGGTGTACTTCTTCAAAATCCAGGACGTCACTTCGCCGCCGCGATTGCTGAAGGTGATCCGATAGAGCTCGTTCTCAACGACCGTGGTGGTCTGGGTCGGGGCTGCAACCTTCGGCGTCGCATCTCCGGTCGCTACCTCGCCAGCGGCGTTCGCGGTGGGGCTTGAAGCATTGCTGCTGGCCCCCGTGGTTGGGCCGTTTTGCTGGCTTGGATTCGTTTTCGCAGCGGTGGTCTGCGCTGGAGTTGAGACCGGCGGGTGCTTTGGCTTGAAGAATTGCATGCCCAGCAGAATTGCCGCAAACACAACCGTAAATACCAGCAGGGAACTCGTATCCTGCTTTCCGCCTTGCTGGTTAGGATTCTTATATTCGGCCAAGAGACTTCCCGTTGCGTTCAATTTCCGCACTGCAATTTCAGCGCAAACGCTTCACAACCGGGCGGTGCCGGCGGTGGATGCTGGATTTTCTGCTGTCTCGATCGTTCCTCGACGCTTCTTGGGTTCGACGTGCCGGGACGGTTCGCGCAGATGCGGGTATACCTATCCTACCCGTTTTTATCTCCCACTTGCAGGTTGTTAGACAGGGCCACAGCACCCGCGCCAGCCGAGACTGCTCGATACCAGAAAAATCCATACGCTTGAGGCACTTATGGCACTGGATCGAAACCGCCCAGCCGCCCTTTGCGACTCCATGGATGACAGCGCGAAATCCTTGCGATTGCCAATCCAGACCCGCGCAGCCAGCCGTAGCGCGCCACTGCGACCGCCGCATAGTCCGAGCAGGTGGGATGAAAGCGGCATCCGCTGGGCATCGGCAGCAGCGAGCCACCCAGGGCATGCAGGCCGGGAGAAATCCAGCGCTGATAGAAGCCGGCCAGCCGCTCGACCCGTGCCGCACGCCACTCCTGACTAGTTGCCATGTCTCGAGTCCGCATCGCAGCGTGGCTTCAGCGCCAGTTGTACCGCGCGAAACGCCCGTAGCACATCGCGCTCAATCTGAGAAAATTCGACTTCCAACACCGTTCGCCGAGGATGCAGAATGACGTCCACATCGGCGGTCAATTCCGTCTGCACGTGCCGGATCGCCTGTCGCATGCGCCGCTTGATTCGATTGCGAGCAACCGCATTCCCCAGCACTCGGCCCGCCGTCAGGCCAACCCGAGACCCAGCAGGAATTTCAACTGCATGGGTGCGCGCTGGCTTCGCTGGGCCGACGACGGTCGCTACATCCGAGGCCTTGCGTGCCGCAAAAAAATAGGTTATCAACGGCAGCGACTGCCGTTTGCCCTCGCGATAGACCCGCTGATAATCGGCATGCTTGCGCAGCTTCGATTCCTGTCGCGGGACGGCAACAGGCTTGCGGATTTGAACTGGAGTTGGGGCTGTCATCGCTGACCGTTGGTCCTATTGTCGCGCAACCCGGCTCAAGAACCAGCGGCAATGTGCGCAGTACCCCTGAACTGGGCTGCGGTATCGAACAGCGAATCCCAGGAAAAATAGGAGAGTCGGCGGCGGGAACCAGGTGAACGGGGCGACCTGAGCTAGTCGCGGTAACCGGCGCTGACAGACACGCGCTTGCGGCCTTTGGCGCGGCGGCGCGACAATACGGCCTGGCCAGCCCTCGTCTTCATGCGGGCTCGGAAGCCATGCGTTTTGGAGCGGTGGCGGCGGTTCGGTTGAAATGTGCGCTTCGGCATCGGAGTGCGCTCCTGAACAGAAAATCTTATATAGACAGCAAACTTTGAGTATACCGGAGAACAGGCACGCACACAAAGGCTTTCGCCAAAAGGTGTAGCGTTCTAATTTGGATTTTGTTCTTAGGTGCAACGGTTATAAGCGGCTGGGGCCTTGGGGTGAGGACGAAACTCAACAATGATCTTGCCGTCTCTCCCTACAAGAGCGAAGTCGCACGACCGCGATTCTCGTTCTCTCCCGAAGGTATCCCTGTATTTCACGTAGCCATATGCGACGACCATCCAAATTTCATTATCTTTTGCTGGAAACATGAACTCGGAAAACTGGCCGTCAATATATCTCTCCCATTTCGTGAAATATCCCATGGAATCTTGAGGGGCCAAGAGTCGTTCATTGATGGGGATTGAATTTCCGTAATCAGGAATCGCCGGAAGCTGCTTTACGGGATCGTCAGGCATCCCATCGTAAAGCCTAAATACCTGGAATCGAGTTTTTGTTTCCAGCAATATGGCCGGGGTTGCTCCCACGTTTTTTATCGCCCAACGGCAGTCGGCTATCTCCCCATCCTTCAATTCTTTGTCCTTCATGGAGACGAAGCTTACGATAAGCCAAGCTCGTTCTGTGGTTTCTGTGTGCTCCGCTTGGAGCAGAGCCGCTTCAGCGGCTTTCTTAGCGGCGACGGTATTATCCTCAGCCGCCTTAGTTTGCCCCTTCATCTCGTTCACTTGTTGTTTTATAGCTTGCAGCGTTCCCGCAGCCACAATGACGCCCCAAATCAAGAATCCGGTGAGCACCAGCCCGGATATCCAAGCGATTTTGTCGTGCCAAGTCCATTCCGACACGGGAGCTGGATTGGAGACGTTTATGGCGACCTCCTGATGGTCGCTGGGATTGATTGTGCCTCCGGATTTGAGGCGTTGGCTACTGCCATTTTGCGTCGCGACAGGAGCGGCAGACTCGGCTGGACTTGCGTTTCTATCAGTGGTTTGGCTTCTATCTTCACGGTCGTGAACAGGCTTCTTGGGTGCCTGCCCGGTGGCTAGCATAGCTAACTGTGCGACGGATAAGATCACAACGAGTGTTGCCAAACCTTTCCACATGATGGCGAAAATGTATCACACGCCAGAGTTCTACCTACCTCGATCTTTAGGAAGCTGAGTCTTCAACCACGAAAAAAGGCAGGGGCCGCGTGGGCCTGTGGGCGCCCACGCAGATTCCTGCCAGTTTCCTTTTTGTCTTCTCGCTCAGATCACTCGCAACAGCAGCAGGATGATTACGATCAGCAAAATCAGCCCAAGCCCGCCGCCACCGTAGTAGCCAATTCCCGGCCCCATACGATATCCGCCAAATACGACCACCAAGAGTAAAACGATCAAAATAATTAGCATTCTGTCTCCCTCGCGGCGAAGCCTTTCGCCATGTGCTAAGCCATTGGATGCAAACGCCCGGAGAGCGTGCATCCGCCCACCAAGTTTTTTTGCATTCTCCTTACTGGACAACGGCAAACTGCGGGTTCGCCAGCGTACCGGTCAGCTTGATGGGAAACTCCAGGCGTTCATCTTTTTCCTTGGCCCCTTTAAACCAGCGCGCAAATGTAGTCGTAAAAAAGCCCTGCTTTTTTTCGATAGTGGCCGTTCCGCGATAATTCACTGGGCCTCCTGCGAGCGACATGCTTCCAGTCCCATTCACATCGATCCCGTAAAAGTCCACCGCGACGCGCTTGCTGTACATCCGCCGATCTTTCAACTCCATGTCTGCGCCAAACGTGGAGAATGCCGAAGGTGGTTTTCCTGCCGCATCCTTTGTGCGGAACCGTTCCACCTGCTTCATGCTGGCATTCTGGTCCATTCCGGGCAGGTCTCCGCGCCGCACCATCAGGGTGCCGGACCCATACATGTCGCCGAGTGGGCTGGAGGAGTGCGCAATCTCTCCGCCAACGTCTAGCTTGGCCTCCAGCAATCCCGTCATCTTCGGCGGTCCCGTATCGAATTCCGCCAGCAGATACGGCATACCGACACCGGTGACCTGCATCTTTGCGTGGAAGGTCGTCTTCTTGCCTTGGAAATTAAAGCTGAAATCTCCGTTGGCTTTTCCGCGGTAAGTCTTGGCTGAAAAATTCTTGAAAACCAGTTCCAGCGGTAGAATTCTTACGTCGGAACGCAAATCTCGCGTGTGGATGGAGCCAAAGCCGGCATTCGAAGCCGTTAGCTGGCCTTGAATCGCCTTCAGCGGCGCGCCTTTGCCACGCGGGTTAAATTGAATCTGTTTCAACTCGCCGCTAACATTCCTCAACTCCAGAATCACTGGACCCGGCTTGTCTGAAGGATCAATCAGGTTCGATCCCAGCAGCACACCGTTCTCCACCTTAAGATTTTCAATCGAACTCGTCGAAAAATGGCTGTGTTGGTTTTTCGGCTCGGCTGGATTTTGAAAGTTCCACAGGCCATCCGGATCCGAGATGAAATCGATCGCCGGTTGATGCAGCACCAGGGAACGAATGACGATCTTTCTTTGGGACAGCAGCGGCGTCCATTCGACGGAGGCCTCCAGCATGGGAACCTTCAGGAAATCTCCGGCCGGAAACGGTTTTGGATTTTTTATCTCCAACCCATACACCCGAACCGACAAAGGGAAATATCGGACGTCGACATGGCGCGCGGCGATCTGCAGACCTGTTCTCTTTTCGGCATTCGCAATCGCCATGGGCAGGTAGCGGTCGGGGTTGTGCAGCCAGTACCAGGCGGCCGCAAAGGCCACGACGACCGCTCCTGCAAAAATAAAGAACGCAATCTTGAGGCGAGGCTTCATCGAACTTCCACAGGACGGGATTGACTTCTCTGCGCACCATAGACTTAGATGCAATGCGCCGCCTCATCTCAAACGGCGGAATGGAGCCCGGGATTACTTTTTTTCGGCCTGCGCCGAACAGCCAGGATTTGGACTGTCCATGCCAAGCCTCTGTTCCATCAGCCGCGGGAGCAGAAACTTGAAAAACCCGTCGGAGTCAGAACGCAGGCACACCAAGGCGTTCATCTTTCCCGCTTCCGGACGCGTGAATCCAGCACCGTCGACTGCGATATGCATGGGTTGCGACGGACACAGGTCGCCATCGATCGTCGCCTCCACCGCCATGACGTCAAACAGAGTCGGCGTAGCGGATCGTCCGCCGTCCCACTCCTGCGTCAGCACCTCCAGCACGTCCGTTAGGGGGGTGCTCCGGCGAAACAAAATCGACCGCATCACCTCATCCAGCTTCAGCTGCGTAGAATCGAGCGGTGCCATCGTGATTGGGACTCCCGACGCGAAAAGTTTCTTCGCTGAAGGCACGTCCATGGCGATGTTGTATTCCGCCGACGGACCGTTGTCTGGAGCGTAGCCCAAATCACCATAACCGCGATGAATCGATCCGCCCATCATCACCACCCGCTTCAGCATGCGGAAGGCAGCAGGGTCTCGATCGATCAGCGCGCCAACGTTACTCAGCGGCGCAATTTCAACCAGCGTAATCTGCCCTGGATTGGCACGAATCGTCTTCGCCATCCACGCTATCGCGTCCTTGTTTGAGTCCGGCGGAGCTGGAAAACGGCTGGCCCACGATGCCTGGGTAAACACGTTATTCGCCTTCGTTGGAACTCCGATAAAGACAGGAATGTTTTGCTTTCCCGTCTCGCCAAATATGCCCTCCACCAACTGCGCGCGCAAAGCGGTGTCGCCCCATGCGGTTGTCACGCCCAACAGTTTCAATTCAGGGCTGGCCAAAACCAGGGCAAGCGCATAGGCATCGTCGATGTCATCGCCTATATCGGTATCCAGAATCACCTTCTGCGGAGGGAGCACCGGTTTTTGCGCCCGTGCATACCACGAGCCAGCCGCCAGCAGGTAAAAGCCAATGGTCGCCCAACACTTCATGCGCATATGCAGCCATTCTAGAGCGGAATCTCGATTGCGATGTGCCGCCCCGTTCCGGCCGAGATCCGACGATTCGAAACACCGCGCGCCCTCATCTCTATCGCGAGCTCTGTCCATATGGCGCCGTATGCTTCCAGCGTTGGTGTTCTCGAAATTTCGCTGAGCGTATCAAACGGGCGGTGGACGGCGGAAAACCTCCTCGCCACAGTGCGGCGGGCAAACGCGGGCGCATCTGCTGAGTCCCGCACTTTCGTTATTTTGTGCGGGACGCAAAAGGGACCTGGAGTGCCCGTATTCGTGGACCAGCAATCGCAAGGCGAGCGCTATGTGCTTGCCTGCGGCCTCTATCCCTCGTCGAACGGCTTGCAATCGCATTCCACAGGTGAAGCTGCTCTATAAGTTCCCGCTTCAGGTCGTCTTTCGGACGCCGAATTCTTTTTGACCCGGACATACTAGGGAATCGCGCAACAATCGCTCCGAGATCAGGAATCTACCCGCAGAATAGTGCAGCGCCTACAGTGCCCGAACATTTCAGGATGCACACGAGCCTTCTTTCTTTGCTACGCTCAGGCAAGATCATTTTCTGCTCAGCCGGCCAGAATCGTCGAGACGCATTCACAATTCGCGCGCATGCATGCCGCATGGAGAGCGCCTCGCTCCATGCGACGGCTGCGACTGCTTCCCTTGGTCGCGGCCACCTACTTCATGGTGTCTGGTGGTCCTTACGGGCTGGAAGACATCGTCGGCCAGGCAGGCTATGGGCGCGCGTTGCTGCTGCTTCTCATCGTCCCTTTAATCTGGAGCCTGCCGACCGCATTGATGGTGGGCGAGCTGGCGAGCGCGCTTCCTGAAGATGGCGGTTTTTACATCTGGGTCACTCGCGCTCTCGGCCGCTTCTGGGGATTTCAAGAGGCGTGGCTATCGCTGTCCGCCAGCATTTTCGACATGGCGATTTATCCCGCCCTCGCCGTCGCCTACCTCGGGCAACTGGAACCCGCACTGACGGCTGGCCATCGCGGCGTGGCCTGGTCGCTGGCCGTGGTGGTAATTTGCGTCGCGTGGAATTTGCGCGGCGCTTATTCCGTCGGCCAGGGCTCTTTGTGGATGCTTGCGTTGTTGCTCACACCCTTCCTCGGCATCGTCGGCTTAGGTATTTGGAGCAGCGGCTTGTTCCACGTTGCGGAGCATTCGGTGCAACACGCAGGCACGGCGCGAACCCCGCATGGAAGCATGGTGACTGCGTTGCTCTTTGTGGTGTGGAACTACATGGGCTGGGACAATGCTTCCACCATTGCGGCGGAGGTGGAAGATCCGCAACGCAATTACATTCGCTCCATGCTGGCTGCTGTTCTGCTGGTCGCTGGCAGTTATGTTTTGCCCATCGCCGTGGTCGCGTTGACTGGAATTCCGTCATCGAGGTTTGTGACCGGTTCATGGGTAGAGGCAGGGCAGATCTTGGGGGCGCACGTCGGCCCGCGCTTTGCCGAGTGGCTTGCCATTGCTGTCGTAGCCGGCGGTGCATTGACCGGCATCGCCATGTTCAACGCCCTCATGCTTTCCTACGCGCGTGTTCCTGCGGCGATGGCCAGCGATGGGCTGCTTCCGAAAGCATTGGAACGTCGCATGGCTAACGGAGTTCCCTGGGTAGCGGTGCTGGTGTGCGGCGCTGCGTGGGCGCTGGCGCTGGGATTCAATCTGAAACGTCTGCTCGAACTCGACATCCTGCTGTATGGATTGAGCCTGGTTCTGGAATTTGTAGCGCTCGCGGTTTTACGGTGGCGTGAACCTTCGCTTGTTCGACCCTTCCGCGTACCCTTCGGTCGCTTCGGCGCGGTGGCGATTGGTATCGCTCCCACCGCGTTGGTTTTCTTCACCGTCTTCGCGGCGAGCGCCGATCGAATTGCCCCGAGGTTACCAGCGATTCTTTTCGGCACTTTTCTGGCTGCTATCGGTCCGCTATTCTATCTGTGTACGCTTCGTCGAAAACGCGCGTCTGATGATACAACTTCGAAATGCGGCGGTACACGAAAATGATGTGCGCGCGGACCCAATTTTGACCGAGAAAATTTCCCGCTGTCAATCCATTTCCGGCGTTTGATAATGCCCTTTCACCACCCTTGGTGCAGTTTGGAAAAGAAATGATTTTGTGTCGAAAACACTGCAGCCTACCGGCACTCGAATGTGCTAGTATCGGCTTTCGCTAACGTCGTCCGAACAACCCGTTCCGTGTGCTCTGACCGCCCCAGGCCGACCACTTAACCAGCGAGTATTGGACAAACCGTAGCCAACATTTCTCACGACCTTTGGCAATTTCAAGTTCGTCGCATGAACATGGAGTTCGCCGTATTGTTTAGCTTCGAAGGAGCAAGCTCCGCTGCAGATTTCTGATTTGCATCGCCAGCCGCGCCACAACGTTGAAAGTGAAAATAGCATGTCATTTCTCGCCACAGCTTCCTCGACCATCAATCCCTGGCTTCGCATCCTCACGGCGCTTGAGAAAAAGATCAATCACCAGTCCTTCGACACCTGGTTCAAGCCCACGCGCTTTAGCCGCATTGAAGGACGCGTACTGGTCGTCACCGTGCCCACGCGCGAGTTTGAACACATCGGCGAACGATATAACGATCACATTCTGGAAGCCGTCGACCAGCTTGGACTCGAGGTCGATGAGGTTTCCTTCGAAGCTTTGCAGGAGGAAGCGCCACCGCCACGCGTGCGTCAGGACGGCGGCTTTGCGCCGCAGCCGACACGCACTTCCAACCCCGCTCGCAATCGCTACAACACAAATGCAGCCCCAGCGCCGCAGCAATCCCGGTTTGACTGGGACACCGCCGCGCAACTGAATCCTCGCTACACCTTCGACGCTTTTGTCATCGGCAATGGAAATCAATTTGCCCGCGCGGCCGCCGAGGCTGTCGCCGAACGTCCCTCCAAGGCATACAACCCTTTATTTTTGTATGGCTCTGTCGGCAACGGCAAAACGCACCTGATGCATGCCATTGGACATGAAGTGAAACGGCACCAGCCGCAGGCTTCGATCTGCTATGTGTCGAGCGAAAAATTTACCAACGAGATGATCAACTCGCTGCGCTATGATCGCATGTCCAGCTTCCGCGACAAGTACCGGTCGGTTGATGTGCTGTTGATAGACGACATCCAGTTTCTGGCGCAGAAGGAGCGCACCCAGGAAGAGTTCTTCCATACCTTCAATGCCTTGCATGAAAGCATGAAGCAGATTGTCATCGCCAGCGATCGGCCTCCGAAAGAGTTGGCGGAGATTGAAGATCGCCTGCGCAACCGCTTTGAGTGGGGCTTGATTGCCGACATTCAGCCGCCCGACCTGGAAACAAAAGTCGCGATTCTGCAGAAGAAAGCAGAGAGCGAGCATGTCACGCTGCCTGTCGATGTGGCGCTTTTCGTCGCTTCCAACGTGCGTACCAATGTGCGCGAGCTGGAAGGTGCGCTGGTTCGTCTGCTGGCCTGGTGCAGTTTGCACGGCGTGGAAATCAGTCTTGCTGTCACCCAGCAATGCCTGAAGCAGTTTATTGATACGCAGGTTCGCAAGGTCACCATTGAGGTGATTCAGCGCGCCGTCGCCGATCAGTTCGGAATGAAGATCACAGAGCTGAAGCAGAAAAATAATTCTCGCTCCATTGTCGTTCCGCGCCAGATCGCCATGTACCTAGCGAAGCAATTGACTGAGGCATCTCTGCCGGAAATCGGCCGTCACTTCGGCGACAAGCATCACACTACCGTGATGCACTCCATCGCCAAGATTGACGAGTTGCGGCACACCGACACTGATCTCAACCGGATGATCAACAATCTGATGGAGCAGCTCAATAAGTAAAACCGGTCGCGCCCGCCAGACCGCTTCACCGTGCCCTGTAGGCTTTCATGTTGAGAGTCTTCGGGGCATTTTCTTGTGTGCTCGAATCGCCGGCTTCCCACCTGCTCACCCGACCACGCGAAGCACCTCGCCTGGCCCCAGCAATTCAGAATCCATTCCTTCCCAGATACTTTCTCAGCCAACTTAATAAAAAAACGCCAGCCATCCAATCCATTCGCGCTTCCACCTCGTACAGGCTGCAGGAGGGGTATCAACCCGCTGCAAAAAAAATCCCATTCGCGAGACATCTGAATCGTTTTGTGCCGACGTACTGCTTGTGAACACCACCGCTTTCCTCCGACGAGTCGGAAGGAAGGTAACACAAAAAAAGGAGAATTTATGGCGACAGATAAATTGATTACAGAATTGAGTGTGGCGGGTGGCCTGAACCGTCGCTCGTTCCTTACCGGGGCGACAATGTTCAGTGTGGGCGCGGCGGCCATGGCGATTGTGGATGGCTGCAGCGGCGGCTCGATGATGAAAACTACGCCCGTCAAAGCCGCAGGTAACACAGATACGGCAGCCAATATATTGACCGCGGCTCTTATTGCAGAAAGCCTGGCCATCACCACCTATTACACGGCGCTCTCCACCCAAGCAGTAATCACAGATCCGAACCTCGCTGGTGCAGGCGGCACGGCTGTGAATGTAAGTTCTTCCGGCAGCGTCATCAACGTCGCGTATCTGCAGGGAGCGCTGCTTGAAGAGGTGGCTCACGCACAATTGTTACGCTCACTGCTGGGCTTGCCCACCGATGGCAGCGGCGATTCGGGCGCGGGTGTTCCCCAGTCTTTCTACTATCCAAACGGAACCTTCTCGTCGCTCACCGGGTTTCTTCCAGTTCTCCTTGCTCTTGAAGGTGCCTTCGTCGGCGCGTACATGACAGCCGTGGAGGAATTCGCTTCCATGGCAGCCGGGTACAACGGCTTTAGCGCGACGCAGGCTAATCCGGCGATGAGCGGCTCCAATCTTACGCAAGCCGATCTGATCCTCTACGCCAAAGTCTCCGCGTCGATCATGGGCGTTGAGGCGGAGCATCGTGCACTGGTGCGGGGCATTCCCTCAGTTACCCTTGGGTCACCCAGCTATGCGGGCATCAACCTGATCCCTGCCAACAACGTGAACTACGAGAGTGACGCCGGTCTCACCGGCCTGGTGGTGAGCGTGAGCGGCGACACCAGCACGACGGCAGCGGGCGCTCTGGGCCCGTTCATCTCAGCGGGTACAAATCCCATCTCCGTGCCTACCGTAGCAACCCAGGCCAGCTTCTCTTCCGTGGTTCCAGCGTCTGTGGCGGCCGGCGTTTCCGGTTCCATCCCGGCGGCCGAATAAACGTGTTTTGGGGCCCACCAGGCGCCCCAAAACGCTTTTCATCTAGGCGCAAGCCAAATGAATGGGTCCATCGTTTTACTTTAAGACGATTCCGGGAGCTCGAGGCCTGCCAGTCTCGAGCCCGCTGTATTCTTCGCGCCGGAATCGCACCTCTCCGCCCCTTCTATTGCATGTCGAGCCACCGGCATGCAGCTTGTTTTCCGGAGCCCTGTAATGTCGCTGTAAAGCATGTCCATGTCGACATTTACAGAACCCAATTTGCTCAGCGAGGCAACTCCAACTCTCAGTTGATTCTCTACATGGAGTGGTAGACCATGAATCCAGCTGTCTTTTGGCTCATAGCTTTGAGTCCTCCGCTTCTTCTATGGGCCGATTCGGTCGTACAGGAGGGAGAACCATGCTTTCTGCATCGAACCAGACGCAACGCACGCAGCTGTTTCACGACCTCTTCCGCGAGTATTCCGGCCCCTGTTTCTCTATTCGGAGCGCGGACGGGTGGTCCTGGTTCTCATCGCAGAACCAGCCGCCACAATGCACGTTTGTGATCAAAACCTCCGCCGCCTGGCGTGCGCTGCTAAAGGACCCGACAGACCGAACCTTGGGAGAAGCCTTCATCAACCAGGATCTTGATGTCGAAGGCGATCTGTTCGCCGCCTTTCCTCCAGTGCGCCACATATATCAGCATATCGCCAGCACGGGTCACGCAATCTTGCGCACCCTCTGGCGCTCCTCGTCCGACCTGGCACAGTGGTGGCGCTCTGGCAGACAGCACTCGATCGGGAGAGACCGCACTGCCATCTCTTACCACTATGACCTTCCCGTCGACTTCTATCGGACTTGGCTCGGACCTACACTGTCCTACTCTTGCGCCTATTTCCGCGAGCCTACAGATTGCCTGGAATGCGCCCAGACCAACAAGCTGGAGCTGATCTGCCGCAAGCTTGCCCTGGCTCCGAACGAGCGCTTCCTGGATATCGGCTGCGGATGGGGCAGTCTTTTGCTGCACGCCTCCTCCCGCTATATGGCGGACACCTACGGCATCACCCTAAGCCAAGAGCAGGCGGACATCACCGCAAGAAGGATTTGTCACGCCCAGCTGGAAGACAAGTGCCGCGTCGAGCTGCGAGACTATCGCTCCATTCCGGAGCTGCAGACACGGTTCGACAAAATCGCCAGCGTCGGCATGTTTGAGCATGTTGGGTTAAAAAATCTGGGCGAGTACTTCTCCACGGTGATGCGCATGCTCTCCCCGGATGGACTGTTTCTCAATCACGGCATTGCCCGGTCCGCGGGCTGCCCTCTCGCAAAAGATTCCTTCATGGACAAGTATGTATTTCCCGATGGCGACCTTGTCACCCTGGCCGAAGTGCTGGGTGTGGCCGAATCCGTTGGCTTTGAAGTGCGTGACGTCGATAATCTTCGCATCCATTATGAGCAGACGCTGCGCATCTGGGTGGAAAACCTGCAGAAAAATATTCAGGCAGTGCTGAAAACCGTTTCCGAGCGAACCTATCGAATCTGGCTGCTCTACATGGCAGGGTCAGCCTATGCCTTTCAGCAGGGCAACATCGAACTCTATCAAGTTCTTTTGGCGCGCCCTGGCAAAACGCTACCGACCTTCACGATGCGAGAGAATTGGTATCAAGGCTGGACGACGGCGGCATCGAAAGCCGCCGTGTGGTAAGGAAGTGAGAAAAGGAAGAGGTGTGCGTGCGAGTTTCAAACGGACGGAAGTCTTTTCAAGCCACAGTTTCCGTGGCGAGAGTTCCCGGTTATATGGCCATTGCCTTGCTGTCGTTTCTGTTATTCACTGGGTTTTGTGGAAGTTCTGCCGCACAGAAACTTTCTGCGCACCAACTGGTCGAGCAGGTTGTCACTAACGAATTGCATGCCAACCAGAACGACCATACCCACTGGATGTATCGCGATTCCGATACCCTGCCGGGAAAAAGCACGGTCAAGCTGGTCGTCGAAACGCCGGATGGCACCGTGTCCAAGCTGATTCTATTGAACGGCCACCCATTGACGGCGCAACAGCAGGCGCAGGACGAAGCCCGCATGGAGAGTGTTCTCAGCGATCCTTCGGTAGTGGCCAAACAACGGAAGAGCAGCGCTCACGACGACCAGCAAGCAGTCTCCCTGATGAAAATGTTGCCGGACGGTTTCCTCTGGAGCTACGCGGGAGAGTCGGACGGCAAAATTACCCTCGCCTTCAAGCCCAATCCGGCCTTCCAGCCGCCCACCTACGCCTCCCGTGTCTTTGCCGCTATGGCCGGCCAAATGATTGTGGACGCAGCCCAAAAACGCTTGATTGTGCTAAGTGGAAAGCTGATTCAAACAGTGGAATTTGGCTGGGGAATCTTCGGAAAAATGGATAAGGGCGGCACGTTCCGCATCGTCCGTTCACAGGTAGACCCCGGCATCTGGGAAATCACGGAAACTCACGTACATATCCAGGGTCACATGTTGATTTTCAAAAGCATCAACGAGCAGGAGGATGAGATCACAAGCGATTACAAGAAAGTTCCCTCTTCGATGACCGTCCGGGAAGCGATTGACAACCTGAAAAACGGCGGCATCTCTAACGAGTTGGGCATGGAGCCGGAAAAGTGATCGTTGTGCATCGCTGAGGCTCTTGGAAGCCCCTCTATTCCTGCATGGGAATCAGCTTTGCACATCCAGTCCGAGAAATTAACATGGGCTGGCACCTTCCCTGTGGAGCGTGTGGAGATTGAGGCAGCCAACCCCGGCTGCAGCCTGAGTTGTGCATCGCTTTTACCGGTTTTGCTTTTTCTAGATGTCCAGTTTTAGAAAACAGGACATAGCCCGCAACCTAGCTCTCATTGGCGAGGGCTTCAATATCCTGATTTCCACCGCCATCTATTACTACTACTGTCTTTCTATTTCTATTTATTTTTCCAGTAGTAATTAGCAAGACAGCGTTTCCGAGAGCGCCAACAAACTACGCAAAAACCCCGAAAACAGAATTCCCCAAGCGGTGCTGGCTGACACCATCTTTTCATCGTCTGTACCCTATTTTCCGCAGCGGATTTCCATGCCGGACCCAAGGTTTGTTCTCTACAATGAAGTCAACATCAACCGTGGGTTCGCAGCGGGCCGCTCCCGTGGTATATAAGGTTGAAAAGAGAGACGTTCTGAATGCCAAGTCTGGAAGTCCAGCCGGAGAAGCCAGTGGTCGAGAGTACTGCGATGGAAATCAGCGTAAACCGGCAGCTGTTGCTGCGAGAATTAACAGCCACTCAAGGCGTTGTCGAACGCAAGACGACAATTCCGATCTTATCGAACTTCTTACTGGAAGCGGATCAGGATCGATTGACGATCACAGCCACGGATCTCGATCAAAGCATCCGCACTTCCTGTGTCGCCAAAGTCAAGAAGCCGGGCTCCTGTACCATTCCAGCACGCAAATTATTCGACTACATCAAACTGCTTCCGGATGGCGAAATCAGCATTAAGCTGATGGAAAACCATTGGGTGCAGATTCGTCTCGGCCGCTCGAACACGAAAATGGTAGGCATGGCGCGCGCAAATTTCCCGCAGGTGCTGCCGTTTCCAACGGCCGGAGCAATTCGTCTACCTGCCTCCGTTCTGCGGAATATGATCGGCAAAACCATCTTCTCGGTTGCCAATGAGGAGTCGCGCTATACGCTGAACGGTGCATTATTGCTAGTGAAGGCGGGCAGCTTGACAATGGTGGCTACCGATGGTCATCGTCTCGCGCACATCGAGAAGACAAACGAGAATCTAGCCGTCAGCGGCGAGAAGAAGCTTCTAATTCCGCGCAAAGCACTCTCCGAACTGCAGTCGCTACTAGCGAATACTGAGGAAGAATTCATCGACTTTTCTGACGATGAACAGACCCTCTATTTCCAGGTAGGCAATCGCGTTCTAACCTCGCGCAAACTCACCGGCCAGTTCCCGAATTACGAGGCGGTTTTGCCGCGCGACAACAATCGCTTCGTGATCGTGCGCACCACAGACCTGCTGGCATCCATCCAGCGTGTTGCGCAGTTCGCGGATGAACGATCCGGCGCTGTCAAAGTCCGCCTGGAACAGAACGAGATGAAGATTTCGTCGTCCTCCACCGAGGCCGGCGAGTCGGAAGACACCATCGAGACGCCCTACAACATGGATCCGCTCGTTATAGGATTCAATTCCACTTATATGGTCGATTTTCTGAAGGCCGTTGGAGATGTCAGCGAAGTGCGCTTGGAATTCAAAGACGCCCAGACCGCGGGCCAGGTTCGTCCGGAAGACGCGAAGGACGATTTCCGCTATCGCTACATCATCATGCCGATGCGCATCTGAAATTTCGCCCGCAGCTTCCACTCAAAAAGAATGTGTCCCTTGGCCGTATGGCCCGCGGACGCTTCTTTCGTTTTGGTAGCGGACTCCGATTTCACCTCTTTGCAGCAACGAGTTTCCCAACGCTCCTATCTGGATGTGGGTGTGAACCGGTCCGCGGCCGCGCGCTACGGTTTGACGGTGGACGAAAGTTCGGCTCCTTGAATTTTGAGTCCACTGCGGTCTTGATGCCGGCCAGCTCCATGTCGAGCCGGTTCTGCGCCTTTATTTTCAAGCAATTGCCGGCTCTCCCGCCGTCGCTACAACCTCAATTGCAATCTGCGCAGGCTGCAGCATGGTCTGGTGAATCAGGCAGCGATGCACCGAGCGCTCCATCGCAACGGCCTGATCGGAAGTCAAGCTAACCGGGCTTTGCACTTTGATGACAAAGTCGCCCAGCCGCGCCGGATCCCGCAGCTTTTCAGCATCCACTAAAACCTCCAGACCATGATCGGCAAGCTTGCGGCTAGAAAGATACTGCGCTGCATAAAAAGCAGCACAAGAGCCCAGTGAAGCAAGGAAAATCTCGGGCGGCGTCATCGCCGCATCCTCCCCTCCGTTCTCCAACGGCTGGTCGCTTTCAATTGTGTGCTGTCTTGCGTGGATCTGAAATCTTTGCTTTCCAACATGAATCACTTTCACTTCCATCGCGTTCTCCTCCTCGCTGCACCGGCGTCAGTTGACGCATCGCGCCGACCTGCCCGGCTCAGACAAACCTATTTTTCGAAAAATCGCCATCGCCGGACACCAGTTGGTGAAGGCGGACTGAAACAAATTCAGCCCGACAAACGCCGTCAGCCAAAGCCAGTTCGGCGAAACCCACCGAGCCAGCCCCAGAGAAATCAGGACCACGGCACCTGCCATCAAACGGAGCGCCCGATCAACTGTCATGACAAAACCTCCTCTTTCTTCGTGTTGAGAGATGAATGTTGCGCCTGCTCCTTGTGGGCATTCAGCATGTAATACAACACTGGTACCGCAGGCCAAGATAGAAATGTTGAAGCGACTCCGCCTGCGATCAGCGACAATCCCAGGCCTTGAAAGATCGGGTCGGTCAGAATCACACTGGCGCCCACCACCACTCCTGCCGCCGTCAGCAGCACTGGCCGCAGCCGCACCGCGCCCGCATCGATCACCGCTTCTGCCAGCGGCATGCCTTCGTTGCGTCGCAGCTCGATAAAGTCCACCACCAGGATGGAATTGCGCACGATAATGCCGGCGCCGGCAATGAATCCGATCATCGAAGTCGCAGTGAAGAAATCTCCCAGTAGTGCATGCGCAGGAAGAATGCCCACCAGCGTCAGCGGAATCGGCGCCATAATTGCCAGCGGCACGGTGAAGGACTTGAACCAGCCCACCACCAGCACATAAATCAGGATCAGCACCGCGGCGAACGCCAGTCCCAAATCGCGGAAGACCTCGATCGTGATTTGCCACTCGCCGTCCCACTTCATCGAGTAGTGGTCTGTCGACTCCGGCTGGACCGAGTTGTAACGAACCAGCTTGTATCCATCGGGCAACGTCAATTTATCCAGCGCCTGGTTCATCTTCATAATCGCGTAGACCGGGCTCTCTTCGGCGCCTGCCACATCGCCGGTCACATACACCACGCGCTTCAGATTCTTGTGGTAAATATCGGGCTTCAACGTGGTGTGCTCCACGTCCACCAGTTCCCGCAACGAAACCATGCTGCCGTCCGCGCCGCGCAGTTTGATGTTCTCCAGGGCCTGCAGGGACGAGCGGTCCGGTCGATCCAACTCCACGATCGTCGGCACAGCTTCGCGCGCATCCTGCGAGTGCAACAGCCCCGCCTGCATCCCGGACGCCGCCAGTTGAATTGTCTGCGCCACCTGCGCCACTGCGATTCCGTGCAGCGCCGCCTTGGTTTCGTCGACCTGCAATACCAATTGCTGCTGCGGGTCCTGCATGTACCAGTCGGTATCCACGACACCCTTGGTCTGCTGGAAGATTTGCTTCACCTGGCGAGCGACTTGCAACTGCCCCTGCGGGCTGGGTCCATAAATTTCGGCCACCAGCGTCTGCAGCACCGGCGGTCCCGGGGGCACCTCGGAGACTTGAATCCGCGCACCATACCGCTGCGCAATCTGGTCCAGTCCGGGCCGCATGCGTTTTGCGATCGCATGGCTTTGCGTGCTGCGCACATCGGCGGGCAGCAGGTTCACCTGGATGTCCGCCTGGTTGGGCTGGCTGCGCAGGTAGTAGTGCCGCACCAGACCGTTAAAGTTGTATGGACCCGACGTGCCCGAGTAGATCTGGTAATTCGCAACATCGCGCTGCTGGCTCAGGTAGGTACCGAGCGCTTGAGCCACGCGTGTCGTCTGCTCCAGGGGAGTGCCGTCGGGCATGTTGATCATCACCTGAAACTCGCTCTTATTGTCGAAGGGCAGCATCTTTACCAGCACCATCTTGAGCGGTACCAGCGCACAAGCTGCCAGAAGCAGCAGCACCACCACGCCCAGAAAAACGTAGCGCGTCCGCGGTTTGTACAGCAGCGGATGCATCACCCGTCGGTAAAATCGCGTCAGCCACCCTTCCTTCTCCGGTTCCGGGGCGTGCGCGCCGCTCAGATGTTTGCGTCCCAGTAGGCGCATTGCTGCCCACGGCGACACCACGAACGCGACAATCAAAGAAAACATCATGGCCGTCGAGGCGCCCACTGGAATCGGCCTCATGTATGGCCCCATTAGGCCGCGCACCAATGCCATCGGCAGAATCGCTGCAATCACGGTGAAAGTCGCCAGAATAGTGGGGTTCCCAACCTCGGCCACAGCCTCCACCGCAACTTCACTCAACGGACGCCGGCTGTTCTTCGGCAGACGAAAATGTCGGACCATGTTCTCGACCACAACAATGGCGTCGTCCACCAGAATGCCGATGCTGAAAATCAGCGCGAATAGCGTCACCCGGTTCAGCGTGTAGCCCAATAGGTAAAACACCACCATGGTCAGCGCCAGCGTCACGGGAATAGCCAGCAGCACCACGCCCGACTCCCGCCAGCCGAGGAACAGCGCAATCAGAAACGTCACGGAAAGAGTGGCCAGCAGCAGATGCTTCAGCAACTCATCCGACTTGGCCTTGGCGGTCGCGCCGTAATTGCGCGTGGTCGTGACCGTTACGTCGGCCGGCAACGTCACCCCCCGCATCTCCGCCACGCGCTGTAACACCGCGCGCGAAATGTCGGTGGCGTTGGTGCCCTTGCGCTTCGCAATCGTGATCGTGACCGCCGGATATTCCTGCGCCGCACCGAGATGTGCACCGGTGCGAGTCGTTCCGAATAGCACGTAATCTTGCGGCTCCGCCGGCCCATCCACGATCTCGTCCGCCACATCGCGCAGATAGACCGGTCGTCCATTGGCAACCCCAAGCACAACCCCCGCCAGATCAGCGGTGTCACGAAACAGATTTCCTGCGTCCACCAGAACTTCCTGGTTACCCTCGGCAAACGCGCCTGCTTGTGTGCGGGCATTCGCCGCCTTCAGGCGTGAGACGACCGCGTCGGGAGAAATACCGAAGCCCGACAACTTCGCGGTGCTCAACACCACTCGCATGGCACGCGGTTGTCCACCGATCAACTTCGTTTCCGACACATCCGGCACCTGCCGAATGGTGTGCTGCACCTCCTCCGCGATTTGCCGCAGTTGATAGCCAGTGTATTTCGCACCCCACAACGTCAGCGCCAGAATCGGCACATCGTCGATCGAGTGCGCCTTCACCAGCGAAGGCGAAGCGCCCACCGGCGTCCGGTCGGCATTCGAATAGAGCTTGCTGTATACCTTGACCAGTGCATCCTGCTCCGGCGTGCCCACCGTGAAGCGCACAATCACCAGGCTCTGTCCTGGGCTCGAGATCGAGTAGACATATTCCACTCCGGGAATCTCGTGCATCAGGTTCTCGATCGGATTGGTGACTCGCTGCTCCACTTCCGCCGGCGATGCGCCCGGCATAGCCGTCATCACGTCCAGCATCGGCACCTGGATCTGCGGGTCTTCTTCGCGCGGAATCGCCAGCACCGCAAACAATCCCACCACCAGAGAGGCCACAACAAACAGCGGCGTCAGTTTCGAATCGAGAAACATGCTGGCCAGAAGTCCCGCGATTCCGTGCGGCTTGGTCGGGCTTTCCGGATTAGGTTCGAGGGGAGAGGGTTTCATCGTTGAGCCTCGATGCGCTTGCCAGCGAGGTCGCGATCGCCCGGGTCGTTCACCAGCGTCTCTCCCGCAGCCACGCCAGAGAGGATCTCGACTTCATCCCCGTGCGGGTTGCCCAGCGTCACATAGCGAAGCTGCGCCAGTCCCTCTGGGTCCAGCGCGTAGACGCAAGGCAACGATCCGCGCATCACCACCGCCGACTGCGGCGCCAGAATTACCGGCCGCACCGCGCCAGGAAAATTTGCCGTGGCATACATTCCTGCGCGCAGCTGCTTTGAAGCCGGAAGGTCCAGCTTCACCTGAAAGCTGCGGCTCGATGGATCCGCCGCCGGAACAATCTGCGCCACCGTTGCTGTAGCCTCGGCTGCGCCCATTCCTTCAATGCTCACCGGCAGCTTCATTCCCACCCGCACGGAGCCAATCATGGATTCATCCACAGACGTGTACAACTGCAACGGGCCGTCGCGATCGATCTGCAGCAAGGGGATTCCCGGTGTCGCCAGCGTTCCTGGATCGGCCGTGCGCGCCGTCACAATTCCAGCGAATGGAGCACGCAGCTGCATGTAGCCCAACTGTGTTCGTGCGCCGGCCACGGCGGCTTGCGCCTCGCTGCTCTGCGCCTCTAGCGCCTGCAGTTGCAGATGCGCCGCCTCTGAACGCTGCTGCACTTCGTCAAACTCCTGCGGACTCACGCTCTTCTCGTTCTTCAATTCCTGGTAACGCGCCAGCGTTCCCGCAGCCAGCGTCGCGCCTGCCTGCGCTCCCATCTGCTGTTTCTCCACTGCCGTCTGCGCGGCCGTCGCTTGATTCAATTGTGAGCGCATCGCCGAGTCATCCAGCGCGATCAGCAACTGTCCCGCACGCACGCGGTCGCCTGCCTGCACCAGCACCTGCCGGATTGTCCCCGGCATCTGAGCGGAGATCATCGCCGTTTCCTTCGCATGGACCGTGCCGCTGGTGCGAATCGACTGCGGCATCTGCTGTGCCCTGGTTTTCACTAGTTGCGCTTGTGCCGTGGGGGGCGCTGCCTGCACCGTTCGGCTCTCGTGAGAGCAGCCCAAAAGCAGCACGGGAGTCAAAATGAGTAGAGAAGATAGCACTGGCTTCATTGCAGGGTCTCCGCTGAATCGGGGGTAAGGGCGCCGGTCGAATACATCAGGGCTGCATACGCCACTGTGTTTCCGTACACGGCGCGCCAATAATCGTTCTGGCTCCGGCGTTGCGCATCTTCAGCGCGCAGCAGATCGGTCATCGTCGCCAGTCCCGCCTTGTAGCGGTTGTGCACAATTCGCAGGCTCTCCGCCGACTGCTGCATCGACGCCTGCGCCGTTGCTACAA
>JAJXZK010000250.1 GCA_021780095.1 Acidobacteriota bacterium | reverse complement strand
TTTCTGGCGGATTGCTTAGACTCGGTTCGCCGACTCGCGCTGCCTGCACCGTGGAGGGACGCGCCGTGATCAGCAGGAACGCCTTGTACTTCAAATTCACAGGCGCGCGACTCTGCTCAATTGCGGCGCTGTTGGCAATCTGTTCCTGCGTCGGTTGAGGCACTGGCATATTCATCGCTTCCAGCCGATCGCGCGCGTCGTCCGCATGGGGCGCCATTGGATATTCCACCACGACACGGTCGTAGGCTTGCGCAGCACGGTTCTTAAACAGCTTCTCCAGCCGCTCCTTGGCCGCCGCGTCGATCCGCATGGTGGAGATATTGCGAGCCTGCGCGGCATACGCATCGCCAACCTCCAGCAGCGCTTCGTCCACTCGGCTATAAAGCGGATAGGTATCGATCACGGATTGCAGACGGGCGGTGGCGGCCGCATAGTTCATTCGCGTCTGATAGAACGACCCGATGTCGAACTCGTGGTCGCCCAGAACTTCCTGCACTTCTCGCAGCCGCTGCTTCGCTTGCGGAATCAGGCTGGAATCGGGGTATTGCAGAACCATGGCCCGGTATTCTTCCTGGGCACGGGTCGCATTCGTCGGATCGCGATCGGGCTTTTCCATCTGCTTGTAGTAGATGTCGGCCACCTTCATCTGCGCTTCTGCGGCTTCCGGCTTGTCTGGGAAGAAAGTGATGAAATCCTTATATTCTTCCTCTGCCTGCTGCATCGCGGCGGTACCGCCCTCTTTGTACCAGGTATCGCCGATCGCAAGCTTGGCGCGCATCTGGTATTCCGAATCCGGATAGGTATTCAGCAGCGTCTGCAGATCCAGGCGGGCAATGTCGAACTTGCCCTTCTTCATGGCGATCATGGCGCGATCGAACAGCTCTTTGTCCGGTTGGCTGCTGGTCACACTTGCCAGCGCATCGTCTTTCTGCGAAAGCGGCTTCTGCTTGCGATGAAAAATCCCCGCATGGGCCATGCTGCCGCCCAAAACCGCCAGCGTGCCGACGACCACGCAGCGCTGCAGAACACGATGACTGGAACACTCGATGAAACGACTCATACTGTACTTCCCCTTCGCAGGCCTTTTCGCTTATTCGCTTTTCAACTGACTTTTCGCTTACTTGCAGTTCGGTGAATGGATCTGCCATTTTCCCGTATATTCTTCCCGATATTTACCTGTTTCGCGGCCGGCTTCAATCCTTCACCGGCGGCGGTGCGTGCCATCTGCAGCAACTGCCGCGCATTCTCTTCCGCATGACCATCGCCGAAAATCGCATTGCCGGCTACCAGCAGGTCCGCTCCGGCTTCTACTACTTGCGCCACAGTATCCGCCGCAATGCCGCCATCTACTTCCACCCGATACTCCAGGCCCAGCTCCGCGCGAATCGCGCATAAGTGCCGAATCTTTTCCAGCGAAAACGGTATAAATTTCTGCCCGCCGAACCCCGGATTCACGCTCATCACCAGGACATGGTGCACCATCGGCAAAATGTCGATCAGCAGATTGACTCGCGTGGCCGGATTGATGACCACCCCCGACTTCATTCCATGCTGCCCAATCATTTCCAGCGATCGATGCAGGTGGCGGCAGGCTTCGTAGTGCACACTCACCCAATTCGCTCCCGCTTCGGCCAGCGCGGGGATAAACTCGTCGGGATTCTCGATCATCAGATGGCAATCGAGCGGCAACTTTGTCACTTTGCGCAGTGACGCAACCACCGGCGGACCGATCGTGATGTTAGGCACGAAATGGCCATCCATCACATCCACATGGATGACAGTTCCGCCGCCTCGCTCCGCGGCCTGAATCTGCTCGGCCAAATGGGCAAAGTCTGCGGAAAGAATTGAGGGTGCCAGTTCAACCACGGTCTTTTTAGTCTATCAGCGGCGAGGTACGTTAGTCAGAGGGGCAAATGCTTTGTCCACCGGTTGCGAGCAGTCTCCACCCATGGGCAACCGCCAACCCCTTATCCCGGCATGGCAGCAGGAAATAGCTCGGGTGAGGACCAAACGGGTCGTTCGCATCACCCCCGGGCACAACACCCAAAATTGGGTAGCGCTGCGTCAGGTTCCCCGGCAGCCAGGGCTGGCTCGGCAGAACGTCTTCCGGCAGGCCGTCCAGCACAATGGCGTCGAATTTATTTTGCTCGACTTCCTCGGCGATTTTCGCCCTCACCGCATCGCCAACTCCGGGCAACTCGGGACGCAAGGCATCGTGCAGCGAAGTGTTGTCGGCGTGCCACTGTTTGCCTGCCAATACGCCCTCATAGGGATGGGCTGGAAGGTAGACATCGCCGGGAAAAACGTGCAGCCACGAAATTAATTCTTCCTGCGATGCGATTAAGTCGCGATGCGGCATAAAATCGTGTGGATTATAGACCGAACTGACTAGCGGAATTGCGACCGCAGCCAGCAGAAATACCCGCGTCGTCTCACGCGAAGCGAAGGCAAACGCAGTATCCAGGCGAGCGAACGAAATTCCAAAAATCACCGCCAGAATCGCGTAGGCCGGCATGGGAGTATTGGCGGTTGCGCCCGCATGTGCCTGCAGAAACCAGCAGAGGCCGAAGAGAGCGACGGCGGCCACCAGGTAAAACCGCGTTCCTGCATCGGCGAGCGAAGGGCGAGTCCAGACCCACGCCCCAGCAATGATCAGCAGCGCCACTCCAAACGGCGCGATCCACTGTGAAAACACGTAGAACACAGCCGGCCGCAACCAAAGATCCGCATTGGCGTGCGGAACTGTGAATGCATAGAACCAGAACCAGCCATCGGTGGCGTGGTCCAGCAGCCGCCCGCACGCCGCCGTCATCAGCAGAAAACTTCCAACGCCCAGCAGTAATCGGCGCGGACGCTTCCAATCCACGCAAAGCATGACCAGCGCGACCGGAAAAATAGTTTGCTTTGCCAGAAATGCCAGCGTCCACATTGCAGCAGCGAAAATCGGATGCAGATAGCGCGTCGACAATAGCGCCAGCAGCAGCAAAAGAATATAGAAGGAGTCGAGTCGGCCCAGATCAAACCATTCGCGGGTCCAGGGATACGCCGCCGCGTACAGCGCCGCCCCAGCCAGTGCTGCAAGATGCCTGCGACGCCGCGTACCCGGCGCATCGAGGAAAACAAAAAGATACATCACCGCCATCGATGCGCAGGTGCTCAACAGAGAAACCAATCGAAGCGCCAGTAAGCGAGGCCCTAGCAGCCGCACCGCCCAACCGGAGACGTAATAGTAGGCAGGCGCGTACATGTACGGGATGAAGGTGAAGTTCGGCCGCATGTAAATCGGCTGGCCATGTGCCACCCGCTCGGCCGCCAACAGCATGGAGCCTTCCAGTTGCTCCAATGGGACTGCCGATCTCAGTCGGCCTAGCCCCGCTGCGAGAAATAACCCAATCGGAATCAGCGCCAGCAGCGCAAGCAGCGCCTCTAGCCGAGGGCGCCAATGCTTCCAAGGGTTCTCTGGAAAAGCTTCAAGGGTCGATGAAGCATCTTGGGACGACGGTTCAGTCACGCAGCGCTGCCTTCCCGCACCGGCAAATGGACCAGGCTATTGGCTGGCGTGATCATACTTCTCTAACCATAAAAGTTCGTCCCGAACTTTGATATAGCCGTGCCAGGGATTGTTGGCCAACCCGTGCCCTTCCCCTGGAAACACCAGAAACTTGTGCGAAATTTTTTCGGTTTCGAGCGCCCGCTCAAATAGATACCCCTCTTCGGCGGCGACCCGAATATCCGCGCCGCCAATTACGTCGTGGACCGGCGTCTTCACTTTGTCAAACTGGAACAACGCCGCTTCGCTTTGATACCGTGCTGGGTTCTGCCAGGGAGTTCCGCCCAGCATCCAGGCATCGTCGAACGACATATCGTCGTTGCCCCAGTTGGCGGCATGCTCCACCGCGCCTGCTCCCGAAACTGCCGAGCGGAAGCGCGTCGTTTGCGTGATCAGCCAGTTGGTCATGTAGCCCCCGTAGCTGTATCCACCGACCGCCAGGTGGTCCGGATCGGCAATGCCGTCCGCGACCAGCTTATCGACACCCGCGAGAATATCTTTTCCAGGCAGCGACACGATCACCGGCGAAATCTGCAGCTGAAATTTGTCTCCATAGCCGCTCGAGCCGCGATAATTCGGCCGAAACACCAGCCAGTTGTTGTCCGCGGCAAGAATCGCCCAGTCATACCAATCCGCGCCGAACCGGTCGCCATCCGCATCAGCGGGGCCGCCGTGGATCAGCGTGAACATGCGCAAATGTTTTTGCCCGAACTTTCCCGGAGGATACAGCAGCGCACCTTCCACCGGCGTGCCATCCGGCGACTTCCAGCGATACGGTGTCCACTTCGGCAATGCGCGCTCCGTAAACAATTTGTTGAACTGCGTAATCGGTTTGGCTTGGTCAAGATGGGCGGAATCTTCCGCCATGTAGACTTCCGTCGGCTCGTCGATCGCCGAGTGGCTGAACAGCAGTCGCGGCGAATCGAGCGCGGTGAATACATTGCTGTAGCTGCCTTCCACACCCGCCAGCTTGCTCGCTTTTGCGCCATTCACGCCGTAGATCTGGGTTTGCAGACCGCTCATGCCCCGTCCGAGTAAACTTCCATCGGACTGGATCGCGTAGCCCTCCCAGCTGCCGGGGTAATCCCCGCCGAGGCGGGTGATTTTCCCGCTCGCCGGATCCATCCCATACAGGCGGCCTTGCACGTCCTGATACTCCTGCTCCGCCGACCCGGCAGCGGCGGGAACAGAAAAGTACAGCGTTTTGCTGTCACGGCTCCAGTGAAGGCTGGATTCGTACGCCTGGTTATGTGTCAGTTGCAGCGGCGTGGCTCCAGTTCCATCCGCCGCAACAGAGAAGATTTCGTTGTCCGCCGGATTCTCCTGACGATTCAGAAGTGAGCGGCTCTCGAAGGCCAGCGTGCTGCCATCAGGCGCAGCGACCAGTTCGGTGATCGCCAGCGGGCTCTGCGCGACAACTGTCGCATCGGAGGGCAATTGCGGCTTCTTGTCGGCATCCGGTTTTGCTTCACTGCCAGAAGCCATCAGGAGCTTGGGCTGCGGAATCGCAGCGGCAATCGGCACTCGCAGGATGTCGTCTCCACGCCTTTGTTCACGCCAGCGCACCGTATCCTTCCATGCCTTCTTCTCCGCGGTTTTGGCATCTTCCGAAATAGGCTGTTGCGTCGCAACAAAAATCGCTTTGCCATCCCCCGACCAGGTAAAGGCATCCACGCTCAATGGTTCCCGATAGAGAGGAAACGCGCCGCCGCCATGGGCCGGCAAAATCCACACCCGCTCGACGGCATCCTTAGCAGATTCTCCTTCCGCGATCAATGGGCGGTTGGATCGAAACGCGACGTAGCTTCCATCGGGCGAAAAATGCGGGTCGCTGTCATGCCCGGTGGTGGTCAGCGGAGTGATGGATTTGTCGCCCACGCGCCACATCCACAAATCGTCGCGGAAGCGGTTCTGCTTCCAGTCTGCCCGCTCGGTTCCAATCACGGCCGTGTTGCCATCCGGTGCGAGAGCTAGCCCATGAATCTCGACGAAGCTGAAAAACTCGTCCAGAGTGATGGGCGGCTTGTCAGCGGGGCTTGCAGACCATGCTAGAGGCGAGCAAACGATCGCAGCCAACGCCAAAAGTAAAAGCGCTTGCAGGGATGTAGTAGAAGAAATTCGGAGGCCATTCATAGAGAGTGGGAAAAATCGTATCATAAGTCGCGCTTGTTGCCAGAAGACTACGATGCACCAGCATCCATCGCGACTTCCGAGGTATCTTTTTGCCCGCAAAAAACGCGAGAAATGCCGCGCAGAATCCGTGATAAGGGAAAGGGTCGCTCCGCCGATAAATCCGCGGAAGGTTTTTCATCACGAAAGAAGATTTCTCCGGTGCGTCGATGGACCGGCCGATAGTACCAGCGCGCCAGCAGCGATAAATGCTCGCTAAATTGTTCCGGCGACGCTTTTTCAGCACGGGCCTGCGATTCCAACTCCTCCAAAACCGCCTGCAGCCGCTGTTCCAGCTGACCTCGAGCCGCCTTTGTCCCTGCCGATTGCACGCCGGAATCTGCGGCCAGGGTCACTGGAGGAGCTTCCAGCGGGGTCGGTTCCAGCAGCGTCGGATGCGCAAACAGCGAGGTCGAGCCAGCCCGTTCGTTGGGATGACGCATCCCTTCCACCGAGTAGAATCCGGGCCCAAAAATTCTGCCTCCACGAACCAGATAAATCGCGACGTGCGTGGCTTCCGTGCGCAGCGCACGGTTGGACATCTTCTCCGGCTTTCCGTCGGCTGCAAATACCGGCTGCGCAACCGCCGGTTGCACGATGACTGCATCGAGATCTGCCAGAGGATGCACAAGTGGTGCTGCCTGCTGTGCAACCGTCTTCATTTTTTGAGCTTGCTGGTGCAGGCGAGCGGCCTTCTCGAAATCCAATGCCACCGACGCTGCATCCCGCTCTTTTTCCAACCGTGCCATCGTCCAGGCACCGCGCGATGCGAAATATTCGCGCACCTGTTGCGCCTCCACGGCGTAGCGCTCATCGCTGCAGCCCTTGAAACAAGGTGCCAGGCACATCTTCATTTCAGAGTAGACACAGCCCGGAAATGCCGGGTCAGGATGCAACTCTTCCGTGCACCGACGTAGTTCAAAAAAATTCAACGAGTCGTCGAGATATCGTTCTGCCGCCGCGCGCGATTGAAACGGTCCGTAGGTTGTCGCCAGGGCGCGCTGTGTGACGCGATTTGTCACGTACACGCGGGGATAACGGTTTTCCCACGACAGTCGCAGCAACGACGGAGAGCGCAAATGCAGATGTTTTCGAACCCGCTCCCCACAGTATCGCCGCACCGCCTGCAGCATCAGCAAAGCCGTCGCGAACTCCGATCCCACTTCAGAGTAGTCCAGCCGCACTGCGGTTCCTCCCAGGTACAGACGCTTGCTTCCGGCGGAGGACGGCGCCAGCAATCGATGCATTCGGCGGCGCAGATTGGCCGTTTTAGAGATGTACGGCTCGAGGGCCGGATTGCCTTCGGCTGCCTCCGGACCGAACAACGCGAAGACCGCAGGCCGCGCAGGCAGGTCATGCAACCACGCTTCCAAGTCGTTCGAGGGGATCGGGAGAGAGGTATCCAGCACACGCTGATTGTAGTCAATCTGTGCCGACGGAATGAATCAGGAATACGGATACTGTCGGCTGCTCCAGCCTGCTCAGCCCGTCGATCCTCCTCGAACAATTAGTGCGAAGACTTCGAATTGCTGGAACTTCCCGCACCTGATTTGCCGGACCCCGAATCACTCGGCGACGACGCGCTGCTGGAGGAAGACGAAGTAGAGTCCGACGTCGACGCCGCCGGCTTGCTGCTGCCCGAGTCCGACTTGCCGTCGGAGGCGGCCGCAGAGATGTCCGTCTTGCCCTCGGACTTACCGGGGGAATCGGACGACTTGGCAGGCTTGCTACCCGACTTGGCGTAGTCGTTTACATACCAGCCCGCACCCTTGAACTGGATGGCTGGCGCAGAAATGACCCGTTCCAATTCGCCGCCGCAGTTCGGGCAAACGGTCTCATGCGGCGCGCTGAAGCTTTGGATCTTTTCCAGTCGCTGGTGGCACTGTTTACATTCGTACTCGTATAACGGCATGCAAGAAAACCCTTCGATAAAATAAGCTCTCGATACGCCATCTTCCGGTCCGTTACTGGCTCGGGCGTTGCCTTTGAGATGCTACTGCAGGCGCGCTCGATGCGGCAAGATAGTCGTTGCTTCTCGATTCACCCTACGTCAGTTTCACCAGCCGGACACTTGTAATCTCTTTCAGATTGCCCAAAGCCTCCATCGC
>JAJXZK010000073.1 GCA_021780095.1 Acidobacteriota bacterium | reverse complement strand
CGTCAAAGACTGCGACGAAGTTCACTCTTCCTTGCCCTAGTTCGACGAATTGATAGCCGCTCTTTGTCGCCGCCGGCTCAACATCCTTCAGATGCAGAAATAGCAATCGATCATGATACTTGCGAATGGCTTCCGCCGGATCGCCCCCGCCTTGCAGATAGTGTCCGGTATCCAACTCCAGCTTGACGTAGCGAGGATCGGCAGCATCGAGAATCGCGTCCACCTGTTCCGGAGTTTGCCCGATCGATCCCATGTGATTGTGGAATCCCGTTTGGATGCCATAATCGGCTGCGCGCTTGCCAATCTCCGTCAGCAGCATGCCTTCCCGTTTGTAGTCGCTGGGGGTGTATGTTTTCTGCGCGAACGTACCGATGACCTGCAGATATTTTCCGCCGGCCTGGTGCAGATAGCGGGCGTGCGCGGCGTGAGTTTCCAGACTTTTCTTCTCGACGGCGGGATCGAGCGGAGCGTCTCCACTGGATAAGGCCACAAAGGTCAGATGGTGTTTGGCCAGCGTTTCTTTCAGTGCGTGCGGATCAGGATATTCGCCGAGAATGTTGGCACGCAGTTGGATTCCAGGGTAGCCAATAGCGGAGATATCCTCAACTGCCTGGTTATCGTTTTCCTTCCAGGTAATCGCGGCATAGCCGATCTGGATTTTCATGGGCCCATGATGAATAGGCGTGTCGAAATAAGAGAGATCTGCGGGAGGATAAAGCAGAGACGGGCCGCCCAGGGCATGCGCGGGCCGTCCGGAAACGGAAACGGCTGCGGCTGTAGCTCCCAGGCCGACGAGAAATTCACGACGTGTCGACGACATTGACAACACTCCTTGTGCGATAAACGCTGGACGGTCCTTTATATCATCGCCGCGGCCGATTCATTCGCCAGCCAGCAGCAGTGCTTCCGCTCGCGGAAGTGTTTGGCTGCGTGCGTGCACGTCGCGCCGCGGCCCACTTTATTTCGGCGGGCAGTCCAGAATGAATGCCACGTTGGTCACGTCCGCCCTCGCGGGAACAGAAATCTGGTAGGCCTGCGCGACGTTCGCGTTCCTTATATCCTTGTGGAATTCGTGTTGTGTGCCATTCTCCTCCCAGATTTGTGTAATCCTCAGATGTTGCGTCGCGGAAGGATTTTCCGGGTGGATGCTGGCAAGCCGAAAATGATCGATGGCCAGCCCGTCGAACTGATAGCGAACATAGATATGCGCCGTTCCCGCGGGCAAATTTCTCACGCTGCGGTCCACCTCTGGCCAACGCAGCACCTGCTTGATCGGCTGGCCGTCGATCCAGGTCAGCTTGGCATTGTAAGTCCACAGTGTTTTCCACGGCCCATGGCTACTGGGAGACCACGAAATGGACGCCGAGCCCGGCCCCTTGCGATTCGCAGGCCACGGAGTGACGTGCCGAATCTCCGCCGTAAATTTGTCGGGAGCAATTCCGCCAGTCAGATCGAGGAACCTGCCACCAACATCGAAGCCGCTGAGATCACGATCGTTGGCAGAGACTTCAAAGATGACGTCACCCGAGCGACCCGCGTCATTGACCCAGTAGCCCTGTCCATCCTGAGCCATGTAGTTGGCGCTTTCCACTTTGGCCGCGTACTCGTTCAAATTCGAGGCGCGCACAGGCAGTTCCGTCCTGACATCCTTCCCGGCGCGATATTCAAATTGATTTTCTCCGGGCGTAAGCGCGGGAATTGTCCGCGGATTCAACTGGAATACCGTGGTGAGGAACACATTCTGTAGCGACGGTGCCTGACTCGCTGCCCCGTGGAGTGAAAAGCGAACCAGATACCCATACGTTCCCGACACTGCCGTGCGATGACCTTGGGCACCCGGCAAATCCGCTGCATGAATCTCCCAAGGTCCATCGAATGGCCCGACGAGCGACGCGCTTTTCGTCCAGCTGCGGCCCCCATCGATCGAGGTCTCCGCAGTCAGCTTATCTTCCGCTGTCGGCAGTGAGGCTTGTACAGAAAAATGCGCGTCGATGATCACGTAGGGAGATGGCATGGAAAAGGTATACGTCGTATCGTCGCCCTTGCGTGTAAGGTCTCTCGATATGTCGGTGGGCCGATACTCAATCTTGCCCGTGGCCCATAGACGCGAATCTTTCTCGCTGCGCGGACCGGCGGACGGCGGCAAACTGAATTGCGCAAAATCTGGCAGGATCTTCCAATCTTTACCATCGTAGGTGTACGGCAAATAAAAGGTTCCCGCAGGGGTGGGACGGTAATAGCGAATCATGCGCTCGCCCGGCCGCAGAACAAAATCCATGGTGCGGCCTTCGGGATAGCGGCGGTACGCGTAGAGATAGTTATCGTCGATGCTGGTGTACAGCTCGGCGAGATCTTTCATGTCTCCCGCGCGAACATCCGCCGGATACCAGGGATAATCGACTGTCTTTGGATTCGAGGTCGTGGGGCCGGTGACATTCCTGGTAATGATGCTGCCGTCATGCTCCAATTGCCAGACAGAAGCGACATTGCGCTGCTTCAGCGGTCCATCTCCGATCGGGTTGTAGCCCAGTTCATCCGAGTCGAACATGTGATACGCGCCGTCGTAATACACTTCGGCAACGGTGTGACCGGTGAGGAACCAGACACGTGAATGCTTGAATCCACCGGCATCATAAGTGGCCGCCATCAGAGGCCCATCCTGATAGCAAAGTCCATACCCATAACTGTTCAGCAGCTTGATGGGATCGAGTACCTGGCCCACCGGCTCCTCGTAGGCCCATCCGGGAATGTGATAGAACATCCCCGGTTTTACGAATCTTCCATCTGTCAAATAGAAGCGCCAGATTGCCTCAGCTTTTTCACGGTCGGTGGTGGCGTTATATTGCCGGTAAATTCCCTGCACCAGGCTGGCCATGTTGCTGGTATCCACCTGGCCCACCTTGATGATCTGCGGCGAATACACCTGTGCCTGTATGCGGCGCGAAGCCGCGCCAAGCAAATCAGCCACCATGATCACCAAGACGACTTTCTTTTGCATCGCTCGCTTCCTTTTCCAGTATGGTCGTTTCTTATTGCAGATTCACCGTCTGTTGGACGCTCTGCCCACTCATCACGTCACGAACGGCAATGGTCCACTTGCCTGGTGTGTCATTCACAGCAAATGGAATCGACTTGACCCCAGCACCCTGGCGCGCGATGACATTTCCAGAATAGAAGACGTGGCGATTTCCTTTTGGATCGACCATTTCAACGTGGAAGATGTCCAGGTCCGCTTGCGACCCAGCAGCATGGATCGCGATATTCGCAATGGTTCCGCGCTGTGCCTGCTCTGGAGCGGACACCTGCATCTGCGGCAGCGGAGTGTCGCTGGCCACCAGGATCGTCGGATCATACGGCCCGACGGTCAGCGTGATTTCCTTCTTGAACCCCAGCTCTTTTGAGGCCATGGTGTCGTACAGGTACATCGCGTTCGGCAGATGAAGCTGCACTGTGGTTGGTTTCGTGAACCGTTCGTTGGAACGAAAATCCGCCGGTCCCAGTTCATTCACGCGCAGTTGAGGATTCGACTGCAGCGCAATAATCCGTACTCCACCATTGGCATAGACGTGCGCGTCGATGCCAACCATAGAATGGCCTTTCGCGTCCTCCACCGAGAATTCAGGGCGGACATCGTTCGAACGAAGCAATTGCTCGATCAGTTGATGAACGTCTCCTTCTTTTCCATCTAAGCGGTTTTGCAGATAGCTGATGATGTCAACATTCAGCAGGATCGCTTTGCCCCTGCCGTAGGGATGTACATTTATCTTTTCAGTATTCGGACCCGAGAAAAGATCGGCTAACGGGGAGGCAGGAAGCTTGCGGCTGTGTTCGTCGTAGGTGCCCGGAACCCCGTCTGCAATGGCAACGCCTCCTTGCGCGACAAACTCGCGAATCGCAGTCGCCTCCACCTTCGACAGCGAACTGGACTCAGGCAGCACCAGCACATGATAGCCCCCCTTCAGCAAATTACCTTGCTCCACCTGGTCATACGAGACAAAGTTCGGCTGCAATCCCTCGTCTTCAATCAGGTTGCACCAGGACTCGCGCAGCCGCATAAAATCGTTCGTCGAGCGCTCATACGATGGGCTGCGCGTCATCCATGCATCGCCGTCTGGACGCCGCTCCAGCATCCACTGGGTACGCATGCTCGGCTGCGAGTAGTGGATCGCAATCCGGTTATTCACCGAATGGCTATTGATAATCAATGCGCCCTCGCCGCCACGAATCGCGCTGTATAGCTCGCCAGCCTGCTTGCCAACATCGCTCGGCTGCCCATCTTTCTGGACATACTTTTCGCCTTCATCCCAGATGATCAACCCGCGATTGCCGTGCAGCAGCTCGTACCAGACGCGCTGCCGCTCCCGATCGCCGGCAGCAAAGCTCGTACTCATAATCACCATATTGGGGTTGAGCGAGTGAACTATATCCACACTGCGACCAATATCGTACGGCTCAATGGCGTTGAGCACTTTCGAAATGCGGGAATAATCATAACCACCCCAACCCGGCATCTGGCCACCGCCGATGTTGACGTAGGCTTGCGGATCGCCTTCGTGGATTGCATCCACGCCCATCTTCAACGCATCCGCGTAAGAAATATCCATCCACTCTTTCAGGTCCGCCCACGCAGCATAGTTTCCGTCGGTGCGTTTCATTGCCTGATTCGTCGTCAACGGCATCACCAGGTTCCAATTGGTAAAGTTTGTTCCCCACTCCTGATTCAGCGCGCCCAGGCTGCCATATTGTGTCTGCAGCCAGCGCCGCATCGGTACCAGCGACTCATCGGAGAAGTCAAAGTCCCACGCGGCTTCCAGCTCGGCGACCCCGGACTCATCCGCGAGGCTATAAAAATAGGGCCGGTACGGCGCGAGCCGTTCCGCCGTCCTGACGCCGCGATCATGAACCTTCTTGCGCCAATATGGGTCCCAGAAGCTGGGATGACGTTTGAACGCTGCCAGGCTGTTCGGATCTTCCTGGTAGAGTTTTTTCGCCTGAATGAAGGACCATCCCACAGTACGATCCGGACGCCAGCGATGATATTCCGAGTAGTAATCGGTGGCGAGACTTTCCGAATACCACCGCATGTTGTTGTCGATCAGGAAATCCGGCAAC
The DNA here is from genome assembly GCA_021780095.1 of Acidobacteriota bacterium. The sequence goes on along the minus strand of JAJXZK010000073.1, from coordinate 2,716 downwards.
GCGACATTGCGGCTGGAATAGGTCGCTCCGTTGATCCCCAAATTTTGCAGGTCTGGAATAAGGTTCGCCGGATAGTTCTGCCACATCATAATGACGTAATCCTTCCATCCGGTGAATGGCGGCTGTGCGACAAAGTCCGCCTCGGCGGCTTCGTTCTGGTTGTAGGGCGCGCCTTTGATGTCTTTTCCATTCAGCGTCAGGTCCACGTGAAGATGGTTCTTCATGGCGACGGCCAGCGACATGTCGATAGGAAAGGTGATCTCCGTTTCGTCCAGCAGATCCGCAGGCAGCGTCTTGTCTTCCACCGTGCGTCCAAGGCTGTCGCTCCACACAACGTGTAGTATTGCGTGGCCCGTAAATCCCTGGCTCAAGCGATACACAACGGGTACCTCGCCAGTCCGTGTCAGCGTGGCGGACGGCAGGATGAGCTTCGATGGCCTCCGAGCATCACCGGAAGTATTCACTGTGTTAGCGCCCGAGGCGGTAATGGCGGAAATCGCAATCGCCAGCATTGTCCCAACCATGGCAAAGCCGGTGCAATCTTTCATGCACTTCAATAAGCGCTTCGTGTTCCGGGTTCTTCCGCCATCTGCTTTCTTCCAGATCATAGGTCTCCTCCTAAATTCTCGCTATTGTTCGTCGTGTTGTGGCGCGGCGGTGCTGCTGACCACCTCGACCAGCCCAACAATCTCGTTCATGCTGTTTCGCACCGGTCCCAGCACGGAAAGCATTCCTGGCGATTTTTGGGCCGTCAATGTTTTTCCGGTTTGCAGCACTTCACGCATTTCAGGCGGCGTCGGTTGATCGAGTGCTCCATTCCAGAATTGGCTCAGGTTGTATTTGTTGCGAATCACAACCTGAATATCCTGCGTATTGGGAACAGGCATCCACAGATTCACGTCGACCGGATAGGGAGCCAGCATGGCCAGCCGTATCAGCGTCTTTTTCGTCTGGATAAACGGAGCGGCATGCACATCGTAGTTATCGCCGGCCTGCCACTCATCGCGTGGATCCGAATGCAGCATGTGCTCCAACGCGCGCTGTGTCACGATGTGCTGGCACACGTCTCCATCGATCATGACCGTCGCCACGCGGGCGATCTCTTGCAACTCTCGCTGTTGCGTGTCGGAGTTGACCACAGTGGACGGAACCGTCTGCGCGACTGCGGGAACGCCGCCAAACGCCGACATGAATGCGATTTGCGAACCGGCGAGAATGAACGCGGTGAGTTTCATTGTGTCCTCCCTGCCTGCTGGATGGCAAAGTCATGGACACGCTGCCATGCATCCGGCTGCGGAGTTGGAAAGTGCGCATCATACGGTTTCAATGCGTCACCGATGTCGGCATTGGTCCAATCGACCGGTTTACCAGGAGGAGGCGGCGAGGGCGAGTGCTTCCACTGTGCCAGCTTGGTGTTGTCAAACAGCTCGACAACCTGTTCCTGAGTGGCTTCGCGAGAACCTCGCTTCGCCTCCTCTTCCAGCAGGTCGAGATCCTGAACCGCGTTTCGCTGCAGCTTCAAACGAATGCTTGGAATTGGCCCTTCAATTCCAAAGCGCTCTCCCGAGTACACCAGCGTCTCCGAACCGCCGTTTGAGAGCGTCTGAAATGGATGCGGCCCCGGACTCACAGCCAGCCAGCGCACAAATCCATCGACGCCGAAAATCCACGCCTTCAGCGGGTCAGCTGCCATCGACGAGGTTACATCCTCTACTGGCGGGGTTCCTCCGTAGATCCAAACAATATTTCCCTGTTGCTTTAGCGCAGGCAGTTCATCCTGATACCAGGTAAACATTCCGCCACCGGCGCACCACAATCCAATAACGCCTTTCAGTCTGCGCATCTGTTGCTGCATGGTCCAGCTGGTATCCGCGCGCATCACAAAATGCACGGGAGTATTCTTGGGCAGAGAATTCATCAGCAGGTCGTGATAGACCAGGAAATATGCATCGTCCTTGGGGAAGCGAACTTCGTCGCCGTCCCACTCAAAGCCCTTGTAGCGTTTCTTTTGATTAAAGAAGACTTCAAACCGGGTGTTCGTCCAGCCCTTTTCCCGAAAGTGGCGTTCCATCTCTCCTACCACATTCGTGAATTCCGCCTGATATCCAGGCTCGCCCCACCACAGATAATTCGCTGGCCACTCCGGATTGATGGGCAGATACATAAACGGAATAGGTTGCAGGCCGCGACGCGTTCCGTTGAACGCTGACCCGTCTAACACCGGCCCAAACAGCCGATCAAACTTGTCCCAACTGGCAATATGCTTCCCGGCGCCGGTTCCCGCCAGTTGCGGCGCGAACCCCGGATCGACATATCCGGAATGACCGTACCCAAGCACGTGATAGATGCCGCGGTTCTCATAAAACATCCGATAGTACTGCTGAATCAGGTGAAATTGTTCGTCTTCCCTGGCGCGACCCGATCCCGCCAACGCCTTCGGATACTGCGCTCGCAGCCACCCCATCCCATAGGAATTGGAATCGATATTCAGTACGTCCTGCGCTGGAATCCGCGCAGCCGATACAGAAATCGTAAACGGAACAGTCTTGCGTACCGAGCCTTCCGTGAGTCGCGCGCGACCGCGATACATTCCTGGCTTTGTGTCTGGAGCAATCCAGATATCCACCCAGAAGGCCCGCGCTTTTTGCCCTTGGATTGCGTTTTCAGGGTCGGGCATTTGAAAGCGGAACGGAAGATGAATCGGAATCAACGCGTC
>JAJXZK010000016.1 GCA_021780095.1 Acidobacteriota bacterium | reverse complement strand
CGCATCCGAGTTGCATAAGTCGGCGACAAAGATGCGAGCCGATGAACCCACTGGCGCCGGTGACCAACACCCTTCCTCCGGCGATGTCGGTTTTCAGCATTCTTGTTCCCCCTCGTGGCGTGTAGGCCGGAGTTCTGTCAGAAGTCGATGTTCTCGCAATAGCTCGGCAGACCGTTGGATAACATCGAAATCGAGTTGCGCACGCTCCGCAATGTCCAAGAGACTGTGCCTTCCATCTGACTGATTCAGTACCCACAGCATGGCCATTTCTTTCGCGCTGCTTTCGGCCGAGCCACCCATCATCCGGTAAAGCCCTCGCTCTCCGAGTTGAGGCTCACACTTCGGATTTGTATTTCGATAGGTCCGGTTTTTTTCCAGGGTAGAGAGTATGGATACGCAGGCGGTGAACGATCCATGAAGGGCTTGCGGACTGACGAAGCTGAGATTATCCGCGGACGTATGATATTCAGGGAATGTTCCGTGTGGGGTGCGAGAGAGCCTTCCCACAGCGAGATCAAACCCAGGTGAGCAATACTGCCGCTCGTCGTAGCCATACGGGGAAAAATCCAGGATTTGCGACTGGGGTTCGAGCCGCCGAAGCACATGCGCCGCAACCCGATCGATTTCCGTGTCACCCTGCCGGCTCTTCTTATAGGACAACGGACCGGCGTCGCCTACACCCGCGAGCACCAGGCCATGTTTGATCCGCGGAACCGTGGCTTCGTTCAAGGCCAGCCATGTGATCGCCCCTATGGTGCCGGGGATGAAGAGGAATCGGTACGAGTAGCGATGCGGAAGTTCCGAAATATGCCTGGCAAGGAAGCAGGCAACTGCCACGCCGGACAGATTGTCGTTTGCCAGGGATGGATGACATGCATGAGCCGACAGTAAAATTTCATCGGGCGTTTCGCCGGGGAGATATGCCTCTCCGTATGTCAGATGCCCGCTTTCGAGGGACGAATCAATACACACCTCGTACTCGTCCTCGGGCAGTTTCAGGAGCTGTTTGTGGGTCAGGCAGAATCCCCAGTTCCTCTTGTAGTAGCTGGTGCGGTATGGAATCCAGTCGGGATGGTCCGGCAGCGTGAACAGGTGCGTTGTGAGTTCTGCCAGCCTCATCTTTTGCCGGACCGGAACACTGTAGTTAACGACATGAAGATTGGACCGCCGGAAATCAATGATCCGTTCGCCTCGAGAGTTTTTCACGTAGGCATCGCGAATATTCCACTCCGGAGGCACGGTCCAGTCGAACACCCGTGTTCCGCTGGGCACTTCGTGCATTGTGAGCGGGACGAATTGCTGCAGACGCTTCAGGGTCTCGCGAAGGCCGTTCCCCGTGATGCTGCGGCAGATCGGGTAGAGCTCCGCGATCAACGCATGCATCTCTGATCCGAGTGCCGCGGAGTCCACTTTTTCTGATGTCGGCGCAATCTTCACTGAGAGGAGCCTCGTATTAATCCGCGAAGTCGGGATACGACCGGTCGCGATCGTGAATGATGCGCTCGTCCGCGGGCCACTCGATCCCAAAGACCGGGTCATTCCAGCGGACACCTCGCGCATAATCCGGCGCGTAGAATTGGGACATCTGGTAAAAGACTTCCGTGCTGTCTTCCAGGGTTTGAAAGCCGTGAGCAAATCCCTGCGGAATGTACAGCATCGTCCCGTTTTCTGCCGACAAGACCGCCGCATAGTGCTGCTTGAAGGTTGCCGATTCGGGGCGCAGGTCTATAATCACGTCGAAAATAGCTCCCCGGGAACACCGGACCAGCTTGATTTCCTCATGAGGCGCAGCCTGAAAATGCATTCCTCGCAGGGTCCCTTTGCGCTTGTTGAACGAGATGTTGCACTGCACAAAACGAGTGTGCAGTCGATGGGCTTCAAACTCCCGCTCGCAATAGGTACGAGCAAAGTACCCTCTATGATCGGCGTGTTTTTCCAGATCAATCAGAAACGCCCCTCGTAGCTTTGTCTCCAGAAATAGAATTGTGGTTCTTCTCCCGTCTCGTCCCCCCGGCGAGCCTTATCCAATTTTGCTTGAGACGATGACCGGCTCGGTTGAAGAGGAGCGAATCCAGCGCAAGGAAGTATCCAATTGTCCCTGCTCGATCCGCTTTCGAATGCTCTGTATGCGGAAATACCGGCCGGATTTCATGTCGTCTGCGGTGAATCCGGCGGCCCGATAGGCGTCGTACAGTTCTTGCGCTCCTTTGCGCGCAGTCCATTGCGGGCGGAAGTTCGGCAAAACGCGCTGTATCTTGCCGCTATTCACGCGATAGCAACGCTTATCGGGGCTTCCTCCCGGGGCGTACTCGATCTGGCTGCCGGGAACCGTCTGGGCGACGATTTCAGCGAGCTCGCTGACTCTGTAATTTTCCGAGGTTTGGCCCACGTTGAAGACCGCGTTGTGTACGACTTCCCTCGGAGCCTCAAGCACGGCCATCATGGCGCCGATGATGTCTCGAATGTGCACGATCGGCCGCCAGGGCGTGCCGTCACTCTTGATAAGTACGCCGCCTGTAGTGAGGGCAGACGCCACAAGATCGTTCAGCACCAGATCCAGGCGAAGGCGAGGAGATGCGCCATATGCAGTCGCATTTCTCATAAAGGTAGGACTGAACTTGTCGTCCGCCAGGGGAGCCACATCGCGTTCCACGAGGACCTTGGTTTCTCCATAGGGAGTCACAGGATTAAGAGCTGCTGTCTCGTCGAGGAAGCCATCGCCAGCAGCCCCGTATGTGCTGCATGAAGAAGAGAAGACAAAGCGCGTCACACCGGCCTGTTTGGCAAGCTCGGCAAGTCTTACGGAAGCCTTATGGTTGATATCGTAGGTGAGGTTAGGATCGAGATTTCCGAGCGGGTCGTTGGACAGGGCGGCCAGATGGATTACGGCCTCGAATCCTCTAAGATCGGCCTTCTCGACATCGCGGATGTCCTTGCGTATTTCTGAAATTTCGGACACCCCCTCCCGAAAATCACACCCGGCGAAGAGGTCTGTATCCAAACCGACCACCTCATGCCCAGCCGACCTTAACATCTCTGTCGCCACGCTTCCGATATAGCCTCGATGACCGGTCAACAGTATTTTCATTCTCTTCAAGCTCCTCGAATCCCCCACTGATTGACAGCGCCAGTTCTAGCTATCTTGCTCACAAGAACAAAGATAACGCTCTGATTAAAGCTCAAACCACAGCCTCGAAATAGGCTGCCGCCACTTCGGTCCCATCCCTAGGATCAAATATGGCAATCCCTCTGCCAGACTATTGGTCTGAGGCTAAAGCCTACTGACCTTGTCGAAAGTCCGGCCCCTGAAAATAAAGGGGATATGGTTGACATGCAGATTGACGCAGGGAAGCTTAAATGTCATTTCCACCAAGTGCGGATTTTGAGGAAAAGTTTTACCACAATCTGGGAATGTGGTTCCTCTTCTTGCTAATCACGGGGGGCATTCCATGACCCACTGGATTGAGGAAAGTCAGGGTGGCGAAAATTATGGATCCCGGCTTCTTAGGGGTTGTTCCTGGGTCCAGGAATTGGCCAGCGCGACCCTCTGCCGAGCCAGAAGCGACCAGTTGCGAGGCCATGCCCGGCGTTGGAAGCGCCGGCGATGAGTTGGCACTAGTCAGGACTTTCTCGGTATCCTGGTTGATGGCCCCGTTAAGAACCTCCCAATATTCGCGGCATGGAGCTGAATAGGTTTCTCATCGCTCGAGAGCGATCGTTACTGGACGGTTTGTTGCAGGTAAGCCAGGATGTTTCCGAAAGAATCAAACATTGCTGGATCATCGACGGTGATGCTGATTCCGAACTCTTCCTCGACAACTGAAAGAAGGGTAACTGTGGCCACCGAATCCCAGTTCGCCAGAGAGGCTGCGCTTGCCTGGACTATTTGGTCTGGGGCCATCTCGGGAAAAACCGCCGAAAAGCAGGCTGCAAGGCGCTTTTCTGTGTCATTCATTCGTCATCTCCTGAGGTTGGGGCCGCATCTTCGATCGAGCTTCAAATGTCTGCCGGGAAATCGTGCAGCCGGGCCAGGGATCATTGCCCAGCAACTCGGTGAGAAACTCGCACAACGGGCCGTTTCTTTCTGTTTTCATATAGTCCAGCTCGATTTCATCAACGTCAAATTTGCTGAACAGCTCTTCAAGACACATGAATTCAATCCGCCGGGAAAACGCCCGGCAGCTCATGACCCATGTGGAAATTCTCAGCTTGCTATCGGCTTGCTGGCCTGCAATGACGGCGATTTTTCCAAGCGGGCCAAATTTGTCCCTATAGGATGCCACCAATAAAAAGCTTTCCGGAAGCCGAAGGTGGTTTTGCCAGGAAGATTCTGTATATCTCTTTCCGTTGAGATTGAACTGGTTGGTCTTGTTTACGAGATCCAGGGCGCGGGAATCCAGAGGCATCTTGTCGAAATGATAGGTCACCTCGGCTTCGACTTGCTCGAGGAAATCTTTCGGATCTGCGCTTACTTTCTCATAGGCGTTTGCAGCGGCATATGATTGCCGTATGCTCTGGGCCCGGATACCGTCTTCCTCCGCGATGGCGGCTTTTCCAAATAGATCGCGCAGGTGCTGCACAAGATCATAAATGGCTGCATTGTTTTTCGCGGGGAATTGAATGCACTCCACGCCAGGATGGGAAGCCTTGACTTCGGCCAGTTCCAGCGAGCTGTCGTCGACAAAAACAACCGAATCCGCTCCCACGTTCCAAGTCTTCAATATGCGGGCCACCGCTTCCGATTTTGGTCCCCAGCTCACTTCCAGTGGGAAAAAGGAAGCGGGTGAAAGAGCGAAATCCTTTCTGGCAAAGGCCGTCTCGACAAGGGAGCGCTCATTCTTGCTGGCGACACCCAGCAGCACTCCTTCCGCGGCCAAGGCCCCCAAACTCCGCTGAAAGTACGCGTGCATTTGGCTATGATGGTTCAGATCCCACGATATTCCCTCAATCCCTACTTCTCCGAGAATACCGCTCCAGAGCGTGTCGTCGAGGTCCGTGATCAGCCCCTTCTTGGGGACGGGCCTGCGTGCAAGTTGCGCCAGGAGGTTAGCCAGCGCGGAGGCATGTGGCAGCCGGTAGGGAAATCCCGCGCGCAGTTCCGAATCGATATCGAGCCTGTCCCGCAACGACGACACCATATCCATGCGCTGAGCGCTCAGAATCCGCACCTGTGCACACTCCGAGATTTCCGACCGGACGGATTGCAGGATGGCGTGAAGCGCGATCTCCAGGGAGCTCGCTTGCCAGCCAGGGGCAAATGAGATTGGAGGGAGCGGCAATGTGGGGAAACTGACTGCCAGGGGCATGCGCTGAGACGTTTCTCTGATGGCCCCCTGAATGTAGGACGCGCGAGACTTCACCGTCGCCAGCACGTCGGCATATATCGCGGGAGACCACATGGCCGAACTGCGAATCCCAAGCCGCGCGTCGAGGTCGGCCCATTCCATCATCACAATGCCGAAATCCGTTTCAGCTTTTGCGAGCCGGCGGATGTTTCCGCAAAGATCGCCGTATAACCCTTGCTGGATCTCAATCCTCTGCCCGGCAAAGAGCAGGCTGAGTTCGGCGCTCAGGAATGTGGCGAGATGCAGCGGGTTAAACCCTGTCGCAAGGAAGCATGCGAATGGATCCCCATTGCGGTGCTTCGCGCCCTTGAGAATGTCCAGAGCTTCAGATAGCTTCATCTTCGTTTTGCTGGGAATAGCCACTGCTTGCTTGGCATCTGTGATCGGGAGAAGAAGCCTGGCCGCTCCCACAAGGCGCGGCTGTCTTGACGGCGCACGCTCTATCTCGCATCATCGCCGCCCGATCCGTTGATCGCCCGAATCGACCCGTCTTCTTCCAAGCTCGGAACCACTCTTCTCGCCTGCCGGTTTCTGATCTTTTTTAAGGTGAAAAGCCTCTTTACGCGCTCGATCGTGGACTTCGGATTCAGTACGGAGGCGAACATCTCGGCTGCCGCTGTCCTTGCCAAGCGGGCACGGTCCAGGCCAAGTCCGAAGGAGGCAAGAGTCTTCTTGTGATAGGACCAGAAGTCGCGGTCGTGCTCAACGAGCAAGCGGCGGCCGAGAAACGAATAGTATTGGGACATTTGACGCTCGAGGCAGCCGTTAAATTCACTGCTGGAGAGGCAGTCCTGGCCATAGGTAAATAACAGCCCGAGCATGCTTTCGAAATGGGCTCCCAAGTCCGCGGAAATGGCTCCAGTCGACTCCGCGCGTGGTCTCGAGAAGGTTAAAATTGCGTGGACAAAACCAAGGTCGGACGCTTTGAGAAGCCAAAAGCACGACTCGAAGTCTGCGAACGCGTCCGTCTCGACAAAAAAGGGATCGCGGCTTCTAACGAGGTCCGCTCGATAGAGAACTGAGGTTTGCGAGCCAAATAATAGGAGCTTGCCCATGAGGAACTCACGACAAGCTTCTTCGCCCGTGACGAAAGTCTGCTCAAGAGGCAATCCTGTTATCCGGACTTGTTCCCCATACCGCTGGTAGGCGCTTACGACCCCAACCGAAGGATAGGTCTCGGCAACGGCCACCATTTGTTCCAGACATTCCGGAAAGATCCAATCGTCGGCAAGGACCATCTTGCAATACTTGCTCACCGGAGAGAGCTGCCGAACAGCCACGTTGTGGTTGGCTAGCATCGGCAGAAATTGGCCGTTGTTGTGTATGCGAATTCGCGGGTCCTTTGCTGCATACCGGCGGGCGATTTCTAAGGTTCCGTCCGTGCTGCGGTTGTTGACGATGGTGTAGTCCCAGTTTTGATAGGTCTGGGCGAGAACGCTTTCGATACACTCCGCCAGATGCTTCTCTTCGTTATAGGCGGGAGTTACGACGCTGACCAATGGCTGCAACGTTTTGTCCATCCGGTGTGTCCTTGCTGGAATTTAGGCTGGCTCGTTGACTGCCAGCGGGCGGCCGGCAGGGCCTACCCATATTCCTTTGGCCGGGTCGTATTGCCTGGCCAGTCTTGCGGGATTGCCGACAATCACGGAGTACGGCGGGAAACTCCTCGTAACCAGGGCGTTCGCGGATATCACGCTGTTGCGGCCGATGACCAGCTCGCCTTGGCCGCATACGATCGCCACACCCTGTCCGATCCAGCATCCTTGCTCGATTCGAATTGTGCCTCCCTGTGTGATGCCCTGTACCCTAATCGGCCGGCCAATATCTTCGTAAGAGTGATGGTGATCCTGGATAAGTACAGAGGTCCCGATTATGACATCGCGCTCGATGTGGATCTGGTTTTTCGCTGAGATTACATCCCGGGCCCCTATCAGGCAGTTGTCATCAATAATGATCTTGGGGACACCAGTTCCGGGCGTTATATCAAAAGTGTTGATCCATGCATCCTTCCGAATAATCACGGAGTTGCCGAGCTGGATGGCCGGGGCCATTGTCCGGCTCAATATAGTCGTGTAATGCATAGACAGGCCGGTGCCCGCCGCAGCGAATGGGTATGTGGCCCTCACCCATAAGCTAAATAGCTTCACTCGCGCCTTCGTGATAAGGCGCAGGGGGTCCTCCATGGGCAGTTTGGTCTTAGGCTCGGAATGAGGCATTGGCTCTGTCACTCTTCTAAGCACAGGCACGAAAGCGCATCAATCGAGCGCGGTTCCGGCCCGCGTTTCCGGCCGCAAGCCACAAGACGCCGGCTCGCGACTGCTCCGCGAAATGCAGGCTGTGCGGGGCGTTCGGCGAGCTTGTTCAAGCACTGGCTGAATCCTTTCGGAAAAATGCATGGATGGATTCTCCGCCTCCCGCGAGGGGCGCCATCGCCAGCAAGGCGCGCAAAACCGTCATCCGGACCGCTTTCCGTCCAGCCCTCCAAAGAGGGCCTGCTTCTTCCCGGTATGC
>JAJXZK010000182.1 GCA_021780095.1 Acidobacteriota bacterium | reverse complement strand
GGCTGGCCGATGCAGTAGTTGCCGAACTGACTCCCATCCAGGAGCGGAGGCGCGAGTTTGAATCCAAGCCGGATCAAGTGTGGGAGATACTTCGCGATGGAACGGCGCGTGCGCGGACACGCGCAGACCAGACCATGCGGCAGGTGCGGGATGCGATGCATTTGCCGCAAGTGGAAAACGCCGCAGTGGACGTATCTCGATGATGGGTTCCTCTCAATCCGGGGACGACGCGGCACGCACGAATGGCGCGACGGACGAGGAAATGACGGAGGCGAAAAACGCCGAGGTCCCTGCGCCAGGCGCGGAGGGCGCGGCTGCGGCCTCGCCGGAGCAACTGCATCTGCCGGCAAATCCTCCGTTCGCGCCGGACCACAAGGACAAGGCCGCCGAAGCCGCGGCCAGGGCTGCAGAGCGCGCTGCCGAGAAAAAAGCGGCGCAGGAAGAGGCCAATACGTTCCCGTATGGCGTGACGGTGGGCCAGGTGTACGACGGCCCGCTCGATCTGCTGCTGGACCTGATCCGCAAGCAGGACATCGACATCTACGACATTCCCATCGCCAAGATCACCGGCCAGTTTCTGGCTTACATTGAGAATCTGAAGCAGTCGGACATCGACAGTGCGGGCGAGTTTATCTACATGGCGTCATTGCTGATTCACATTAAAAGCAAGATGCTACTGCCGCGCAAAGATGATGGCACCACAGATGCGGCAGATGAAGATCCACGGCGGGAACTGGTGGAGCGACTGCTGGAGCATCAGCGCTTCAAGAACGCGGCCCAGATGCTGTTGCAGAAGCAGATGCTGGAAGAATCGTCCTGGACGAACCCGGCGATTCACGATTTTCTGGAAGATGAAGGAACGGAACCGGAAATTGCCGCCGATACGGTCGATCTGGTCCGCGTGTTTCGCGAGATTCTGGAGCGTGCGCGGCAGCGGCCAGTGTTGAATGTGGACGAAGAGACGGTCACGGTGGCGCAGATGATCGACTACGTGCGGCGTCGACTGGTGATGGAAGATCGACCGGTGGGATTGCGGCGACTGCTGCAACATGTACAGTCAGAACGGGCGCTGATTTGCACGTTTTTGGCTTTGCTGGAGCTGGTGCGGCTGCAGGCGATCCTGTTGCGGCAGACGGGCAGCTTTGGAGAAATCTACATCAAGAAGCACGACAATTTCGAGTCGACCATGGTGGAAGGCCGTGACGACTGGCGTTAAAGCTGGTCGAAGGTGCACGATTGGGTATCCTAGAGACTCCTGAAATCCAATGAGCTTAAAAGCCAAAATCGAAGCAGTGATCTACGCGGCCGAAGAACCAATTACGCTGGCGCAGCTGGCCTCCATCTTTGCAGACGAGGTGCTCGCGGCGAAGGCTGTGGGGGGTCTGCCATTCGAGGTGACCCAGCCTGCAAATGATGAAGCGAGCGCGAGCGATGGATTGCAAGCAGGAGGCGCTTCGGGCAATGCGACACCGGTGACATCGGAGGAAACCCCTGGAACGGGGGAGCAACCCGCACTTCCGATGGAGGATGCAGAAGCGCGCAAGCAAGCTCGCCTGAAAGAGCGTGCAGCAAAGCAGGCGTTGCAGCCGATTGTGGACGAGCTGATCGCTGAATATGCCAACGGCGAGCGCGGCATGGAGATTCGCGAGATTGCCGGCGGTTACCGCATGGCGACCAAGGCGGAATACCATGACGCCGTGCGAGCCTTTGTAAAAAGCCTGAAACCGCAGATGAAATTATCTTTGCAAGCGCTGGAAACGCTGGCCGTCATCGCCTACAAACAACCGGTGACGGCGCCGGAGATCAGCGAAATTCGCGGCGTGGATACATCGGGCGTGCTGGGCGGATTGATGAGCCGGAAACTGATCACGACAGCGGGGCGCAAGCAAGTGATTGGACGCCCCATTTTGTACAAGACCACGAAGGAATTTCTGCTGCGCTTCGGGCTGAAGGATGTAAGCGAATTGCCCAGCATGGAAGAATTCGAAAAGATGGCTGCGGACATGGCCGAGTCCGACGCGAACGATCTGGACGCGATGCCTTCAGAGTCCGCAACAGACGCAGATACAGACGCGGAATCGAGTGAGAATTCTGTCACAGAAATAGTTACAGAAGAGAGATCCACTGAAGAAGCCTCCGGGGAATCGCCTGGATCTGAGCCATGAAGCGCGAGAGAGCAACGGATACGCCAGCCATCGCCGCGCAGGACGACGTGGAAAAAGCGCGTCCGGCCGGCAAAGAGGAACGTCTGCAAAAGATACTTGCCAGCGCCGGCATCGCATCGCGCCGCAAAGCGGAAGAGTTCATCCTGCAGGGCCGCGTGCAGGTGAATGGGCAGATCGTCACCGAACTGGGCAGTAAAGCGAATCCCGCGCACGATCACATCCGGGTGGACGGGAAATTGATTCATCCTGCCGGTGAATATCGCTACTACATGCTGAATAAGCCGAAGCAGTTTGTCACCACGGTGAGCGATCCCCAGGGACGTCCGACGGTGATGCAGTTCTTTTCGCGCGTCAAGCTGCGCATGTTTCCGGTTGGCCGGCTCGACTATCACAGCGAGGGCTTGCTGCTGGTCACCAACGATGGTGAACTGGCAAACGCGTTGACCCGAGCCGCTTCCCACGTGCCGAAGACCTACCTGGTAAAAGTGAGCGGGATTCCTGACGAAAATGCATTGAATGCGCTGCGCCGCGGGGTTTCGATTCCGCTGGGCGATCCTGAATCGAGCTCCGGATATCGAGGCCGAGAAGCGCGCGTGCGTACGGCGCCGGCGGCAGTTCGGCTGTTTCGGGCGGGTGAAAATCCATGGTACGAGATTACGATTACGGAAGGTCGCAATCGCCAGCTGCGCAAAATGTTTGAAGAGATTGGCCACCATGTGGAGAAAATCCGGCGCGTGGAATATGGCCCGCTCGTGCTGGATTTGCCGCCCGGCGAATCGCGGGAATTGACGGCGCAGGAAGTACAGGCCCTCTATCGCGCGGCGAAGTTGTCACCTGGTGCGAAAGCCGGTCAACCGGCTGGATCGAAATCAAAGCCACAACCCAGGACAACCAGGCCTCTGGCTAGAAACCGCAAAACGAGCCGGCCTTCGCGTTCGCGCCCGCGATAACTGCGCTTTTGGAGCGATCGCCTGGGCTCGCTATACTGGGGCGAGGGCGAGAGTTTCGCTCAAAGGGCGGGAGTGAATCATGGAAAAGGCGACGTTTGGTGCGGGCTGTTTCTGGGGTGTGCAGGCGGCGTTCGACCGCATTCCAGGAGTGGTGGAAACGGCCGTTGGATATGAAGGCGGAACCCTCGAAAACCCTGGCTATCGTGACGTATGCACCGACCAGACCGGTCACGCCGAAGTGTTACAGGTCACCTTCGATCCGGCGCAGGTGAGTTATCAGCAACTGCTCGACGCCTTCTTCGCGGAGCATAATCCGACACAACTGAATCGCCAGGGGCCGGACTTCGGAACACAATACCGCTCTGTGATTTTTTATCACTCGCCAGAGCAGCAGCAGGCGGCGAAGGCAACCATCGCGCGGCTGACTGCGGAGCATAAATTTTCAAAGCCCATTGTCACGCAGGTGGTCCCGGCAGAAACGTTTTGGCCGGCGGAAGAATATCACCAGAAATATCTGGAAAAGCGCGGCGCGACCAGCTGTCACATTTAATTCTCTGAGCCGGATTGCGGCATCAGTCCGATCAAAGCCCACACGGTCGCAGGCATCAGCGCGAACGCGAAGGGCAGAAAGATGCGCACTTCATCCAGCAGCCCAACCGTCGCCCATAACGGAAAATACAGGAGTGAGCTGGTCAGAAGCATCACCACCACCGGGCTTGGACAATAGCGTTTGCCGACCAACAACCCCAGCAGAAGTCCAAAGGGCAGCAGAGCCAACAGCATGGTGGCCCACATTTCCGGCTTCAGGTTGTTCGCTAGCTGAACCACACCTTCCGATCCGTAGTGGGCGTTTGGAAATCGCACCACCATGAGATACAACTGCACGCAGCCGGCGGCTAATGCTGCCAGCAGACTGGTCCCCGCCTGCCAGGCCCTTCCCAGGGGCACAGCCCTTTTGTTGAAGAGGACAGCCAGAAAAAACCCGGCGTGCAACACCACGGCGACATCAGCTCGAATGAACCCTTGAATCCCGCCCAGAAACACGAGCAGCAGGCAAGCCAGAGCCCTGCTCTGCACTAACTCTCCGCAGGCTAGCGCCACGCTCAACGCGACAAACAAGATGGAGGGCAGGGCATCTTCGGTTTGAAACCAATGTCCCCAGATCAAATAATATTCGGCTAGAAATAGCACTCCTGCGGTTGCCAACCATCGTGTAGGCAGGGACGCAATTTTGTAGGCTTCCAAGTTGCGCAGCACTCGCAGGATCAGCCACAACGACAACGCCAGGCACGACACATCGATCAGCGTCAGGGCGTCATACGGCTTGAGGTGGAACCAGCGATGCAGCGCGCGCACTGCTTCCCAAACGCCGATTCTGTATTGCCAGGGAGCCTCAATGCCGCCCGAAAAGTACAGCATCCATCCGTCCGGGTGGACGAGAAACCTTTGCCGGTAGATATCCCAGTCGAGGAAGGCATAGGACAGACTGATCGCCGACACGAAGAGGGGAATCAGCCACGAGTGAAACATGCCGGTCCGCCGATGGGAAGTTTTCCCCGCTGAAGATAAGGAATCTCCATGGGGCGCGGAGTGATGGCTTGTCATTGCGAACCTTTCGGAAAAATCTGATATAGCACAATACCGGCATCGCGATAACGATCCAGCTTGGGAAACGCAGCCCTCTCCACCAGGCGTCGGTGGGCGTCAACTGTCTCCATTCGCAGCGTTGGGAGCCTCCCGGTCCAGTCCATGAACCAGCCAGGATGATAGACATCCAACTTCTCCTCGAGGGGCATCGAACCGTCGCTGTCGATGGCTGCCATGCCTCCACTCAGCAGTGAAACTTCATCCACACCGCGGCCAATCAACAATTTAGACTGGGTCGGGTTCTTGTTGTGCTCGGCGATAATTATCCGTTTGATCGCGACGCTGGCATCGACAAGACTATACCTCGGGTGCAGGAGATAGTCTCCAATGGATGCGATGTTCCATAGCAGGGAGATGGCAACGCAGGCGCTGACAGCGAGGGCCGCGCGGTTGTTCGCGCGGCACATCCACTCCAGAAACATCATGGCCAGCCAGATTGTGGGCGCGATCAGCGTAACGAAATAACGTGGTGGACCATCGTAGTGGAAGGCGATGAATGCGGCATACCCTGCTTCCCATAGAACCGCCGTCACGAAGAGAGTGTCGCGCCAAAAGGACCGCAGCCGCCAAGCCGCTGCGAAAATGGCCGCCAGCGCTACCGGGAACAGAACTGGATCAATCCAAGTTCCGCGAAAGAAGACGCGCAGCAGGCGCATTGGGGAATGTTCCAACTGCCACCAGGGTCGCAGTCCAAGAATGATTGTGGCGTCGGTCGCGTAGTGCGCCCGCCAGATGAGATTGGCGCACCCCAGCAGAAGCAAGATGACAGCAAGTGAGACTGCCAGCATGCGCCACGCGACCGGGCGGTTGGCCCGATTGTTCGCCCACATTGGGTAGAGTACGGCCGGCAACAGAAACGGCGCAGTTGATTTTGTCAGGGTTGCTACAACAAATACCAGGCCGACGACTGCGGCCACCACGTAGCCGCCGGAATGTACCTTGCCCGCAAGATAGATCGCGAACAGAAGAAACATGACAAAGCAAGGCTCCAGAATTGCGAGGCGTCCATAAAAAAAACCTAACGCATTTGCGGCCATCAGGAACGCGGCCAGGCAGGCAAAGGTTTGCGATCGATATTGACGGGCGACGGCGTAGGTCAGCACAACTCCCATCCAGGTGCATGCCACGGCCAAGGAACGTGCAGCGACCACACTGATTCCGGTGAAATGAAAGATCAGGCCCACCAGAATCGACCATACCGGCATAAACACTCCGGGATTCCAGCTTCCTGGAACAGAGGCGTGGCCAAGGGTGAAATGGTGAAGTGCGGCGCTGGTATAAAAACCCTCGTCGGTGAACCGGGCTCGTTCCTGACTATAGAAGTGAAAATTGGGAAAGTCGGCGCAGATATGCCAAAGTCGCAGCGCCAGCAGACAGATTGTCAGCAACAGGAGAGCCAGATGCCATCGATGCGCGCGCGATTCCGCTCTCATGTCCTTTTTTCTTCGTGATACTCCTGTTCCGTGTTCACAGCCCAGAGGTTGGACTTGTCGGCGACATTGTTCATGATGTTTTCCGCCGCCGCCATTGCCGTCAGCATGGAATGGTCCTGGTTGTTGTACTTATGCATTCCATTGCGACCCACCAAAAACAAATTCTCAAAGCTATCGGTGAACTTCTGGATCACGTCAAAGCGATCATAGGTTCCGAAGTATGCGGGATAGGTCTTGGGCACGCGCACAACGTGGCCATCCAGCACATCGGAAGCCTTCAGGATGCCAATCTTCTCCATCTCCGCGACCGCAAATTTCTTGATGTCTACGTCCTGCATTTTCCAGAGCGGATCGGTGTCGTTGCAGAAATATTCCAGGCCAATCCACATCTTGGAACGATCGGCAACCATCCACGGGCTCCAATTATTGAAGATCTGTAAGCGACCCACTGTGACGTCCGGCTCCTGGATATAAATCCATGTATCTTTCAGTGGACTGCCGTCGAGCTCGGTCACCAACAGCTGATTTACCAGCAGGCCAACGGTGATGAAGTCCCGATAAATCAAACCTTCGCTAACCTCTTTCACTTCCGCGGGAACTGGACAGCTAAGGCTGCGAATCAGGTGTTGAATCGGCATGGTGGAGACGACATAGTCGGCGGGAAAAACGTGCGTCTTCCCTTCCGCATCGACGGCGACCACTTCAGAAATCTTGTTGCCTTCGACTCGAAGTTCTGTCACGCGCGTCCGCATGTGCAGTTCGCCTCCATTGCTCTGCACCAGCGATGCCACGTGCTCCCACAGCTGGCCTGGGCCAAATTTGGGGTAGAGAAAGCGCTCGATGAGAGAGGTCTCCACGCCCTTCTGGCTCAAATCGCCAGAAGTCTTTTTCTTGCCGGAAAATGCCTGCTTCACAAAATGTTTTACGGCGCTGGTGAGAGACAGGCCTTTTATGCGCTGCGCGCCCCACTCCGCGCTGATGTGGCGCGGATGCACACCCCAGACTTTTTCCGTGTAGGACTCAAAGAACAATCCATAAAGCTGCTTGCCGAAACGATTGACGATAAAGTCTTCCAGGGAATTCTCCGGCTTGCGGGGAAAGAAGCGCGCACGCAAATAACTGAAACCGACTTTCACGGTGCGAGGCAATCCCAATCCGCGCAGGGTTTCAGGGGTCAACTTGATGGGATAATCAAAAAACTTGCGAAGAAAATAGATTCGACTTTTACGGGGACGCACCAGCATCACCAGATCATTGCTATCGGGGTCGAGATTGCGCTCACCAGCCTTGATGGTGCGCTGCTTGTTTTGATAGCTGATAGGAATCGCGCCGCCCACGCCCTCGGTGGTCGCCGCCGGCATCACGTCCAGCCACCATTCCATCACGCGATCGGACTTGGAGAAAAAGCGGTGACCGCCAATGTCCATCCGGTTGCCGTTGTAACGGATCGTACGGGAGATGCCGCCAATCTCGCTGGTGGCTTCCAGCACAATCGGGTGAACGTCAGAATGCCGTTGCAATTCCAAGGCCGCAGTCAGGCCGGCAGGTCCAGCCCCAATAATGATTGCTGTTTTACTCATAATTTATTTGTCGAGCAGTGCGTCGAAGATTACCGCCATTGTCTCGTATCCGTTCGATAATAGACAATGTTTTCAATCGCTGTCCTTC
>JAJXZK010000260.1 GCA_021780095.1 Acidobacteriota bacterium | reverse complement strand
CCGCTACTGGTTCGAAGATGCGCCCAGCAATCTCGCCGACCAAATTGCGTACCTGCGGTCCGTGAAGCGGCTGACTGCGGAGGAACTCGAAACATTCACGCAGGGCGTGTCGATTCCGGAGTCCGTCTGCGGCCGTGTAGCCAAGGACATTGCGCCGCCCGACGTCTCGCACACCGGATTTCAGATTCTCCAGCACGTCAAGGTTCGGTTCAAACGGAGCGGCAACTACTGGACGCAGTGTCCGTCCTGCGCACAACAGGGACGCGATCGTGCTCGGGATAACCTGGCGATTTCGGTGGCCAATCCCCAGTTCTACAAATGCTGGGCCGGGTGCTCGCGGGAAATGATCCGCGAAGCATTGGGCCAGCCCATTCCCAAACAGACCTGGCGGTAAACAAGGGAGGTGAGCATGCAGGAAGGTCGGCTGACCATGATTGCGCGGCGTGGACTGGCGCTGCCCGCAGAAACTCTGGAACAGATCCGGAAGACGGGTATCCGTTGCCGGCCGCAACTGGACGTGGTGTACCAGCAGCAGGCGAAAGCATGGAAGATTCGTGGCGAGGAATCGGGAGGCGCGGTCGAACTCCTGGGCCACTACGTTGGCTTCGTTGGCGTCGACGGCTGCGCGGTTCCTTGGCTGCAGCGGGTTCAGAACTTCCTGCCTAACGGCATGCACGCCGTCATTGTCGGCGATGAGTTCGTGCGCGTCGAGATGTTCCGCTTCGAGAACACCTACGATCTGCTGATTACGACACATTGGCTCGAACGAAAGGACGGCAGGCGCGCGGAATTGCGGAGCGCGATTCTCTTTCTCGGCCGCAACGGCTTCCTTGAAACAGAACTTTGGGGTAAGGATGCGGCTTTCCGGGGCGGCGCCATACCGCACTTTCTGACCCGAAGCGGCGAACCCGGACCGCCGGGGCCGCTCTGGGCGGACGCAGCACTCAAGGTGACTGAGGCTGTGTGCTGTTGCGGGTGCCGTCATTCGCATCTGCTGGAACCGGCAGCGATGCCACAGCTCGTTGAGGTGTCCGCATGATCGACTGGCATCATCCGCGGATCTACGAACGGCTGCGCTGTTTCGGTCTCACGCTCTTTACCATCGGCGTGGCCTCGCACAATGTCGCGAATCCACCGGTCGCAGTGGCGGCCATCGTTGTCTCAATCCTTCTGGTCGTCCGGCTCAGGATCGAACTCGAAATCGGACGCGACGAAGAAGAGACAAGCCTCGAACGCAAACTCAGGCATATCGATCTGATCAATGCGTTGGTCATCGGCCCGGCAGTGCTTGGAGCACTGGCTCTGCTGCGCCGGTTCTCCGATGTCGGAATGTTCATCGAAGGCTGACCCGCGGCCGATCCGGGAATACGAGTGATCTTCCAGAGGGGGAGGACATGCATTTCACGCTGAAGGGCATTGTCGAGGTCTTCGCGCAAGAGTGGTACGTGTTCTGCGCCTACTTCGCCGTCTACGTACTGCTGGAAGTCCGCAAGCACGGGGAGCAGATCGCTGCGCATCGCGTCGTTCGCCACGCGCTCTGGGCTGCGTCCTTCGTGATCCTTCTGCACGCCGCGGTTGTGTCGGAGGTCCTCATACGCCGAACAGGAATTGACTTCAGAGTCTTCGATTACTTGATGGTCATGTGCCTCACGGGGACCACCATCTACCTGCTCGGAGAAATGTTCGAAGAGGTTCCCAAGGCTGAAGAGGCCAAGGCGGAGGAGCGGCCATGACGTCGGATTGGGCGCCGCTCGAACGTGTGCTCGGGCCGAAATTGTGCGAGTGCTTCATGTTCATGGGACGATCCGGCGAACTCTACCTCTACAAGCACATTGATACGCGCCGGTACCTGAACCTCGATGCCGAGGGAAGATGCTTTCGCTACACGGGGAACGAGTACGCACCAGAGGACCTGCGAAAGGCCATCACGCACGTTTTCAGTTGAGAACACGGTTTTCGTGCCGGAACGACGAAGGCGCGGGAAAAGGAGAAGTAAATCATGAGCAAGACAGTCAACAAGGTCCTGCTGCTGGGCAATGTCGGCAAGGATCCGGAGATCGTGTCGACGAACGGTGGAACGCTGGTTGCCAAGCTTTCGCTGGCAACCTCCGAACGCTTCAAGGACAAGCAGGGCGAGTGGCAGGAGCGCACAGAGTGGCACAACCTGGTCGCCTACGCGCGCGGCGCCGAGATCCTGCGCGATTACGTGCATAAAGGGTCGAAACTGTTTATCGAGGGACGGCTCACGACCCGGTCCTGGGACGATAAGGAGAGCGGAAAGAAGATCTACCGCACTGAGATCGTGATTGGCGACATCAGCCTGATTTCGGATAATGGACGCTCGGGGAAAGCCGGATCGGATCCGCGGCCGTCGAGTGATGAGCGACATGATGAACCACGAGGCGACTTTGACGGACTCGGCATCACAGATCAAGACGTGCCCTTCTGAATGAACTGAAGGGCCACTCGCATTCCACAACGCTCGCCTGACTTTCTAGGATTGCCATTTCACCGCCAGAAGGTTTCGTGGCTTCCCGATCTCTTAAGGGGTACCGGGTCCGCCCGACTTTCTCTTTCGGTCTCTTTCACTAAGTCGCGGAGTTGTACGCGCGAGGCATTTTCTCCCGGTTAAATCCCTTTGGTGTACGGTCCCCGCCCTTTGGAATCAAGTAGAGATACCCAAACCGAGTCTCATGTGACTTCCCGTACACGTCTTTGTAGGCAACAACCCCGAACACGTACAGGGTCAATTGTTGAGCATGAACCGCGTCCCATTCAGTCTTAGTCAAGATCGGGTTTGGCTCAAGCACAGCCTCAAATCCAACAGAGTCGTCTTTCACCAGTAGCAACCCATTTAAATTGTCCTTCTCACCATATTCAGGGGTGGCGCGGATCTCGCCGACACTGTTCACAGTGCGATACGTCATTGCGAGCTTAAGAAGTTGAGCTGGAGTGTTTCCCGTGTTCTTTATGGCGCAGGAAAACACGTTTTGCTGATTCACGCCGATCAAATGGTTCTCGATATTTCCTGCGTTTGTGCCGGGTATGAATCCGATCGGAGGAGCGAGTTCTAACGGAGAAACAATGATCCACGCCCGCTCGGTGTTCTTGCTTGCTCTTATCTGCATCCAAATGCAAAGGAACATGCCAAAAGTAAACACGGCAATGACAGCGGTGGATACCGCATTTAGTTTGTCCACCATATCGTGCTTTGATGCGTCCCATCTATTCGTACTTGCGGGGCTTCGTTTCTGTACGACTGCTGGTGGAATTAGTTGGGGGTCTGTCTCTTGGCGTGCCTGATTCTTCTCAGCCATTTGGGGTCGGTCATTTTTTGAAGCTGGCGGTTGTCCGAAGCATAGGACACTGATGCTGAGCGTGAAGAGCAAGAGAAGACAGAAGCGGGCCATGATGCCGAAGTATAACGCACGCTCATCAGATAACTGATCCGGGGGCAGCCAAGATCTCGGTGAGGATCCCACACTCCGCGGAGAGCGGCATTGGTCCGACGCAGTTTGCAGTCCATGGCGACACGAAAGCGTCTGTCCGAAGAACATTACCCAGGCAAGCGGGGTATGATTCATGGAGCCACGGCTGAGCCCGTTTCAAGAGACTGATGAGCAGCCGACTTGCGGGACAGATCAAAGTCCGGCGCCAAGGGAGCCGGCGCGTCAGGACTAATGCACCCTAGTCCGCGACGCGCGTGCGCTTGGTACGTCAAAACCGGCGGTCGAGTGTGGAATCTCGGACGAGAGCCTGCACAAAGTCCGCGAAGACAAGTGTGGGTGGCCTTCCCCCGCTGAGCCGAGTCACCAGCCAGTCAAGGCTAACTCTACAAAAGCGACCGGACCTCGGATTGAAGAGCCCGCCATAGTCCCAACGATGGTCCCCGGTCACCGATTCGAGGGCTAAATATACTAGCAGTTGGCGTAGGTCGCACGAGTGGAACGGCCTCGAGACCGTTTTTACCTCATATAGGGTCCTTCCAATCGCCAAATCGGCAAAACAAGATCCGAGAACCCCACTGCCTCTTATCGCGGGCGAGAAAACGATGGATTCCGTTGGCCAAAGTGAGAAAAACTCTTCGTATACGGCGGCGAGACGGATTCCCTCCTGCCTCTCGGGGTCCTCCAGGCTTAATTCGTGCACGTTCAGTTCCGGCCGGAACTCGTAAATCCGATCGGCGGCAGCTGCTAGGGCTGACTCCGAGATGGATTTGTTAGCAGCTGCCGTGTTTACGGACATGTCAGCCGCGTTCGCGGCTGCGGCAAGCCGGAAGGCAAACTCAGCAAGCAGATCCGCACCCGCGGACCTCGGTCCTGACTGAACAGCCTCGACTATTCCTGCGCGCCCAAAGATTGGGCATGCAAAGGATTCGTTGAAAGCCATGATGAAGGTCGGCGAGAGCATAGGGAAATGCTCAGACCACACAGCGGAGAAACCGTTTGCGACGTCGCGTTCATTCATACAATTCCGTCAAGGGTGTCTGCCTTGGCGCGCTGAAATGCCCACTCACTTACAAGCTTCTCTGCATTTCCCCAAAAGCACTCGTTATGTTTCCTCCAGAATTTGCCCTCATCGCCCATTCTGTACGACGCTACGATAACGGCGCGCCGTTCCCATTCCGTCAGATTCCTAAATCTCTTCTTGACGTCGGTGAGCCAATAGTGACGCTGCCACCTCGCCATTGTAAGAATGATCTGGCGCCGTAGGTAATGGCTCGTAGAAAATTGCTCGAACAGTTGAACAAGTATTCGCTCTTTAGCATTCGAATGGCTTAACGCCAATGCTTGAATGTAATAGCTGATGTTCAGCTCCACCGCCAAAAGATGATTGGCCGATTTGTGGACTTCAACGAGAGCTTCGTCGATGTGCGCTTGGCCAGTTTGACTCAGGTTTAAGTAGAGTCCTCGCACAGCTCTCATGACGCTTGGAAATACCGGCGACAGAGTCAAGAGGTTCTCTTTATCAAGGAGGATTTGCAGGGCTCTTTCCTGCAATGGGGTTTTCAGAACTTTGAGGGCATCAATCGCCTGCTTCGCAACCGGCTGGTCAATCGCTGTTTTCCCGACTTCCTTGGACAGAATGCCAATGATGTCAATCTGGCTGATCGCCTCCTTTAAGGCCTCATAGTCATCCACCGCAGTGGCAGAGTAAGGGTCAAAGCGTATCGACACGCCAAGGAGCTTTTGCTCTTCGGATGCCGTTGGATCATCGCCAGGAACTGGGTCCAACAGCCTGTTCAGCTCCTTGAACTCCTCGGCAGTGAGAATACGCGTTTTCTGCTTTTGCAGCGATAGACCATCATTGGCTAGTTTGTCCGAGAGCATAACAATCAGTGAGTAGGCTGCGGACCTCGAGTCGCAGAAGAGGCAATAGTCGTCGGCGTAGCGGCAGAATTGAATCGCTCTGTTTCGCAGGTGTTGGTCACAGTCATTTAGTGCGAGTTCGGCAAGGATTCGTGAGGCTGGCCCTCCTACCGGAAGTCCGTAGGAAGCCTTGAAGGCCTTGTCGGAAAAGATGCCAAGCAGTTTCATTATTCGCTTCGTCGCGTCAGCGCCTCGTCCCAAGCGATCGAGAGCGTTCTCAAGGCGATGGTGGTTAATCCGGGGATAAAAGTCGGCGATGTCAGTTTGCACCACGAATGCAAAATTCGTACTTTTCGAAAGACACTCTCTCCGGTAGGTGTTCCAATTGCTATCGGCAAAAAGGCTGCGATCGCTCTCCAGCCAACGGTAGCGGTAAGAAAAGACCGTGTTCTCGCTCGCAGGGATGCGATGGGCCTCAATTTGGTCAGATACCGACATAACTAAGGCAAGGTAGTAGGCATTCCAGAATGGCTCGATCAACGTTACGCGGCGAAACCCTGTGTACCCGACAGGGCTTAGCATTTCGATAGTGAGAGGGGCCGAGTGGGCCAGATAATCGTCAAACTTCTGGTCCATGTCGCTCACGTAGTCGACGCACTCTTTCAAGCGCTCCTGGATCAGCGAGCGCTCAAAAGGGAATGGAAAGACATCTGTGTCGCCGTGTTTGGCAACGTTTTGGAGTGCTCTCGCAATTTCCTGGCGCCCAATCATGGTTCACTGCATTCCGCACAACAGGAAGGCGCCAGCTGGGCGGAACGATCACGGCTTTGGTTCTGGCGAACCCTCCTCTCTGAGGTTGGACAACAATGCAGCCACGCCTCTAACGTGATGTCCGTCTCCGCAACGGCCAGCGCGAGGATCCGTCCGGCTGCATTTGCATCTTCGACAGCATCGTGGTGCCGAAATTCAATGCCGCACCAAGACGCCACGGATCTAAGCCCATAGCCCCTCCTTGCGAATCGCGGCCACGCGCGGCGGACGACTCGAGCGGTATCCAGCCAGCGGCATTTAATCAGAGGGATACCGTGTTGGCGGCATGCGCGCTCAAGCGAAATCCGATCGAAGGGCGTGTGGCTCACAACCACCCTATCGGAGAGCAAAGTCAACAGCGTGTCTGCGATGCTCGAAAAGATGGGAGCATTCCGGACAGCGGAGGCGTTGATTCCGTGGAGGCCTACATTCAGCGCATTGAACGGCGCTTCCGGGTTCACCAACGAGTGCCAAACATTCGATTCTCGCCCACCAACAAATTCCACCGCCGCAATCTGGCATATGCTAGAAATTTCTGCGTTTGCGGTCTCTATATCAATGGCTACGAAGCTGTCATCCGGGGATTGGACAAGACGGCAGTGCGGACGCTCCTGCTGAGCCCGATCTAACGAAATGTCAGGCATGGTAAATGATTATAGCTCCCAACGCCGCAGTACCCGGCCCCGGAGTCTGCAACTCTGGCGTTTGCCCACGATAAATAGTGCTAGTGACGAGAAACGGGCCTCACGTAAGGATTCGGCGGTCCGGTCGGATTACCGAGAATGCTGAAGTCCTTAATCCGTTGACACAGAGCGTCCCAGCTATCCCTCATAACTCGCTGGCTTCCGACTCGTCTTCCCGAATCATTTCGATTCCGATCTCCAAGAGGTTCAACTATGGAACATACACTGACAGCCGCAGAAGCACTCGTACGTCTGGAAGAACCATTCGCCTCGAAAGATGTGAAGTGGCTGGTCGCAGCTACTTCGAGAGACGGCCGCAAGGGCCGGGTTACGCCCTATGCCGATCCGCGGGCCTACACGGACCGCCTGAATCACATCTTCACCGCCAGCGGCTGGACGCGGGAATACTCCGTTCACACCGTCTCCCCGATCACCCGGATGAAGAAGGACAAGCCCATCCAGACCGGAAAGGTGCTGGTGACCTGCGTTGTGTCGATCCCCGGCGTTGGGGCGCACAGCGGGAGTGGGGAGGAGTGGGCAGACGACGAGAACGCAATGACGTCGGCGGAAGCGCAGGCCTTTAAGCGGGCCTGTAGCTGTTTTGGCCTCGGCCGCTACTTCTACAACTTTGCCGAGATGTGGGTGGATCTCGATGAATTTAAGCACCCGCGCGAAGTCCCGGCGCTTCCGTCCTGGGCGCTCCCGGATTGTGAGCAGCGGGCAGCTGTTCAGAACGGAACGGCACGGAAGGAGAACGGCAACGGGGCGGTAGCCGTACAGAAGGGGCCGCTCGACGCGAGCGTCACGGGCAAGATCGAGGCGTGCCGCCGGGATCTCGGGGAGACGCTCTACAGCAACATTCTGGGGTCCGTGGCCAAGGTGCGGTCCGCACGGGACATCCCCAATCAGCATATCCAGCAGGAGGTGCTGAAGTGGATGGAGAGCGGCGTGCGCGGCATGGCCCAGGTGCGCCGCGTCGCTGCCGAGATCGCCGAAACCGAGTTCTACGGGATTCTTGACGGTCTGGGAATCCGGCGACTGGACGAAATCCAGAACTTCGGAATCCTGGCAAAGCTCGTCGAGAAGATGAAC
>JAJXZK010000422.1 GCA_021780095.1 Acidobacteriota bacterium | reverse complement strand
AGGCCTGTCTGGCCGCGGCACCAGAGGCTGCGGTGCAGAACGAGGAGTGGATATGGCCATTTATTTACCTGGAGTGGAAGAAGACCAGGCGCTTTCTCTGGATGAAATGACGCCGCGGCAAATTGTGGCGGAGCTGGACAAATATGTGGTGGGGCAGCACGCGGCCAAGCGCGCGGTGGCCATTGCGCTGCGCAACCGCATGCGCCGCCAAAAGCTGGGGCCGGAACTGGCCGACGACATCATGCCCAAAAACATCATCATGATTGGGCCGACCGGCGTAGGCAAAACTGAGATTGCAAGACGGCTGGCGAAGCTGACGAACTCCCCATTTTTGAAAGTGGAAGCTTCGAAGTTTACTGAAGTGGGCTACGTGGGCCGCGATGTGGAATCGATGATTCGCGACCTGGTTGAGATTGCCATCGACATGCTGCGGGAAGAGAAGCTGGAAGAGGTGGAAGACAAGGCGGAGTTGAACGCCGAGGAGCGGCTGCTGGACATGCTGCTGCCGCCTGTGGCTGCGCCTGCTCCCATGCCGGGACCCGCACCGACGCCCATTTCCGGCGTGGATGAAAGCAGCGCCAACACGATTGTGTTTCCCAGCCCGGCGCCGCCGCCACCGAGTGATTCTCACCAGCGCACACGAGAAAAACTTCGGGCGCAGTTTCGCGAAGGCAAGCTGGACGAGCGCATGGTCGAAATCGACGTACGCGAACGCAGCACGCCATCGCTGGAAATCATCTCCAACCAGGGCATGGAGGAGATGGACATCAACCTGAAGGACATTCTGCCAAACATCTTTGGACAGCGGACCAAGAAGCGCAAGATGAAGGTGGGCGAGGCGTTTGAATACCTGGTGCAGGAAGAAGAGCAGCGGCTGATCGATATGGACCAGGTGACTCGGGTTGCGGTCGAGCGAGTAGAAAATTCCGGCATCATTTTTCTGGATGAGATCGACAAGATTGCCGGACGCGAGGGAGGACATGGCCCGGATGTTTCGCGCGAAGGCGTGCAGCGGGACATTTTGCCCATCGTGGAAGGCACGACCGTGAACACGCGCTATGGCATGGTGAGCACCGACCATATTTTGTTCATTGCGGCGGGCGCGTTTCACGTTTCGAAGCCGAGCGACCTGATTCCGGAGCTGCAAGGACGTTTCCCAATCCGCGTGGAACTGCAATCGCTGACGGTGGAAGACTTCATCAAAATTCTTACCGAGCCGAAGTCCTCGCTGGTGAAACAGTCGACGGCGCTCTTGGAGACGGAAGGATTGAAGCTGGAATTTTCGACGGAGTCCCTGGCGGAAATCGCGAACTTCGCTTTCCGCGTAAATGAAGCGACAGAAAACATCGGCGCACGCCGTCTGCACACCATTATGGAGCGGGTGCTGGATGAAATCAGCTTCGACGCGCCCGATCTGGCGCGGCAGAATCGCGCGGCGGCGGAAGGAAAAGTCGAAGCGGGCGACAGCGATGCGACCGTGAGCCTGGCCGCCAGCGCGGAGAAAGCTGCGGACACCAAAACGTCACCGACTATTCCGATGATGGAACGCGACGGCGTCAACGGCACGGAAAAGGTTATCGCCATTGACGCAGCCTATGTACAGCACATGGTGGCCTCCATCGTGAAGGACCAGGACCTGTCGCGCTACATTCTTTAGCTTTCGTTTCGAGCGGATCACAGTTGGTGCAATCATTTTGAGGATGAGTCATTCTGTGGTCGCCGCAGCGACCACAGAATGACTCCATTTGGAATCTGGCCACACGAACCATCCATCCGCTCTAGAGCCGCAGATAGGAGAAGCGTCCATGCGTCTCCAGCATCGGAATGGCGGAAACCATGCTTGGAACAACAAGCACGCCGGGCAGCCGATGGGCCACCAAGTCGCGCGCGACGGTTTCCTGGCTCACCTGCAACTTGAGCCGCTCCACCGCATAGCCGGCGATAGCTTCGACAGCCGCATGACAGCACAACAGTTGAACTCCCCGGCGCTGAATGGCCTGGAGCGATGTGTCCGATTCGATCGAGTGCGGATCGTTGGGATTGTCCGACGCATATTTGCCATCGGGCCCCAGAGTGGAGGCGAAATATATGTTGCGTTCCGCCGGTTGGCCTGTGGCTGGATCTTTGACCTCATACCCGACCCCGAGCTGATATTTCTTCCAGGCATAGTCGTCGAGATTGAGAAGAGTGGCGTCCGAGCGTAGTGCTGCGACCACAAGAATCTTTTCCTTTGGAATGCCGAAACCGCGTTCCAGCCCAGTGAGAGCGTTGTGGACATGAGCCGTCAGCATTTCTCCATCGGGCGCTGTAACGTCAAAGAGCTGCTTGACTGTCCGGCGAGCACGCAGCAGATTGTCGAAGGACGCCGAGTCCCATTCGGTCTGGCTGAGAAACCAGTCTCCGTCGCTCCTGGGACTATTGGGCGCTTTCGCCAATGCGCGCTGCGGCAACAAACCCAGCGCGGCGGAGCCCAGCGCGGCGGTGGACAGGAAATTCCTGCGGGTAACTCTTGGAATGGGCATACGAATAGATGTATCAGATGGAAGGATCACTTCGACAGACCCGGCGTTCATGGCCCCTGGAAATGGCGGCCGAAGAAGCCATTGAGCCCATGTCCGGGCTTCGATCCCCAGGTTTGATACAGGCCGAGGTAGGCGTAGTTTTCGGTCTGTCCCGCGACGGAATGCCCATAGCAAAATAAAACTTGCAGAGCTGGATTCTTAATGTAGTAAAAGCCGCCCAGGTCGACCATGGTTGAGGCTTGCGTTTGCGCGGTCGCGAAGCCTTCTCTGCCGTGAGAGAAAACTTCGCCGCCTAATGTAAGCCGTTTGCCGATGTTGCGTTGCAGGAGCCATCCGCCATAGGCGAAATTGCGATACTGGGTCTGGTGGACGATTTGATATCCTGCGCCGCCATAGCTAGTCCAGGGGCCCCAACTTTTCTGCACCCAAACAGGCAGCTTGTACCAGACGCGTCCGACGCCAAGGCCCTTGTTGGCGTTCCCGGTGGGGACTTCCAGCATGGTGAAAGTTCCGATTTCGGGGCGGTATTTGGCTTCTTTGATGTAACGAATTTTTGCGCCGAGTTCCATATCGTTGAGCCCGTACGCGCTGGGTCCGACTCCGCCGGGAAAATAGATGGGACTGTTGGACGGTTGGATCGCCCCCCAAGGCAGAACGGCATGGAGTTGCACGTTAGGGATGACGCCCCAGTTGAATTCGAATGCCGGTCCTGTGGGATCGGTTTCAACCGGCGTGCTGGATACGGTGCCGAACTGGTAGAACTCGTAGTGGCGAAAATCAACCGGCTCTGGATCGTCGATCTGAAATGGCGGACCGGCCCATAGGTTGGCCGCGGCCGCTAGAAACAGCAAAAGCAGCGCGCATGTTCGCCAGCGCATGGGCATTTTCATTCGGATGCGGGCGGCGATTGCCATGCGACCAGATGTACCAGTTGCGGAAATAATATTAGGTAAAAAGTCGCTGCATTATGCTCGGGCAGGCATGGCTTAAGCAAGCCTTTGCCCAATGGTCTCGTCAAGGATTTCCCGAACCGTGAGCGGGGACGATAATGCCCACGCCGGAAGAACGCGAAGAGCATCCGACGAAAGCTCGAACGAGGCGAAGAAGCCTTTGCACATTTTTCGCGCAGCATTTTGCCGGACGCTCATGTCCGGCAAGATGCTAGCAGAACTAGCTTCGCCCGCCGTTGACATAGGATGCGAAGGAAAGGCCCCCCGCGTCCTGCGGCGTCTTTTACATCAGCAGCTTCGGCGGAGGAGTTGCATTGTGCGGCAGCAGGCGGCGGCGATCCAGTTCTTTTCGCACCTGCGTCAACCCATCCGCGCAGGCGTCGAAGGCATCGGCGAGGCGCGCGAACAGCGGGGCTTCCTGTTCAAACTCAAACACATTGAATTGCGAGACGATGTAGTAGCTTTCTTTGCCTGCGCGCTTAAGGGCCTGCAGGCTTTCCTGCTGGTTGCGACGCAGCCATTGGGCCGACTCCGGAAACATGCCGGCAAAGAACAGGCTGTAGTCGCCAATGTGCTTGCGGACTTCGCGTTCGCGGGGAAAGGAATAAGCGTCGCCATACACCGGGTCAGAGGCGACAAGCATATCGCTGACCTCGCGCAGGGGGCGACCGCGACGGTCGCGGATGCGATAGAGTTGTTCGGTTTCGGCAAAGTCGGTAAGGATGCCGGCGACGTAATTCGAAATCTCGGCGTCGTTCAGTTCAGAAGTCTGGCTGTAGCAACCGTACACGATTTCCTCAAACAATTTCCGCAGCGGGTTGTCCGCCGGGACCGCATTCGTAGACATGGCGTGCTCCTATCCATGAAGCTCAGATGTAGCCGTTCAAGTCGTTGGACTTCGTGCTGCCGTTCTTATTGTTCGCCGTGCGTGCAGTGGCGTGAGTCCGATCCTTTCCGATTTCGATGCCAGGCAAGTTGAAAGTACTGTACAAATTTTCACAAAAATTTCAAAGAAAATTCGCATGTGGGAACGCTTTTGGTTAGCAGTCGCTGCGCGTGAGTGCGAGGGCACGTTGCAAGCGAGTGAGGGGAAAGTGAAAAGCCGAATCTCGACGAGCGATGTATGGCTCGCAGAGATTCGGCTTTCATTTGCATGATGACTTTTGACCGAAGGCTACCTGGCGGCGCCGACGGTCTGCTGCTGATTGGCACCTAGCTCGGCGAGACGCTTCGCCAGCAACTGCTCCAGGTTCTCCAGCGCCTTGCTGAAGCCTTCAATGCCTTCCTTCAACTTGTCGTGGGCCATGCGATTTTCCTCATGCATCCTGTCGAAGGTCTGCTTGTCGATGGTCAATCTTTCGATTTGCAGGCTCTTGGCGTTGGCTGGATCCAGCTTGCGCGGAAGCTCCTCAAACTTCTGGTCGAGTTCTTCGATGAATTTGGGCGCGATGGTCAATAGATCGCAGCCGGCCAGTTCCTGAATTTCGCTGAGGTTGCGGAAACTTGCGCCCATGACGACGGTCTTATACCCAAACTTCTTGAAGTAGTTGTAGATGCTTGTGACGGACTGCACGCCGGGATCGTCCGCACCTTGATAATCCTTGCCGGTATTTTTCTTGTACCAGTCGAGAATGCGGCCGACGAACGGGGAGATGAGAGTGGCGCGCGCATCCGCGGCAGCGATGGCCTGGTGCATACCGAACAGCAACGTCATGTTGCAGTGAATGCCTTCTTTTTCCAGAATTTCGGCAGCGCGGACTCCCTCCCACGTGGAGGCGATCTTGATCAGCACTCGTTCACGGGACACGCCGCCCGCTTCGTATTGCTGAATAATCTCGCGCGCCTGCTGGATTGATCCGTTGGTGTCATACGACAAGCGAGCATCCACTTCCGTAGAGACTCGGCCAGGAATGATTTTCAAGATGCGCTTGCCGAACTCAACCGCGAGGCCTTTGAAAGCGAGGTTGGCGACATCTTTATCCTTGGCGCCGTTGCCAAGCTTTTTCTTGGCCGCGAGCAGCACCTGATCCATGATGGGTTGATACTGCGGCAACTGTACGGCGGCGGTTATCAGCGAAGGATTGGTGGTGGAATCCTGCGGCTTGACCCTTTCAATCTCTTCAATCTCGCCGGAATCCGAGACAATCACGGTCATGGCGCGAAGTTGTTCAAGCACTGACTTTGACATTATTTCCTCCTGGCTGCTGCGTTTTGTTGCGAAGCGGGAAAGCCGGCGCGCGTCTCCACCACTTTATTCGATGCGGCGAATCGTCAACGGGATCAGGCTGACGGGCGATTCAAGAGGAATTCATCGACCTGCCCCGACAATAACGCACCTGTTTTTCCAGTAAAGTCTGACTGCTAATTTGACGTGGAAGCGTTGAAATGGTTCGCCAGGACCTGCAAAATAGCTTGCGGCTCGTGGCTGGGAATCACATAATTGACGCCCGGAAGAAGAAGGTTGCCAACCGGCGACAAAGCAATGACGGGAACGTTGGGGCGGATTTCTCGAACTTGCCGCACCACCTCTGCAAATGGCATGTCTTCCACATCGAGATGCACCACCACCGCATCGACATCGGGGAATCGCCTGAAAAGTTTGATCCCCATTGCACCTCCATAGGCGGTGATGACATTGTGCTTGGAAGTTTCGAGGACCAGCTTACGCGCCGAAAGTCCTTCCGGCTGCTCAATCTCAATCATCAATACAATTACGCGCATTTAAATTTCCTTGCTCGGAAGGAGCTCGAGAAGATCTCGGCATTGAGCGGCTGCTCTGCCCATGATACCGGTGGAAGCCTGGAAAAAGCGAAGAAGGCGCATCTCAAGCGCTTTCCGTCTGGACGGGATTGCGAAGCAGGCCGAGACCGTCAATTTCGACCTCGACTATATCGCCGGACTGCATTGGCCCGACGCCTGCGGGGGTGCCGGTGGGAATCAAATCGCCTGGGTTCAATGTCATGGCGGCGGAGATATAGCGCAGCAGCACGGCGATATTGAAGATGAAATCCGTAGTGGCGCCATGCTGTTTGACGATTCCGTTGAGTCGCGTGGTGACGGTGACGCCGGCTTCGGGATCGACAGCATCGGAAACGATGGGGCCGACCGGGCAGAAGGTGTCGAAGCCCTTGGCGCGGGACCATTGGCCGTCGGACTTTTGCAGATCGCGAGCGGTCACGTCGTTCACAATCACGTAGCCACGGATATAGGGGCGGACGTCCTCCTGCGGTTTCAATTTGTAGCAACTGCGGCCGATGACGATGCCGAGTTCGCCCTCGTAGTCCACGCGGTGTGACACGGCGGGGAGGCGAATGATACCGCCGGGGGGCAATAGAGAAGAAGGTGCTTTCAGAAAGAGGAGCGGCTCTTTTGGGGGTTCGTTGCCGAGCTCGGCGGCGTGGTCGCGATAGTTGCGACCGATGCAGACAATTTTCGACGGCGTCACAGGAGCCAGCAAGGTGAGAGCGGACAGAGGTTGAGCGGGGAGATTCTCGACGACGCGGGAGCCAGTGAGATCTTCCGGCGGCGGCGCGATGAGGCGCTCCATCCACCATTCGCCCTGGCGCTGGCTAACTTCACCGTATTGAGGACCTTGATGCGTTTGAAAACGGCAATACTGCACGATGCTTCTCCTTCGATTGGCACAACAGATTGGTTAGGAGGTGGGAACGGTGATGGTGACCTCCGCAGATCGGCGGCTTTCGTTGCCGGAAGTGTCGACAGCCGTGACCGCGTAGGAGTAGGTCTGGCCGGGCTGAACGTGCAGGTCGCGGTAGGCCGGGGCGACAACTGTTTCGACACCTGGCCCGTTGCCGCCTTCCGGAGCAATGCGCTGCATAAGCTGGTTGGTGGTGACACTGCGGCGATAGACGCGATACTGCGCCAGGTCAGATTCAGTATTCGCAGACCAGGAAAGATCGACTTCCGGAGCGCCATTGTTCATGATGGCCGAAACCGGTACGGCGACAAGGCCCGAAGGCGCGGCGGGCGGAAAGGTATCGCGCGTGGCCACCGGCACCGCGGGAGTTTGAGAGCTGTTGAGCTGCAGAGTCTGCTGACCGATCTGCTGCTGAACGACGCGACTGGCACTGTATTTATATTGACCACCAAACTGGGCGGTCGGGTCGAGTGCGATTCCCGGATCCGTGGCGGAAGTATGTTGCGAATCTGGCGGGATCAAGCGAACGCGAAGTTTTTGCTCCAGGGGTGCGGTCGATCGCGGCATAGGATTGAAAGTTTTCGGTTTGGCCGGATTGGGCGCGACCGTAGGCGTTACCACGGTGCGGTCAATCTGAATGCTGGTGTCTGGCGAAAGATTGGGTACGGGCTGCCAACGCAACACAACTCCGCGTTCAATCACCTGGGCGGAAAGATCGCGCACCTCGGGCGGCGCTGCCCCGGCCAAGACGGCAGCGGCATTCGACGGGCCGGCGGTTTTGCCGTGTTTGTTGATGCCGAAGATGCGATAGGTGATGGGACCAACTGGACCTGACGTCAGCGC
>JAJXZK010000130.1 GCA_021780095.1 Acidobacteriota bacterium | reverse complement strand
ATAAAGATGATGGAATTCTGGTTCTCCATCAGCTCTTTCATAATCGTCTTCAGCCGCTCTTCAAACTGACCGCGATATTTTGTGCCCGCCACAATCAATGACAGATCCAACCCCAGCACTCGCTTGTCCGCCAGAAAACTCGGCACATCGCCATCAGAAATGCGCTGCGCCAAGCCCTCAACGATCGCGGTTTTACCCACTCCCGGCTCGCCAATCAATACTGGATTGTTTTTTGTGCGTCGGCACAGAATCTGGATCACTCGATCCACTTCCGCGTCGCGACCCACCAATGGATCCAGTTGGTTATCCAACGCCGCCTGCGTCAGGTCGCGCGAAAACTCCGCCAGAATGCTCGATTCGCGATTCCGCGCCGCCTGCGGAGCACGCTCTTGCGTCGTCTTCGCCAGTTCATCGCGAACGGTTGAAAGGCGTAGCCCGCGCTCCAGCAATATCTCTGAAGCAAAGCATTTTTCTTCCCGCAGTAATCCCAGCAGCAAATGTTCCGTACCGATATGTTTGTTGGATAGCCGCTCCGCTTCTTCCGCGGCGTAGGCCAGAACTCGTTTGCATTCATTCGACAGCGGCAGATCCACCGAAGTCGAAACCTTCTCGCGAATCGTGGTATGCGCCTCAATCTGTTTGCGAATCGATTCCACAGACGCATGGGAGCGTAGGAAGCGATTGCTCAACGCCTTATCTTCGCGCAAGAGTCCAAGCAGCAGGTGTTCTGTTTCAATGTACGGCGAGCCAAACTGGCTAGCCTCGTAGCGAGCGAAGAAAATCACGCGCCGCGCTTTCTCCGTGTACCGTTCGAACATATTCCCCCCTTGGCTCATGCCGTTCCTGTGCGATTGGCGCCTGGAACCGCGGTACGAACAATTGGATGCCCCGGCGTATCAGAGGATGCAATGCCGCCTTCTTCCGACTCGCTCGAGTGCAGCCGAACTTCGTGCAACCGGCCTTCGTGCAACCGGAGCGTCCGTCCACAACGTTTGGCAATTTCCATGTTGTGGGTGACGAGGATGGAGGTTAACCGATGCGTGGTGTGCAGCCGTTCCAGCAGGCCAAACACAGCTTCGGCCGTACGGTTGTCGAGGTTGCCCGTTGGCTCGTCGGCCAGCAGTAACCGGGGTTGTGTGACCAACGCCCGTGCCAGCGAAACGCGCTGTTGTTCCCCACCGGAAAGCTCCCCGGCTAGGTGGTGCACCCTGGCTTCCAGTCCTACTTCGCGCAACAGTTCCTGCGCTTTCGCAAAGGCGGACGATTTCGGTTCTTCCCGTGCGAGCAGCGGCATCGCTACATTCTCCAACGCCGTAAACTCCGGCAAAAGGTAGTGCAGTTGCCACACATAGCCAATTTCGCGATTGCGAAACGTGGCGGCCTCTCCCGCAGTCAATTTTCCTAGCCAGGTTGCTGCGAAGTATACGTCACCACTGGAGGGACGATCAAGCGCCGCCAGCAGATGCAGCAAAGTACTTTTGCCCGCACCCGACTCGCCAACAATCGCAATCATCTCGCCCTGCTGCACCGTCAGGTTCAGTCCCTCGAATAACACCAATGGCTGCAACCCGCTGCGGTATTCCTTCCGCAGATTTTCGACACGCAGCAATACAGAATCGCCGGTGCCCTCTGCACTCGACGAGCGCGCGTTCTCCGTGTCCTCAACCCCCTGGATTGAGCCAATCTCGCTACTGGAATGTCCGCCCATATCCTGCCTATATCATAGAGCCACGGTCGTCATTCACACGCCAGATGTCCAGGGTGCGCTAATTGACCCCACGGAGCGACCTACCCCGCGCAAGTCAATTGACAATCTGCTTGTCTTCACGGGACGGCAAGTCGGTTCTTGCCGCAAATGTTCAAAGGTAACGGTCCAGAATGAAGCAGTCGCCATTTTCCGACTTGGGCTCCGCACGATGCCGCAACTCCATCTGGCTTAACTCAGTATGATCTCCCATAAGGAACCTGGGGACAGATCAAAGCAGTTAGAGAAGGGAATCGAATGCAGCGGAGAGAATTCTGCAAGTTGATAGGGGTATCGGCGGCCGTAAAGGCGGTTGGCGTGGCGGCAGCTGCGGAGAAGAGCAACCCATACGTGCCCGTGACTGATTCACTAGTTGTGCGCAAGCTTCATCAGTGGCAGGACTGGAAGTTCGGTTTCATGATGCATTGGGGGACGTATAGCCAGTGGGGCGTGGTGGAATCATGGTCGATCTGTTCGGAGGATTGGTGCAAACGGCCAGCCGGTACCAACTATGTTGACTACAAGAGAAGATACGAGGCGTTGCCGAAGACATTCAATCCGATCGGGTTCGATCCTGATGTCTGGGCCAGCGTCGCCCGGAATGCTGGCACGAAATACGTTGTCTTTACCACCAAGCACCACGACGGCTTTTCCATGTTTGACACCAAGCTGACCGACTACCGCATCACCGCGCCGGACTGTCCTTTTCACACAAATCCGCGGGCGAACATCGCCAAAGAAGTCTTTGCCGCATTTCGAAAGCAATCGTTCGGAATCGGCGCCTATTTCTCCAAGCCCGACTGGCATAGCCCGGACTATTGGGCGCCTGAGTGGGCAACTCCAAACCGTGATGTGAACTACGATACGCGCGAATATCCGGAGCGCTGGAAGAAGTTTGTTGCGTTCGTGCATGGACAGGTGGGCGAACTGACATCTGAATACGGTTCGGTGGATATTCTCTGGCTCGACGGCGGCTGGGTGAATCCGACAGCGCATCCGAATGCGATTGTGGGTGGCCAGGAAGTGCCATGGCCGCAGGATATCGACATGCCGGGACTGGCTGCGCTTGCATGCAGGAATCAACCCGGTCTGATCGTCGTTGACCGCGCGGTGGGAGGGCCATACGAAAACTACCGAACGCCGGAACAGCAGATCCCAGATAGGCCGCTTCCTTATCCCTGGGAAACCTGCATGACGCTCGGCAATTCGTGGTCATATGCGCCGGATGATCACTATAAGTCTTCGCGCAAGGTGGTACACATGTTGGTCGACATTGTTGCCAAGGGCGGCAACTATCTGCTGAACGTGGGTCCTGATCCGAGTGGCGAACTGCCGACTGAGGCGGTTGCGCGCCTCGCCGAGATCGGGACCTGGATGAAGATCAACGGCGAGGCGATTTATGCGACACGTCCGGTCGCGCCCTATCGCGACGGCAAGCTGTGTTTTACCCGCGGTAATGGTGGCGTTGTTTACGCGATCTATCTGCTCGACGAAGGCGAGGCAGTTCCCGCGACCATTGCATTGAAAAACATTGTGCCAGCGCCGGGTGCGACCCTACGTCTACTTGGGTACGATACCGAGCTAAAGTGGCAGCGTGATGGCGCCGGGGCTCGCATCGCAGTGCCGGAAGCAGTACGCAGGCAAGCTGCGAACAGTTGCGCCGTTAGCCTGCGTATTTCCGCGATACGACCGCGAACGTAACCATTGGGCATGACAAAGCTAAAATGACCGATAGTTGGCAGCAGAAACAGAGGAGGGCAGGGCGCGTCACCGAAGCTTGCCTCGGCCCGGTTTGTATCAGGGCGCGACTCCATTGGGAGAATGTTACTTTGAGCACAAGGCTACGAAGTGCGCGGGGCGGCGGATGGATTTGAGGGTCTAGCGGTACTCAAGCAGTCCCTGCCGGACATAACCATCTCCGACCTGCCAATGCCAAACATGAATGGATTTCGAGATTCTTTCCGTGGTGCGTCGGCGGTTCCCCATGATCCCGGTCATTGTGATTTCAGCAGAATTCTCGGGTGTGTCTGTGCCCGAAAGCGTGCTTGCGGACGCCTTCTTTCCCAAAGGCGGATACAACCCCAAGCAACTGTTCGAGAAGATCATCGATTTGCTCCATGAACTTCCTACCCGTCCTGAAACGGGCAGACCCAACCAGACTGCAGTGTGGGACAAGAACAATAAAGGGACCATCGCCGTCACCTGCTCGGAGTGCTTGCGTACCTTTCCAGTATCGGACGTCGCAAAAGGCGTCCATGAGGCGGAGTGCGATTTCTGCGGCTGTGTTGTGCATTTTGAGATCATCGCCGAACAAAATTTCAGGGACGGACGCGCGAGCCTTGTCCTGCCCCACAATTGATCGTTCAATACTCTCCTGATCGGTGAAAAGCATTGGCAGTGTGGGCTTGCGAATGGCGGTTAGCGGGATGTATGACGGTCATGTCGCTGCGTGCATCAGGCTGGAGTCCATACCAAACTTCCCCGACAAGATCTCCCATGGCTGCATCTTTTTCTTAGGGGCATCGTCGCCGGCATCCATGATTACGACGACTTCGAAGGATTTTGCTGCTCCGGCAGAAACAGGCTGAACACGGTCCCGTTCCAGCCCGGTTGCTGGCCGCTTTTTAGCGACAGGGAACCATGATGCCGCGACACGATTCCTCGAGAGATCCACAGTCCAAGGCCCGTACCATGCACTTCTTTCGTGGTGTAGAACGGTTCAAAGATCCGCTTTCTCACTTCCGTGGACATGCCATGCCCGGTGTCCGCGACAATGATTCGGACTCCGGATCGTCCCGTCTTCCAGTCGGTTGCATCGCGGCTGCATAGGAACAGCCTTCCGCCCTGGCGCATCGCATCCAAGGCGTTGGCAATTAAATTGTTCAACACCTGCCGTATGTCATTTTCGAAACACAGCACTCGTCTTGTGGCTTTATATTTGGAAATCACTCCAATGTTCGTGTTGAAGAGTCGCCCCAGGTACAGGTCGACCACCGACTCAATCAGTTCCGTGGGATTGACTAGGGTCGGATTCATCGTCTGCCGGTGAAAACGCAAACTCTGCGTCGCGATGTGCGAAACACGCTTCAGTTCGCCCTGCGCAGTCTCCAGGTACTGGCGCGTGGCCGCAGGTATTTCTTCGAGGTTCAGCGCCAGGTACAGCAGGTTCGTCACCGCTTCCAGCGGATTGTTGATCTCATGCGAAATGGAGCTGGCCAGTCGACCGACGGCGGCCAGCTTTTCACTTTGGATCAGCGCCTTTTCGGCCCGTTTCTGCGCCGTAATCTCTAGGGAAGCGGCCGTAATCGCGCGGATCGTTCCATCCGGCCGGTAGACAGGGTAATAATTCACCGTCCAATAGCGATGAATGCCGGGCTGCATTGGCAGTTCACCCTCCAGCAAATTGTTGGTGATGGGCTTGCCCTGCGCGACCTGTTGAAACATTTCGTTCAGCCCTTCAATCGGAGCGATTTCCGTCAGCGTCTTACCAAGAATTTCTTCCATCGGCAGTCCAACAATTTCCGCCTGGCGATCGTTCAGGCGCAGGTACCGAAACTCCACCGGGTCGAACAGAGCAAGTCCAATCGGCGCTGTTCGATACATCGTCTCCAGTTCCAGCCGCTGATGCTCCGCCTCCTGCTGGCTCTTCCGCAGCTCCTCCATCGCTAACTTTTGCTCCTGGATATCGATGCAGACGCCGAGCCAGTAGAGAGTCTTGTTTTGTTCGTCGCGAACCGGCAACCCCCGAACCCAGAACCAGCGATACGATCCATCGCAGCCACGCCGAATGCGGGTTTCTGCATGGAAATCGACATCCCTCGCCCGCGCCTCCATCCACGCGCCAAGAGTGTGGAATTCGTCGTCAGGATGAACGGCGGCGCGCCATCCCTCCCCCAAACTTTCTTCCAGGGACATGCCGGTGAAATCCAGCAACCGCTGGTTGGCAAATGTGACCATGCCATTGGCATCGGCCATCAAAATCAGCTGCGGGTTCAGTTCTGTGAATGTACGATAGCGCTGTTCGCTGGCCTTCAAGGCCGCTTCGGCCCG
Source organism: Acidobacteriota bacterium (assembly GCA_021780095.1). The sequence goes on along the minus strand of JAJXZK010000130.1, from coordinate 2,212 downwards.
TTTGCGTTGGGTGATTTCCTGAAAGTAAACGCTGATCCCGTCTTCGGTTGGGTAGACATGCATCTCAAACCAGGCGTCATAATTTTCGCCGTAATATTCAAAGTGGGCTGGGACGCCCGTCTCCATCACCTGGCGATAATGGAGTTCAAGTTCCGTGCCGGCAAGCTCCGGCCAGATTGCCCACACATTCTTACCGAGGAAATCTTCGGCCCGCTGGCGGCTGCTGAGCACAGCCTGCTGATTGGCAAATGTAAAGGTCCAGTTGCGATCTAGCGTGGCGTAGCCGGCGGGTATGTTCGCGAGCAGTTCCGCCAGATGTTTTTCCGCCCGTTGCGCGCGCTGGAGAAACCGCTCCTCTTGCTCGCTGGGAAAAGTCTCATTGTCTAAAGAATCGAGCATGGATAATTCGCACAGCGAAACATTCGACACGATCTTACTCGCAAATCCTGCGACTGGGGAATGCTCGCTTCTTGTTGCATCGTCTCTAACGGACTCCAAGAATGTCGCATCTTGCGTGCAGTGCCAGGCGGTGCGCGGTGCCGCCAATAAATCCACTGAGTCCGCCGGGTTCTCGCCGCAGCCCAATCACCACCAGGTCGGGCAGAACCTCATCAATCATTTGCAGCAGTCCTTCCACCTCATTACTCTCCGTCGTCCTAACCTCGAGTGGCACGCCCGCTTCCTGGGCTGCTTGCTTGGCCTTGAGATGCAGTTTCGCATAGAAAGTTTGCTTCTCCTGCTGCAGGATTTGCGGCACATCCGGCGACACGGCCGACACGTAACTGACGTAGGCGGGTAGCCGCTCAATGACGGTAATCATCGTCAATCCTGCCCCGACAAGCTTGGCCAGATCGAGCGCAGAGCGGAAAGCTCGACCTGCTTCCGGCGACTCGTCAAAGGCCACAGCAATTTTCTTGAACATGATGGCGCTCCTTTTTTCGTGCGACGCGAAGGGGGCATCTGGAGAATTCGTTGCCTTAGCAACCATAAGCGCCAAAAATGCGCTTTTTAGTTGCTAAGGCAACTAAAAGTCCTGGGGCGAATACGCAACTTCAGATCGACGCTTTTTCCAGTTCCTGACGGTTCCAATTTCCGGTGTTAGCGCCCGCTTCGTAAGTGCTCTGTAGGAATTGAAGCAGTGTCGCTCGCGGTGAACTCGCCTGCCGCAGTTCGTCATACATCAGCAGAAATTCTTTCAGCTGCGGATGATAGAAAGCCTTTTCTGGCCGAATGGCCTGATTTAAGAACCCTTCCGGCTCCGGCGCAGCATAGGCATAAAACGCCGGTCCCGCAATATCGCCGCCGCCCGGCCACCATCCCGCGCTGATCACTTCGTGCGAGTACGCTTCGCGCGTAATGGGATCGGCGCCGACGCGCTCTGGCGCGCGCCGGCCGGAAAACCGCGTTACAGCCAGATCGAAGCTGCCCCAGAAAAAATGCGACGGGCTCGATTTGCCGATGAACTGCGCACGAAATTCCTTAAAGACCGAATCGCAGCTGACCAGAATGCGCCAAAACCGGTTCGCATATTCGGGGTCGTAGGATTTGTGCTGGGTGTCCTGATCGAAGGCAATCGGATTGGGGATTTCGACCGGCATCGCCCAGATTTTTACCTCAATGCCGAGCTCGGCAAGAGTCGCCATCAACATGCTGTAGAAATCCGCCACAGAGCGAGGTGCCAGCTTTATGGTTGCGCCGGTGGAATGGTTCGTTTGAACCGTGAGCTTGTGATCGACGAAGTCGAACTGTATCTCAAAGACTCCGCGCGCGTAGGGAATCGGCGAAGTGGTGAGCCCAACTGCGCTGACGTACAGCGGAACTTCCCACCAATGATTCAGTCTCGGGCTCAGCGCCAGGCGCACCTTCCCGACAATCTGCGTCCACATATGCAGCGTGCTGTAGGTGTCCTGCCAGGCGGCTAACGGAAGTGCCGGCCAGTCTTCAGGGCCAGCGACGATGATTTTTGAGCTCATGGTCTTCTCCGCAAACAAGTGTAAGATGCCGTGACGGGGGATTTGAATAATATTTCTTGCGCTACTCGTATCGCAGCGCTTCCGCCGGAAGAATTTTTGCCGCCGCCGACGACGGATAAAGCGTCGCCAGCAGAGAAACACCCAGTGCCACTGCGGCAACAATGACGCCATCCTGCCAGCGCGGAGCGAAGGGCAGATAATCCAGCGAATAGACCGCTGCCGACAAGTGGATAATGCGG
>JAJXZK010000347.1 GCA_021780095.1 Acidobacteriota bacterium | reverse complement strand
CGACGAAGCCGTGGCAGCACGCGAAGAGTTGCGCGATGTCGACAAAAAAGAGACTCGCATTCTGATCCAGACGCACCCGGACATGCTGGTGATTCCGCCCGACCCGCCGCAGTTGTTAATCAAGGTGGGACAGGTGCGGACGCTGATTCGCGAGATTTACCGAGTGCCGTCGGAGGCGCGGCGGGCTCTTTATATCTTTGCAGGTTCGGCGTTTATGAAGGAGGCGGCGAACTCGCTACTGAAGGTCTTAGAAGAGCCGCCGGAGCATGCGAGCATTCTGATTCTGGCTGAGAATCCGGGGGACCTGCTGCCGACGATCCGATCGCGGGCAGCAATTATGAGGCTGGGGGCATTGCCCAAGGAGCAGATTGAGTCTGTTCTGGCCGCCAAGCGCGCCGATCTGCGTCCGCAGCAGCGCGCGCTTGTGGCGCGACTGGCCCAGGGGGCTGTAGGACGTGCGATTGCGTTTGATTTGGAAAGCTATCAGCACAGCCGCGCGGACGCCCTGACAATCCTGCACACGGCGTTGCGTGAGCCGGATTTCTCCGCACTGTTTCGCATGACGGAGACATACCGGGCCGGGGCTGACGGGCAGCAGAAAACGGCGAGTCTGCTGAGCACGCTGAGTAGCCTGCTCGAAGACCTTCTGCTGATTCATTCGGGAGCAGGGGCTCTAATTCGCAATATCGATCTTGAGAAGGAGCTTGCGGCGATGGCGCAGCAGGTTACGGTCGAATGGATCGAAAACGCTGAGCGGGGGCTCTCGCATGTTGAGTCGGGCATGCGCCGCAATCTTCTACGGTCCCTTTCGCTTGATTCGTTTGCGACAAGCCTGATACGCCCATAATTTTGTAGCGCTTAGGCCCGGTCTCAGCTAACATACGACTCAATCATTCGGTATCCAAAGATAAATCAGGCACAGGCAGCGCCGTTTGTCAGACGCTGCATCTATGATTGCAGCAACTTTTGTGACATCTATGGCAAACTCCTCCAACATCCCGGTTACGGGCCTGCCTGACTTTCGTTCCGAGGCGTCGTCCAAGCACGCCCCTGCAGCAGTGCAGCCGATTGCTCCAGCGCAAAGCGGGACGAGCCATGGCGAGGGAGAAAGCGCGAGCCTGCCGGTTATCGGGCCTCGGAAGTTGATCCGCCCATTGCTGCCAGCGCAGTCACGGCGGGGGCGAGCATTCAACCTGCGGGAGGAGTCTGCGATTCTCGCCCATCAAAATCTTGCGGCGCACACTACCTCGACTGAGAGCTCGCATGCCGAGGCGTTTTATTTCCAGAAGCAGGTGCAAACGCAGACGCAGATGATGATTGTGCTGGAAGACGGCGAAAGGATCGAGGGCTGCATTGAGTGGTACGACCATTACTCGATCAAAGTGAGAAGCTCATCGCGCATCCTGATCTACAAATCTGCGATCAAGTATATCTACAAGGTCGGAGACCCCTCGTTTTAGTGATTATTTAGCTGTGCGCAGCTTTGCGAAGGCGGTCACGCATGGCCACTCCAATTCCTTTTGGCTCAGGCAGAGGACAGAGGATCGCCGTTGCGCCCGCAGCATCAAGCCAGCGCAGTCCAGCAAAGAGTTTCTGCGCCATTTCTTCTTCGCTTGTCCACCTTCCCCATTTGTAAATCAGACCGCCGTTGCGATCTGGCGTGAAGGCAAATGCCTCCGGAAGCATCAGACCGGGAGTTTCGCCTGCCTGGTGTGCCGATCGCACCTCCGCGGCGAAACGCTGTGGTTGATCAGGGCCGCTTTCGATCAGGATGAGGCGTGCGCGAGGTGCGTAATGCCGGATTCCGACACCCGGAGACGGCAGTGACTGAGGCTCTGCGTCCGGATGGTGAGCTTTTTCGTCGAAGGCGACAGCATCGGGACAAATGGAGCGAATCTGCTCGAGAGTGACGACGCCGGGACGGTAGATGACGGCTGGGTCCGCGTCAGGGTCGATTACCGTGGACTCCAAGCCGTGTGTGGTTTCTCCAGAATCGAGGATGGCATCGATGCGGCCTTCGAGGTCTTCGGCCACGTGCGCGGCCAGGGTAGGACTGGTACGGCCGAAGAGGTTCGCGCTGGGTGCGGCTACGGGGACTCCTGCAGCCATAAGAAGCGCATGCGCGATGGGATGACGCGGGATGCGGACGCCTACAAGAGGGCGTCCGGCGGTGACCTCATCAGGCACGGCGGCGTTGCGAGGCAATAGCAGGGTGAGCGGTCCAGGCCAGAAAGCATCCATCAGACGGGCTGCGTTCGAGGAGACTTGCTCCGTGATCATCGGCAGCATGGTGCGGTCGGCGAGATGCACAATGAGGGGGTCCCAACCAGGGCGCTGCTTTGCTGCGAAAATTTTTGCGACTGCCTGAGTGTCGAGCGCATTCGCCCCGAGCCCGTATACGGTTTCGGTGGGAAAGGCCACCGTACCGCCACGTTTCAGCACGGCTGCAGCCTGCTCAATGGCCGCGCGACTGGCGGGCGCATCGAGGTTGGCAGCGTCAACTTTGAGTCGAAGGGTCTGCATGGGAATTCGCGATGGCAGCAAACCCTTATTATCGCGCAGGGAGAGCCTCTATACTTCTTTTATGGGTGCTGTAGAAATTGAAGCGAAGTTCCGCGTTTCGGATGTGCAGGCGCTGACTGAAAGGCTTCATGCGTTGTGTTTTCATACCATCACGCGGCGCACGTTCGAACGGAACACGCTCTTCGATACGCCGGACCGCAAGCTTCGCGCGATTCAATCGATTCTTCGAATACGAAAATACGGCGATCGGTGGGTGCTGACGCACAAGTGTCTGCCTCCGGACAACGATCCGAATGCACGGCACAAGCATCGCGTAGAGACAGAGACGGAGATTGCCGACGGCGAGGCGCTGGGCGAGGTGTTTGAGCAGTTAGGCTATCAGCCGGTATTTGTTTATGAAAAATGGCGTGCGGAATATGCGGATGCGACCGGACATTGCGTGGTGGACGAGACTCCGATTGGGGCCTTTGCAGAACTGGAGGGGCCGGAGGACTGGATCGATGCAGTATCGCAAAAGCTAGGGTTGGAAGCATCTTCCCTGATGACTTTGAGCTATGGCCGCCTATTCGAGGATTGGTGTCGCGAGACGGGGAAGCCCATTCGTGACATGACATTCGACGCTGTCCAGGGCGTGGGCCGTTGAAGGTTTCAATATAGCGCTCTCTGGTTTGGTACACTCAGATTGTCGAGCGGGAGTAGCTCAATGGTAGAGTAGCGGCTTCCCAAGCCGTTGGTTGCGGGTTCGATCCCCGTCTCCCGCTCCAGTTACCCTTCACGGCCGAATCTCTTCCAGATTCCCTAAACAACATGGTTCATGAGCAGCAGAAGGAGAATCAGCAAAATGATTCCTATTCCGGCGCTTGGATAATATCCCCATTGTCGGCTGTAAGGCCAGGCAGGAAGCGAACCGATTAAGAACAGAACAAGGAGGGCTGCAAGCAGAATCATGGTTGTCTCTCCGCGGCTGGAAGCGGTAGTGAGAGTAAGAGTGCTACGGTGGGATGTGAAAGATGCCTCGCGGTAGAGCTCATTGTCCGGAAAGCTCCTTTGCGCGGCGAAAGATGCTTAGGAACATGGACTCGGTGAGCTTGCCGGTATTCGTGTTTTGTAACGACGGGTGATAGGTGGCGAGAATGGTCAAGCCATCCGGCAGTTTGTATTCGGCTCCGTGGGCAAACTTGAAGCCACGTGGGGAGGCGATCCTGCCGGTGCGGACAAGGTGGCGCGTGAATCCGTCGAAGCCAATTTTGCCAAGACACACGGCAACGCGAAGGCGCTTGAGAGCCTTAACTTCGGCGTCGAGATAGGGAGCGCAACTCGCGATTTCATCTGGCAAGGGCTTGTTTCCGGGTGGTGCGCAGCGAACGACAGAAGTGATCCAAAGGTCGTGCAGGCGCATGCCGTCATTGCGGTCAATGGATTCCGGTTGTGAGGCAAAGCCGGCCTTATAGAGAACCGGATAAAGAAAGTTTCCCGAACCGTCACCGGTGAACGGGCGGCCTGTACGATTGGAGCCATGCGCGCCGGGAGCAAGCCCGACAATCAGGACTGTCGCGTTTGGGTCTCCGAAGGATGGGACGGGGCGGCCCCAATAGTCGAAGTCGAGGTACGCGCGACGCTTCACCGCGGCCACTCTTGCCGTATACTCCCGGAGACGCGGGCAGAGTTCGCAGGCAGTAATGCGGGCATTGAGGGCTGCGAGCGCAGCCGCTCCTCTTGCGGTTGTTTTCTGCATCTAAATGATTTTATAGAGGAAGATGGCCGCGAGGAATGTGCGCATTCAGCGCTGTTCGGCGTAAAATTGCGTCGCCTTTGTTTTATGCGCACGGCCCTCCGGTTCTTTCTGGAAACTGTGCAGTTTCAAACAATCACAAGAGGTTGAAAATCATGTCTTCCCGACCGCAATATGCTCTAATGCTGGCCGCAGCGGTGCTGTTCTCTGCCGCTGGATGCAAGCAATCTCCCGCGCCAAAACCTGCTCCGACTGCGCAGTCTGCCTTGACTACTCCCGCCGAAATTGGTGGAGCCAAGGTAGTCGAGTTGAAAAGCACTGCGACAGCAGCCGGAGATACGCCTCAATTCCTTACTGCGACGGTTCTGCCCGGGCGCGGCATGAACGTCTTTGAGATCACTGCATACGTACCGGGCAAGGGTGTGGTGAAGGTACTGGCATCGCCATCTCTGGCGGAAGCTGCCAACAAGCTGAACGGAGGACCGGGTGACGAATACGGCAATGCCAGCTTCAGCTTCGGCGGGGCCTTCCTGGTTCCCTACCCCAACCGCATCCTCGGTACGCTTTCAAAAGACAAAAAGACCCTGACGACGGAGTGGCACGGCAAGACCATCACGCTCCCCGCCAATTGGATCGGTGCGAAGCCGACGAACCGGCCAGTGGCGATGCACGGGCTGATCCTGAATGTGAAGGCACAGGACGTAAAGGTGATGCCGATACCTGGCGGGCAGCAACTGACGGCAATGATCCATGCCGGAGACTTTGGCGGGCACTGGTTTTCCGACACGGATCTGGAATTTACACTTTCGCTGACGGGCAATGAGTTCGATGCGAAAATCCGGGCATTGAATGTAGGCAAGAATCCTGAGCCGATTGCGATCGGCTGGCACCCATACTTCAACATTCCCAGCGGAGAGCATGCCCAGGCGCGGTTACACGTTCCGGCACACCAGGTGGCGCAGGTCAACAACTACGATGAAGATTTCCCTACCGGCAAGATCCTGCCTGTGAAGGGTACGCGCTTCGACTTTAACAATCCGAATGGCGAGCCATTGGACGATCACTATCTTGATGACAACTGGTCGAACCTGCAGCGCACGAACGGTGTGGTGGATGTGAGACTGAGTGATCCTGCCTATGACTATGGTGTGCAGATTGCGGGCATTGCGCCCGATATCCGGACAGTACAGGTGTACTCTCCGCCGACAGCCAAGTTCGCCGCGATTGAGGAACAGTTCAACTTCAGCGATCCATTCGGGAAGGAGTGGCACGGCATGAACACCGGGATGGTGACGCTGAAGCCGGGCGATTCGGTGCTATGGCACGTTCAATTGTCACTGTTTACGCCGCCATTTAAGAAGTAGAAAGTGTGGCACTGTAAAAAATGCGAAAGCCCCGGTTCTGCCGGGGCTTTCGGTTCTTGCCAGGTTGCACTTAACTAGAGTCACTGCACCTTGCCTTGCGGCCGGAGCTTGCGAAGCTCGAGCGCAGCGGCAACAGCATGGAGCGCCCCGAACTTCAGGTTGTCGATGGCCGCCCAGATCCAATAGCGCGTAGTCTCCCGCGGTTCGCCATCAGCAGTGCGCACTCGCACCATGACGTCACTCTGCCCCACGGTGTTCAGGTTATTGGGGACGTCGGAGTCTGCATCGCCCATTACGACGTCGACGTGTTCCCCGCTCAGGGCGGCTTCTACATGCTCCGGCGCGACCGGCTTGTCGAATTCGACGGCTAACGAAATTCCGTGGCCGTGAAAAACGGGCGCATGCAACAGCTGGATACTGACTGTCGGAATGCGATTGGCGGCCAGTATGCCATAATGACGGCGAATCCGAGCTTCGCTGGCGCGCAAGTCGACTTTCGCTTCCGCACCGGCAACGGGAGTGACGTTGAAGGCTACCTGCGTGTCATAGACAGCCCTCGGAAGCGTCTGAAAATTCAGCAGCCCTACGGTTTGATGGTGCAGTTCATCGAGAGCTGCGGTGCCGTACTCAGATGCCGGATCGAGAACAGTAGCGGAGGCACTGCGGATAGCTCCCACCTCTTCCAGACGGGTAAGCATGAGGGCCAGCGCGACCGCAACGGGGTGTGCTGGAATGATTGCGGGCGTTGTGAGTGTGAGGTTTTCCGTCTCGCCGAGCCAAGGTGCGTCAACGATGACTCCGGGGACATCTTCAAGGGCATCCGAGCAGTCGATGATGCTTGCACCAGCCCGCTGGGCGGCCTGCCAGTGTTTGTGTGTGACTTCTGGTGAGCCAGCGAAGAAGACGAAATCCATGCCCTCAAACGCTGACGGTTCGATGCGCTGAATGAAAGTGACTTCGTCACCGACGGCTTCCAACTGACCGAGCTGCGACTCGTCGTCAAGTAGAGAGAAGCTTGCGCTTGCGAAGGGTGATTCCGCCAGCGCCTCATTCAATTCCTTGCCACGAATGGTTGCTGCGCCGATGATTGCGATTTTGTATGTATCTGTCATCCCTTATGAATTTCCGGCCGTTGTGTGATCCGCGTCGTGAGCAGCAGACGATGCAGCGTCCTGCAGTTCGAGGCGGCGATGTCTTCGGTGGGAGTATGCAGCTCTGGCGAGAACTCCAGAAAACATATATGCCAATGCCATCAACAAGAGCACTTCGCGCGAGAAAAATACCAGCAAGTAGATCACGAGGCCCATGAGAACGATCCACTGGAAGGCATGGCGGTTGGCGAGGTTGATCTCCTTGCCGCTCCAGAAGCGCCAAGTGCTGACCATGAGGAAGCCAAGAAAACCGACGAGCAGCATCCAGAGGACCGCAGTCCAGACATTGAAAGGGTGGCCTCCGAAGGGCTGGCCTCCCAGTCCGTGGACAACTGCGGCAATTACGCCGGCCGCAGCGGGAATGGGCATCCCGACGAAGTATTTCCGGCCAGGCCTGCCGGGGTTCTTGGGAACAGGGTCGGTGCTGATGTTGAAACGCGCAAGTCGGCTGGCTCCACAGATGAGAAAGAGGAAGCAGACAAAGCCGCCCAGTTGCACCAGTTTTTGTCGCAGTAGAGGATCCATTCCCGCCGGAAGCATGCGGAATCCCCAACTGAAGGCCAGGATGCTGGGCGCAACACCGAAGGTGATGACGTCGGCGAGTGAGTCCAATTCCTTGCCAAACGCGCTGGCGGTGTTGGTCATGCGGGCAATGCGACCATCCAGAGCGTCAAAGGGGATGGCGAAGCCAATGGCCAGTGCCGCATAGTCGAAGTGGTACGGTTCGAGGATGGAACCTTGCAGGCTTTGCGTGATGGCGAAGTAGCCCGCAGCGATGTTCGCCGCAGTAAACAGCGATGGAAGAATGTACATTCCCCTGCGTCGCCTGCCTCCACGCGTCTGTGCAGAGTTATTCAAGCGAGAGGCTCCGCAAAAACTTCTTCAAGTTCCGGCATACGCGTCGAGTCAGGCATCGTCGCGAGAATGGAGGCCCCACCCTTGACGTGGTCACCCTTCTTTACGTGTAGTTCGGCATTCCCAGGAACCAGCACATCAGCGCGGGAGCCGAATTTGATAAGCCCCACACGCTGGCCGCGCTCTAAGTGGTCTCCTGGTTTGGGTCGAAAGACGATCCGCCGTGCGAGAAGACCGGCAATCAGGGTAAAGACCACTGTGTACCCCTCGTCGGCGTCGACTACAGCCTTGCTCTGCTCGTTTTTTTCGGCAGAGGCGGGGTTCATCGCGTTGAGGTAGAGGCCCTTCTTGTAGAGCACCTCGCGCAAGGTCCCCGTGACGGGT
>JAJXZK010000171.1 GCA_021780095.1 Acidobacteriota bacterium | reverse complement strand
TCCCTCGACTCTTGCACGGAACTGCAGAGCAACGTAACCAAGTCAGGATCAGTAGCCGCGGTCTTCATTGGGAAGTGTTGGACGAGGACATTTCGGTCGCAGGCCTGCTGGCCGGTCAAGGCGATCAATCCGCGAGTCACACTACTTCCGCTGCGTAATTCCCTTCCCTTCAATCCGGTACCCTACAGTGGTGCCCCCATAATCCCAAACAAGTTTTCAAGCTGGCCCTGCTTCCGCTCTTTTCCGCCGCCAGGCGCGCAAAGCCGGCGCATTTCACTCTCCGTTGCGCGCCGTAACCGTGGAAGGCAGACACACGCTCTCCTTTGATCTCGCTTATGATACCTACTTGGCGAACCGGATCTGGGCGCGGTGCAGCAGGAAACTCAGCAATTCTGCGCCGTCGCAATCGACACCTACAGCGTATTCGCTAGGATTCCATCATTTCTCGGCCTGTGGTTGGTTGTTATGGAGAAACATGGAAAAGATACTCGATGTAAAGCTTGCGGTGCTGAAAAAAGGACCCCGGCAGCCGGGTATTTATTCTGGCAGATGCCAAGGATGCGGACAATGGGCATCACGCCAAAATAGTACGCTAACAAACTCAAGGTCAACCTACTAACCCGCATTATTCGTGAAGGTTCTGCAAGCGGGGCTTTTGGTGACAGAGGATCGCTGAAGACGATGATGGGGGCATGAAATTGTTGTCCGAGACGTGTCGGCAGATTTTAACTGTATGGGTGCGCGGGGCGGAGCCAGTTTTCGGGTGCGGCTTTTCCCGATCATGGGTTTAATTGGTCGGGGATGGGCGTCTTTCACGGGTGCGCGGCCGAACTATCCCGGCGAGGCTCCGAGTTTCACAGCCATCTGCCGGAAGGTCTCCAGAAACGGGAACGATTGCGGCAGGTGAACGACCACACGGCGCATCGAAACCGCCACTCGCGCCCCCAGTTTCAGGAAGCGTTCCCGCAGTGTCGAGACTTGCGCCCGAGCGCAATGGCTGCCGGCAGCAGACAGGCGCAGTTCCTGCAGCAGCACATAGGCCGCGGCGGTCAGCAGCACGCGGAACTGGTTGGCCCAGAACCGGCTGCAACTGGTGCGGTCGATTTCCAACGCGTGCAGTTCTTTTATCCTGTTCTCGATTTCGCCGCGCTGGCAATAGACCTTTTCATACAGCCATTTCGGGCTCTGCTTCATATTGGTGATGACGAAGCGCGGATTGTCTTTCGGATCTTTGCCTTCGGCGCAAACCACCTCGGCCTTGATAATCGTGCGGCGTTCGCGCGGCCACGTGTTGGCGGCATAGTTGGTTTCGCTGTAGACGTGTTCGGTCTCGCCGGTCACTCCGGCGAGTGCGCGAGCAACTTGCACGGCCTCTTCCGCCTTGCGCTGCATCACCGCGTTGCTGGCCATCGCAACAACGTACTCCAGACCGGGTTCGGCATCCAGAAAGTCGAGTAAGTCGGGATGCGCGAAGCCGCCATCCAGGCGAATGCGGATGCGAGTGCCCGGGAAGAAGTGGCGGACCATCATCAGCAGGCGGCGCAGAATCCCCACCGCACCCACCGGTGCGGCCACGTTGCCGGGACGCAGCACGGCAGCGCACAGATACTGCTCGGCCTCGTCGTTGAAGCTGACAAAACCCATCACCGGAAGGTAGCACCAGCTGTCGTAGTGGCCGTTGAAGAACGACATCTGCTGTGCGCCGTGCGTAGGATCATCGGTCGGATCGAGGTCGAGGGTGACGCGGCGGGCGTGCCCGCGCAGTCGCTTGGCATGGCGCCCGATCACGCTCTCGGCCAGCGTCTCGCCCATGCGGTAGAGTTGCTTGCGATCCACGGAATTCTCAAAGCGCGACAGCGTGGGCTGCGAGGCCCGTCACCGGATCGCGATCCAGCAGCATCTTGTGCATCGGATCGGCCCCCAGCCGCGCCGAATCGTTGGCGTCCGCATAGCCGCACGCGATCGAGAAGATGCGCTGCGCCAGCAACTCCTTGAGCGAGTGGTCCACCTTGCCTGCCTGCCGCTTGTCTTCCAGGCACCCGGCGAAGCCTTCGATCCATCCATAGCGCCGCTCGGCGGCCTTCAGCAGGATCGCTCCACCATCGGAGGAGCCCTGCCGCTGATCGAACTTTAACACCGCTGGCTTGGCAAAAAGTTCGGGAAACAATACACACTCTGTCGTGGTAAAGTCGATCACGCGATAGCCTCTTTTGTTGCATCAAACACTGTCTCAACAACATGTTTGTAGCACAAGAGGCTTTCGCCTCTTCAACCTTCGCGAATTATCCGGGCTAGGTCGTATTAACACTAATGTGATCTAAAAAGAGGTACAAGCCAATGTTATTAAGCCGCCGCACCTTCCAGCACTTTCTGTTCATGGGAACCTGCTATCAATTCGTTTCCCCAAGGCACCACGTATTCGCCCTATCAGGGACCTCTCAGAATTTACTGCAGCCATTCGAAGCGCAAATTAAGCGATTGCTGATTGCCTTGCAATCGATAGGTGAGCCTCTTCCGCCGAATGAAGTAGCAGCGTTGAATAAAATTCTATCCAGCGGAACAGGACAAACTGCGATTGATCAGATTGAGGCCATCCTCGATCGACATGTGCTTCTCATTGTTGATATCAACCCTGAAGGACGAGTAAAAGAGACCCGAGGAAAAGCTAAGGCGCAGCTCGTCGAGCATGGTTGGCGCAGTTTTCTTATTAAAGTGAATAACCTTGCGGCGGACACCTCCGTGCTGAAAATAACTTCTCCTCAAGCTGGTCCGATGGGACGCGTGGGCAGCGAAGCAACTATAAGTTCTCAAGACGACTATACCATCGGTGCGATAGACGCCGTGGAAGCAGAAGCCCATTGGATGGCTCTTAATAATTGGGCCAGACCTCCTCTCCAACCGGCTCTGTCCGGCTTAGCATTTGAGTACCGTATCCTGCAGATTTATAGTCGGGACCGCGGCCAGCGCGAGGCATCCCTGGAAGCATTGACTGGTGCTGGAGTACAAGGATTAGGGTTTAACAGTACAGTGCCAATACTTTTCGACTGCCTGCCCGCGAATAAGATTAAGGTCCAGGTGCACGATACATCGCTCGCGCCCGCGATGGCATCTTTGCTGATCACAGACAAACTGGGACGGGTGTACCCGGTGGAGGGTAAGCGTGAGCTTCCAAACCTTTGGTTTCAGCCCCAAATCTACCGCAAGGATGGCGAGAGCATCTATCTTCCTGACGGAAAATATTTCATTGAGTATGGACGTGGTCCGGAGTATTTGCGAAAGCTCATATCAGTCGATGTTTCAGGCTCGACACCTGCATCGATATCGCTGCCGCTCGAGCGCTGGGTCTCGCCGAGCAGCTTCGGCTACTACTCCGGTGATACCCATATTCATGCCGCGGGATGTGCCCACTATGAAAGCCCCTCCGAGGGAGTAACACCCGAAGTTATGCTTCGTCAGGTCGAAGGTGAGGCGCTCGATGTAGGCGCAGTGCTTACTTGGGCGCCAGGGTGGTTCTATCAAAGCCAATTTTTCAGCGGCCATGTATATCACGCCGACAGTCTCTCTGCGGATCATTCAATGATTCGCTACGACGTTGAAGTCTCTGGTTTTCCATGCAGCCCTTGCGGGCACCTTGTGCTGCTGAGATTGACCGAAGAGAGCTATCCTGGGGCAATGATGATAGATCAGTGGCCCAGTTGGAATCTTCCTGTTCTCAGGTGGGCCAAGGCACAGGGAGCTATCGCTGGATATGCCCACAGTGGCAATGGTCTTGCTGTGGACAGCACGGAGCTACCGAACTACCTGATACCGCCCTTCGACCAGAATGGAGCGAACGAGTGTATTGTAGATGTCACGCTTCCAGGTGGCGTGGTCGACTTTATATCAGGCTGTGATACCTGGCCATTTGTCGAACTCAATTTTTGGTATCACATATTGAACTGTGGTTTTGTTCTCGCGTTCGCCGGCGAGACCGATTTCCCCTGCCTAACTGATCGCTGTGTTGGCGGCGGTCGATCGTACGTCAAGCTGGACACTGCACCCTCCGGAGACAAAGGTTATAGCGATTGGGTGAAATCCGGGATGCTGGACGGCCGGTCTTACTTCGGAGATGGGCGAAGTCACATCTTTAATTTTTCCATCGAGAGAACTTCCGCTGGATCGAGCGGCGACCAGGTCTATCTAAAAGGACCATCCACCATTCACGTGTCGGCCCGCGTTTGCGCTCGGCTGAAGCCGGAGATCACTACTAAGACCGAGAAGATTCGCGACGCCTCTCCATATGATCGTCCCTACTGGCACCTGGAAAGATCGCGGATCGGTAAGTCGCGAAAAGTTCCGGTGGAGTTGATCGTCAACGGCCAACCTGCTCAACGAACTGAGATCGAGGCCGATGGTACACTTCACACCGTGAAATTTACCCTCTCTGTCAGCCAGAGTAGTTGGATCGCTTTCCGCATATACCCTTCCTCTCATACCAATCCGCTCTATATTCAGATTGATGGAAAACCCATACGAGCTTCGAAGAAGAGTGCGGAATGGTGTCGTCGGTGCGTGGACGCTTGCTGGCGACAGAAGTCCAAAAGAATTCGTATATCTGAGTTAGAAGATGCGAAACTCGCATACGATCATGCGCGTTCAACCTATGACCGCATCATTTCCGAATGTACCATTTAGGATGCAAAGGGCCTGCAGGAAAATTCTCAAGCAAGGAACCTTTTCGGCATGGTCATGAATTGCAACATCAACCAGGAGGAACGAAACGTGACAAATGACAATCTGGACCGGAGGGAGTTCCTCGTGTTGGCAAGTCTTGGGACAGCGGGTGTGGCGATGGCCGGGTTGCCGATGAAGGTACTCGGTGAAGGCAGGCAGGCGGCTGGCAATGAGCCGGGCGCAAACTGGCCGCAGGACGCCGCCCAATACCGCTTTTACATGGTCGCCTATGCCCACACGGACGCGGTCTGGCTTTGGCCATGGGAAGAGGCGATGGCGGTGGTATTAAGCACGTGCCGTTCCATGCTCGACCGCATGAAGCGCGACCCGCAATTTGCTTTCACGCAAACCTCCGCCCAATTCTACAAGTGGGTGGCGGAAACCGATCCAAAAATGCTCAAGGAGATCCGCCAGAGAGTCGAAGAAGGCCGTTGGGACTTGATCGGAGGCTGGTGGATTGAGCCGGACGTCAACATGCCCAGTGGCGAATCGCTTGCCCGCCAGGGCCTCTATGGTCAACGCGTCATGCGCGAGCTTTTTGGCCGCCAGGCCAAGGCGGGCGCCAATCCCGACTCCTTTGGGCATCCGGCCACGTTGCCGCAGATATTGAAGCTCCAGGAGATGGACGGTTACATGTTCGCGCGGCCGAGCCCGAGCGAAATCCATCTGCCCGCGGATCTGATTTGGTGGGAAGCGCCGGACGGCACGCGCATTGTCGGCAACCGGCTTCGCACCGGCTATGGAGCTTCGGGCACTTTAAGCGATCATCTTGTGACAATGATGGAGTCGCACGAACCGGTGAAGGATCTGATGATCTTCTACGGCGCGGGCGACCACGGCGGCGGCGCAACCGATGCGAACATCGCTTCGATCAACAAAATCATGACAACACCCGGCGCTCCCAAACTGATTTACAGTACCCCGGACCAGTACTTTGCCCACATTCGCTCGATGAAAGATGCCGACCTACCCACCTACCAGGGAGAGCTGCAGCATTTCGGTGTTGGCTGCTATACGGCGGTAGCGCAGGTCAAGAAGGACAACCGCACCACCGAGATTGCAATGACAACGGCCGAAAAAATGGCAGCCGTCGGCTCTGTGGCATGGAACGCAGCCTATCCCGGTGCGGAGTTCCGCTCTGCATGGGAAAAGGTGCTCTTTCAGCAGTTTCACGATAGCCTGGCAGGAAGCGCGCGTCCGGAGCATTACGTGCGTTCGCGCGCAGCTTTCGGGTACGCCCAGTATATCGCCAATCAGGCTATCTACCTATCTCTCCAGCGGCTGGCGTGGCAGATTCCCACCGCCGATCCGGAGTCAGACTACCTGGTGGTATTCAACCCGCATCCCTGGGCCACGCGGTTGCCGGTTGAATATGACCTAAACTGGCAGCCTTCCACCCCCAGCGAGCTGACCGACGAGCGAGGGACAAAGATCCCCCACCAGTGGGTTCAAGCTTCCGAGATTATCGGCGACCGGCTAAAGCTCGTGTACCAGGCGCCGCTGCCGGCGTTTGGCTATCGCCAGTTTCGCGTGCGGAAGGCCACTTCGAAAGAGGCTATTGCCTCTCCGGTCCGCGCCAGCCAGCAGACCCTCGAAAACGAACACCTGCGAGTGAGCTTTTCGCCCAACGGTACGATCGGGATCTTCGATAAAGATACCGGAGAGGAGATTTTTCAGGGGGCAAACGCCGGCGCGCGCCCCGTCGTGTTGAACGATCCTAGCGACACCTGGTCGATGATCGGAGACATCTACTCGTACCCGGATGAGATTGGCGCTTTTGGGAATGCCAAGAGTCAGGTGCTGGAAGAAGGATCCCTCCGCGGCCGGGTTCGAACGCGGACCAGCTATGGCAACTCTTCCCTCGAGATCGACTGGATTCTCTACGCCGGCAGCAGGCGGCTGGAAGCGCGCTGCCAGCTCGATTGGCACGAACATCTCAAGATGCTGAAGCTTTCATTCCCTGTTCAGGTCACAGAACCGCGCTCCACGTACGCGATTGCCTTCGGGCATATCGAGCGACCAACCGACGGAATCGAGAATCCCGGCCATCGCTGGATCGACTTGACGGGCAAGCGAGGCCGCCAAAAATACGGTTTGGCCGTCATCAACGACGCCAAGTACGGCTACTCCGTTCACGACACCGATATGCGGGTCTCCATTGCGCGCAGCGCTGTTTTTTCCAATGCTCCGGAGAGTCTGCTTAAACCGGACGGTGCCTACATCTGGCAGGACCAGGGGATTCAAACCTTTCGGTTCTGGCTCGTACCGCACGCCGGGTCGTGGCAGGCTGCTGGGATCGTCCGCCTCACCGAGGAGTTAACCACGCCCGTTCCCGTGCAGTACCAGGGCATCCACGGCGGCTCCCGGCCGCAATCAGGATCGTTTTTCTCGGTCGAGACCCCAAACATCGTCGCCACAGCTGTCAAAAAAGCCGACGATGGAACCAACGACCTTATTGTCCGCTGCTATGAAACGGAGAACCGATCAACTAACGCAAAGCTGCAGCTGAAATTTATTGATCGTGAGTGGTCCGGCACGTTCCGGCCGCTTGAAATCAAAACCCTGAGAATCCCCTTAGGCGGTGGACCGATCCGCGAGGTCAACATCCTTGAAAAATGATCGAGCCGTTACCTAACAATCATCTGAGTTGTTCCAGTCAAGTGGGAAGGCGGATTGTTTTGCGTAATCAGCCCTAGGTGTTTTCTGCTTATCTGGTTGTTTCAGCAGAACCCAATGGGTTGTGGTTCAGGCTTTTCCGGGCGATAAAGGAGGACCAGAGCCACCCCGTATGTTGGTATAAGGCACGGGTCTATGTGCGGTTCCGAGGCCGAGCAGCGTTTGAAAAGCGGCCATCGGTGTTTGCCGTCGATTGTGACGGAAAACGAACTCATCCAGGTAAACCTGGAGTTGCTCGCGACTCACGCCGTGGTAGGTGCCGATCAGCCACTGTTGCAGGTTCCCAATGGCCCGATCCGCCAGTGGCACGACCGATTTCGAGCCTTTGCGAAGGTCGCTTTGGAGGGGTTGGGTGTGTGGCATATGCCGGAAGCCCATTTGCTCAAAACCGGTGTTTAGTTCAGTTCAGGGCTCATCGCGGCCTCCAAAGGAGTCGTATTGGGGGTCATATTGTTTGTTTCTATAACGTTTAGAGCATTTTCTGTAATGATGTAGACTGTCTCTGGCGAGACTCTGCGGCGATTGGGTTTGGCAACTAATCTTGGCCCAGCAGTGGCAATTAACTCTGGCCCACCTGTGGCAGTTCGCTAAACATCATCGTGGAATGGAGATTCGCTGGGCTTCGGG
>JAJXZK010000327.1 GCA_021780095.1 Acidobacteriota bacterium | reverse complement strand
TTTACTGCTGCGGGAGTAAGAATCCATTCCAATCATCGCCGAATAAAATTAAAAATATTCGTGACTTCCATAGCTTAGAATCAATCCCAAAGAGGCGGTCGGGCCGTGCCAATTCCAGTTGGAACTGCAGGCGTACCAGTTCTGGGAAGACGGCGCACGGAAACGCCGACGCAGATCGATATCGCGCGCGAGCGTTG
The DNA here is from genome assembly GCA_021780095.1 of Acidobacteriota bacterium. The sequence goes on along the minus strand of JAJXZK010000327.1, from coordinate 7,826 downwards.
CTCCGGCAATGAGAACAATTCTGCGAAGCACTCACGTCGTTTAAGGAAGGCCTTAGCATACAACACCAAGTAGTCGCATTCGTTCTCGCCGGAGGCAGGGGCAATCGTTTGTTGCCGCTGACACAGGAACGCGCCAAGCCTGCGGTCCCCTTCGGTGGCAAGTATCGCATCATTGATTTCGTTCTCAGCAATCTCATCAATTCGGGCGTTTATTCGATCTATGTGCTGGTCCAATTCATGAGCCAGTCACTTTTGCGGCATCTGCGCGACGGCTGGCAATTCGGCGGCCTGCTGCAGGACCAGTTCATCATCCCAGTACCGGCACAGATGCGTTCCGCCGGCGAGACCGGGTACAGTGGCACGGCTGACGCGATATTCCAAAACCTTAATCTGATGGATGATCTTGATGAGCACCTCGTAGTTATCTTCGGCGCCGATCATATCTATCGTATGAACGTCCGTCACATGATCGACTTTCATGCGCGTATGCATGCGGATGTCACCGTTGCGGCAATTCCCGTTTCAGCCCGCCTTGCGACTGAATTCGGTGTCATTGAAGCCGGGGCGGACGGCGTCGTTCACGGTTTTCATGAGAAGAACGCGGATGCGCCCACCATTCCAGGTGAGCCCGACAAGGTATATGCGTCCATGGGCAACTACATCTTCTCCGCTCGCATATTGCTCAGGGAACTGCAGGCGGACGCTTTGCGGCAAGAGAGCAAGCACGATTTCGGACACGATATTCTGCCTTCCTTGCTCGGACGAGCAGCCATTTACGCGTACGACTATCGGACAAACGTGATTCCCGGAGAATTGGCAGATGTCCCAGTCTACTGGCGAGACGTGGGGACTCTCGATGCGTACTACGAGGCACACATGGATCTGTGCGGGCTTCTACCCTCTCTCAATCTCTATAACCGACGTTGGCCCATACGGACCGCCAGCTATCCCGACCCGAGCGCAAAGTTTACCTTCGACGAGGATGGCCACCCTGGACAGGCCGTAGGTTCGATTATTTCTGGCGGATGCATTCTCTCGGGCAGTATGGTCCGGGGCTCCGTACTCGGTCGAGGGGTCAACGCCAAAGGTGAAAGCGTTATTGAAGACTCAGTCGTTCTCGACAATTGCATTGTCGGACGGCAGTGCAAGATTCGCCGTGCCATTCTCGACGAGAACGTCACAGTCCGGGACGGCGAGTGTATTGGTCACGATCTGGAACATGATCGTATTCGGCACCACGTCACCGACGCTGGAATTGTCGTCGTGACCAAGAGGTCGGCCAATGGATAACGGGTCGCGTGCTGCCCGGGCCGCCATGCTCCACGCCTGCCAGCAACTGGCCATGGTTCTCGTTCCCAACTTACTGGATGATCGCCGACTTCCCCATCCAATGTTCCATGATGTTCCTGATTTCGTCTCGTACCGCCCGCCTCGACTGGGCCCGGTCTTCCCCTTGCAGCAGCAGACCGTCGTACGGCGTATGGCAATGCCGAATATGGGCGATCACGGCAAGCCGCAGGGCTTCCTCTTCCAGATTTCTGCCGCTTTTACTCCGCCCGACCCTTCCGCTGCCCCGCACGCTGGTATGACGCGCAATGGTCTCCGCGTCCGTCCTCGGGCAGTTGGGAAACATCTCCATAATTTTGGACCGCATGGTTTCGACCAGCACCCGGTCTTCTTCTTTGCGGTGTTCAGCGGCCTGGATACGGCGGCCACGCCGCGGATTTTCATCGGCGCGACATGTTTCCTGGGCCAGCGCCACGGCCTCCTCTTCCACCAACAGCCCTTGCCGTTCATACCGCTTGCGCGCCCGGCTGAAGCGGACCACCACCGCCCACAATTTGCTGCGCATTTTGGCCCGGCGCGTCAAAGCAGTCTTTCCCGCTGGGAGAAACGTCAGGTGATCCATGCCGGCGCAATGCAAACATAGGGATTGATCGTCATGGATAGTCAGCAGGCTTCCCTGGGGCAATTCCTGCTGGCATTGGGAGCACTGAGAATCCCGCAGGACCGAATACACCACCACCTCTTGAGAATCTCGTACCATGGCTCAACGCTTCTTGGAATCGGCCTTTCCCTGCCGCGCAGCCGGTTTCGCAGGCCCTGTCTTGGCCTTCGTTTTGGCCTGCTTGCGTTGCGGCCGGACGACGGGTTGCGCAGTCCGCGCTTTGCGCGAAGGCGCCTTGGATGGTGCTGGCGCATCCAGTTCGATGCCGAACACCTGCGCCAGATCTTCCCTGGCAATCGTCTTCTTTTTGCTGGCAGACTTTTTCACCAGGGCGGCGGAATCGGCGGCGGTAATCAATTCCAGATGGTCCACCTGGCGCAGCAAGAACAGCAGTTCCGGCTGATGGTCCAGCCGGTTGCCCACGCCGTACAGCACGGCCGCGACATGCTTGCACATCTCCGCCCAGTCCGGACAGGAGCAACCGAGTTTGATTTCCTTGGGAGAAGGAAACAGTCCGCTGTCGCGGCGGGTCACGATTTCCATCACCCTTTGGGACATCCTCGCCTGCAGTAATTCAATCAGCGAGCCGATCTGGCCACGGCATTCCGACTGGATCGCCTTCCATTTCACCGCCGGCAGCGGTCCAATCTCAATCTCAATCCGATACAAGTGCGATCCCGAGACCAGCGCCCGGATCTTCCCCTTCTCAATTTGTAAGTCGACCACCGAACCATTGCGAACATAAGTTCGGCCGCGCGGCAGACGGTTCTCGAAGTCGCTGTACGACTCCAGATTGTCGCACCATGCCTTACCCCAGAACGTCGCGGCGATGGTGCGCCCATTCGTGGCCACCGGCGCGACATTGCGACCGCCCCTGGCCAACTTCTGCGCGGCGCGGGCGGCTTTCGCGCGCCTTACGGAAACCGGAACATAGGGACGATAACTCCACCAACCCATATCTTCTTCCCTTCCCTTCACGCTTCCATTGCCTGGTGGAGATCGAGCGCCACCAGCCGCAGGAGCTGATCGTTGTCCAACTCGGTCAGCAGCGCTTCCCCGCCCCGATCGTCGAGCATCTCTTCCGACAGGCCGGTTTTCGCCGCGATGATCGCGTCGATCTTTTCTTCCACTGTACCCCGGCAAACGAACTTGTGGACCATCACGTTGCGTTTCTGGCCGATACGAAAGGCGCGGTCCGTCGCCTGATTTTCCACCGCCGGGTTCCACCAGCGGTCGAAGTGAATCACATGCGACGCCGAGGTAAGATTCAACCCGGTGCCTCCGGCCTTCAGCGACAGCACGAAAAACGGCGGCCCGTCCTCGCGCTGAAATGCCTCCACCATGGCCTGCCGTTTGCCGACGGGCGTTTGCCCGTGCAGCACCAATCCAGCGCGCCCGAAAATTTCGCGAAGAAAATTCTCCAGCGGAGCGGTGATCTCGCGAAACTGCGTGAACACCAGCGCCTTCTCCTGCCGCTCCGCCAGCTCTCGGCAAATCTCCCCCAGTCGTTGGAACTTTCCGCTGCGCTCCGGTGCGTACTCGCTCTCCGCGCCTCCGTCTCCAGTCCCCTGCGAGGGGTGGTTGCAGATTTGTTTCAGCCGCATCAGGCTAGCCAGCACGATGCCGCGCCGCTGGATTCCTTCGGCCTCCGCGATCTTCTGTTTCAACTCGCGCACCGCCTGCTCGTACAACGCGATCTGATATTTTGTCAGCCCGCAAAATGCGCGGACCTCGGTCTTCTCTGGCAGATCGGCAATCACCTTGCGGTCCGTCTTCAGGCGGCGCAGAATGTAGGGCCGCACCAGCGCGCGCAACGGGCCATACGAACTCTTCTGGCCCGCTTCCCGTTGCTTGACAAACCCGGCAAATGCCTTCGCGTTGCCCAGCAGCCCAGGATTGAGGAAATCGAACAGCGACCACAGATCGGAGAGCCGGTTTTCAATCGGCGTTCCGGTTAGCGCGATGCGACCTTCCGCGCGCAGCTCCTTCGCCGCCCGCGTTTGCCGGATACCCGAATTCTTGATGGCCTGCGCCTCATCGAGAATCACCAGCTTCCAATCTCGCTGGCGCAGCCAATCCAGCCGGCAAAGCATGGTGTAGGTGGTGATGACCAGGTCGTAACCGGACACGGCTGCGGAATCTTGCAGATCGATCCCCGGCTCCGACGGATGCGCGATACAGAAGGACAAGGATGGAGCGAAGCGCGACAACTCCTGTTTCCAGTTGGCGATCAGCGACGCCGGGACCACCAGCAGACTCGACGTGGTCTCATCCATAGGTTTGTCATCTCGCGCGAAAGATTTTTCACCCCGACCGCAGTCCGTCGCGGCGGACGAAGTGGAGGGGCCTGCCGGGTGCCCCATATCTACCCGAGTTTTTTGCGGGAAGATGTGGGATACCTGTTCCGCTTTCAAATGCAGCAGCAGAGCGATCACCTGAATGGTCTTTCCCAGTCCCATGTCGTCGGCCAGGCAAGCACCCAACCCAAGGCGGGTCACAAATCGAAGCCATTGAACGCCGGTCTGCTGATAGGGCCGCAGCGCGGCTTTCAAGTCCGGCGGCGTACTCCCTTCGCGATCCTGCGGCTGGCGCAGTTCGTTAAGCATGGCGTCCAGTCTCGCTCCAGCGGAGATGCCGACCCATTCCCTGTCCGCTTCCGACACCGTGATTGCCGCGTCTCCCTGGAGATTCGCTCCGGCCAGCAGCCGCATCCCCTCAAAGAACGAGATGCCGCCGTCTTCTGTCTCGCGCTCAATCTTCTTCCAGTGATCTAACGCCTCGGCCAGCTTTTTGCTGTCCAACTCCACCCACTTGCCCTTCAGCGAAACCAGGCCGCCCGATGAGGCCAAGATCGTCTGCAATTCCCGCTCGTTCAGCGCCTCCCCGTCCACCGTTACGTTCACGGAAAAATCGAGCAGCGCGTCCACGCCCAATTTTGCCTGGGGGCTGCCGCCGATCTTCACATTGACCACCGGACGCGGCGGCTTCGCGGCCTTCCACCAATCCGGCACGCGGACCATCAGCCCGCTTGCCTCCAGATTGGGAACGTCCTGAAGAAAGCGATAGGCGTCGCGTGGCTCCCAGGCCAATGGCTGATATATTTCCCCGGATTCGATCAGCTCCTTGACCCATGGCACCCGCTCCGCTGCCTGCTGGATCGGCTGCAGTAGCGACAAAAGCGCGGCATGATTTTTGGCCGCGCCATACTCCCGCAGCGCCCGCTCCAGCGGCAGATGCTGCGGCTTGCCATGCGCGGAAAGGCGGCTGCTGTAGGTCGCCAGAAAGGCAAAAGGAAACTCCGGATCGCGTTTGTTCTCCGCCAGATGAAACGTCACGCGCCCTACCGTCCGCCACAACGGGTTTCGTTTCTCTAAAAACTGCTGGACGTTCTTCCCGCAGGCCTCCACCTCTGCCTGCGCCAGCCGATCCAGTTCCAGCCACCAGTTCTCCAGAACATCGGCGTTGAGATATTCCGCGCCTCGCATCGGCGGCGCGGTCAGGGCCATTGCGGTCCGTTCCTCAACTGACGGAACAGGAACAGACCAGGAGCGTTCCTCGCTCCCGATCTCCGGGCGATGACAAAGTTGTGTCAGGTACGCGCGGCCCCAATCGCGCGCAAAGGAAAACGCAGCGGGCAGATTCGTCTCCAGCGCCACCGTCGCCAGGTGCAACAATCCCTGCGCCGTGCTCTCAGCGAAGGCCCTCTCGATTCGCTTGGTAACAGCTTCGACGGCAGCCGCGGCTTCCTCATCGGCTGCGGTTTCGACATGCAGGCGACCGTGAGGCGAAATGGACAAAACGAGGTTCATATTTTCAGCAACGCTATCACCATCATCGCAAATCGCAAATCATGGCGCGGGAAGCGATCCGGCTGCCCGGTCCTCTGCCCACGCGGTTGTGGAACGACTCAATCCATCTGCTCCGGAGAAACGGACGCGCGTTGCGCATTGTCTTGAGTCAGTAGGGACAGCAGTTCGATGAAGGCTTGCAAGTGTGCGGCGCCGGGTCTCGGAGCTGCTTGCTCTTGACGTGAAGTGCCTTACAGTCGCTTCAGTCATCGATCGGTATGCTTCGTTGATGGTGGCGCATCAGGCGAAGTAAACCCCTAGCTAAACCATGTGATTTATATGTTATTATATTGCTAATGGCGTGTGATTACGTCACGCTGATCATAAGAAGGAGGGTTCGCTATGGCCACTATGCCCAAACCAGACCTGATTGCCTACCGGGAATCATTGAGGCTTCCAGCTTCGCAGATTGTGCAACAACTCGTCGACATTCTCGGACGAAAACTTACCGCGTATATCGGCAACGTGAAGGACGTTCGCGCAGTCGATCGCTGGATCGCTGGTGGCACTCTCTATGGAAATGCGGAGGAGAGGGTGCGACTGGCGTATCAGGTTGCCCGCATGCTTCGCGACTACGATTCAGCAGCAGTTGTGCAGGCGTGGATGACTGGAATCAACCCAGAATTGGACGATAAGGCACCCTTGCGTCTGTTGCGTGATGGAAAACCTGAAGAGGTCGCTCCAGAGGTATTGAGGGCCGCACGCACATTTATTGCTGGAGGTTAGCTTGGACCTTGAAACCCGTTCACCCCATCAGAAGTTGTTTCGTATCGGGCGGCGCCCAGATCCCTGGGCGCCGCCCGATTGGTCGAATGCCCATGACGACGGCACGTTTGGAAATCGCTTCGATGATCCCAAGCGCCGTTATCGTGTCATCTACGCATCATCTCAACGGTTGGGGTGCTATCTCGAAACACTTGCTCGCTTTCGACCCGATTTGAGCCTCCTGGCGGAGTTCTCGGAGATCGAAGGTGACAATGATTTCACGCCGTTGGGATCGGTGCCACTCAGCTGGTTTGAGAAACGGAGCATGGGTAGCGCGCAGGCCACAGGTTTTTATGCCGACATCTTCTCAAGTGGATGGCTTGCACACCTTAGAAAAACCCTTGCGGTTGTTGCCATTCAGCTCGGTATCCGTGATATCGACACGTCTGTGCTGCAAGGTACTCTACCGCGAAGGTTCACCCAGATGGCGTCTTTCGAGGTTTGGAGCGCAAATCTCGACGGCATTTTCTATCGTTCACGGTTCGGTCACGATCTCGAGAATTGGGCAATCTTTGAGCCTTTCAATATCTCCGATGTCACCTGTGACGATTTGCGAATCGATGATGCATGCCTCATCGAGGCAATGACGATTCACCAGCTTCAGATCGGCGCATAAACAGTTGCGTATGCGTTCACGCTGTCGTCGGCCTTCTTCGTCGTGCGCAACAAAAAGAACGTGTTGCTCCAGCGCCGCGAGTATTGAGAGATATTCTTTTCCTCGCGACGAAAGCGCATTTGCCCCGTTTTTCAAAGGGATTTGAATCGCTCTTATGCACGTTCAACCAAGGAAACAGAATCAATACGTTCCTGCAACGACGCGCCCTCAGCCGGCCTGAGATCGGAGCGTATCGTTTACGCCTCCTCACTCTTCCACGTGCTCACCACTAACCATTGGAACCGCGAACGTAAAGAAGGCTCTGGAGTTTCTTCCTGGTCATGGGACGCAGAGAAGCAAGGTAACCGGCAAGCTCATAGGGGTGAAAGATTCCCCACACCGCAGCCTGAAAACGTGGAAGCTCGGCGGCGAACTCGGGATGCTTTTCAGCTGCGTCGGCGAAGTTCGGCAGCTTTTCGCTGATCAGATAATCGAGCGCGTTTTTCAGCCCGAATTGCCGCCGGATTCTGCGGGTGGCCTGGCACTGCTCTCTCCAAATCTTGTGGCACTGCATAAAGGTGACTATACCGCCAGCCTATGTTGGCCGCCAAGCGCAACCCATTCCTCGCCCAGCCAGAGGGTTATTTCTTCTTGAGAACTCGGTAGACTG
>JAJXZK010000249.1 GCA_021780095.1 Acidobacteriota bacterium | reverse complement strand
TCGATCTGAAACAGATGAAGGTGATTGCCAAGCTGCCCACCGAGGCGAAACCGGATGGAAGCGCGTATGCGGCCCCTTTTCACAAGGTCTACGTTTCGGATGAGCGCGGCAAGGCTGTGGCGATCGTAGATGTGCAGACGGACAGGATTGTGAAGACGCTGCACTTCAACAGCGAAACTGGGATGCCGCAGTACGATCCGATCGCTCGCCGGATTTACGTGAATCTGCAGGATGAGAACGTTTTCGCGGAAATAGATCCGGCCACGGACACTGTCATTAGCCGCGATTCCGTGGGGGAATGTCGCGGCAATCATGGGATGACTCTCGACCCCGTCCATCATCGTGCGTTTCTTTCGTGCGAGGGTAACAGTCTGATGACCGTCTTCAACCTGGATACGCACAAGGCAATCGTAAGTCTGCCTATGGCCGCCGGTGCAGATGTCATCAAGTACGATCCCGGTTTGCGCCGCATTTACGTGGCCTGTTTCAGCGGGGCGATCTCGGTATTCCACCAGGACGATCCAGATCACTATCGCAAGCTGCAGGATTTCCGGGTGCAGCCCAAAGTACACAGTCTAGCTGTCGATCCGGCGACGCATCGGGTTTACGCGCCGGAGCAGCAAGAAGATGGCAAGCCTGTGGCGAGGATGATCGTGTACGAAGCCGTGCAATAATCCTGTGGAGCGAATTGTTCAACTATGACAGAACCGATCGATACAAGTTTTCAGTCGTTGCTGCACGAACTGCGTGTGATCCCTCCGCCCGCAGAGTTTGCCGCCAAAGCACACATTCGCAGCCTGGAGGAATACGAGGCGCTCTATCGCCGCTCGGTGGAGAACCCAGAGGAATTCTGGGCGGCTGCCGCCAGCGAGTTGCACTGGTTCGAGCCTTGGACGCAGGTGCTGGAATGGAATGAGCCGTGGGCCAAGTGGTTCGTGGGTGGCAAGATGAACCTGGCCTACAACTGCCTGGATCTCCAGGTGGAGCGCGGGCGAGGCGGCAAGACCGCGATCCTGTGGGAAAGCGAATCGGGCGAGGTACGAAAATTTACATTTCTGCAATTGCTGGACCAGGTGCAGCGGCTCTCCAACGTGCTGCGCCGGCGGGGCGTGCAGAAAGGCGATTGTGTCGCGTTGTATATGGGTATGGTGCCGGAACTGGCCATTGCGATTCTTGCCTGCGCGCGCATCGGTGCGGTGCATTCGGTGATCTTCGGCGGATTTGCCGCCAGCGCTCTGGTTGATCGCATCAACGATGCGCAATCCGTGCTGATGATTACGCAGGACGGAGCATGGCGGCGCGGCCAGCAGATCCCGCTGAAAACCACCGTCGATGAAGCGCTGGAAAAGTGTCCGTCGGTGAGGAAGACGATTGTGTTGCGTCGAACGGGAACCAAGATTCCGATGCAGGCAGGCCGCGACGTCTGGTGGGATGCGGAGATGGACCAGGTGGATAATGCGTGTCCCGCCGAACCGCTGGACGCGGAGCATCCACTGTACATTCTGTACACCTCCGGAACCACTGGGAAACCGAAAGGAATTGTGCATACGACCGGCGGCTACGCCGTGCACACGTATTTGACCAGCAAGCTGGTATTCGATCTGAAGGACGACGATGTGTACTGGTGTACGGCCGACATTGGCTGGGTCACCGGCCACTCGTACGTGATCTACGGAATTCTCCAAAATGGCGTTACCTCCGTGATGTATGAAGGAGCGCCGAATTTCCCTGAGAACGATCGCTTTTGGAAAATCATCGACGATCATCAGGTCAGCATCTTCTACACCGCGCCGACCGCGATCCGAGCCTTCATCAAGTGGGGCGATGAGTTTCCCAATCGCCATAAGCTGACGAGCCTGCGGCTACTTGGGAGTGTGGGGGAGCCCATCAATCCCGAGACGTGGATGTGGTATTCGGAGGTGATTGGAAAGAGCCGCTGCCCGATTGTGGATACGTGGTGGCAGACGGAGACGGGCGGCATCATGATTACGTCTGTACCCGGAGCGGTGGCAAATAAGCCGGGCTCTGCGGGCAAGCCATTCTTTGGGATTGCGCCGGATATTGTGAACCAGGCGGGCCAAGCTGTGCCCGAGGGGAATGGGGGGCTGTTGATTGTTCGCAAGCCGTGGCCGGGTATGGCGCGCACGATTTACAACGATCCCGAGCGTTATGTGAAGCAGTATTGGTCGACAATTCCGGGAGCGTACTTCACGGGCGATGGCGCGCGTTGCGATACCGATGGTTATTACTGGTTGATGGGCCGCGTGGATGACGTGATCAACGTCTCCGGACATCGGCTAGGAACCATGGAGATTGAATCGGCGCTCGTGGCGCATCCCAAGGTGGCGGAGGCCGCCGTGGTGGGACGCCCCGATGCGTTGAAGGGCCAGGCGATCGCAGCGTTCGTGACGCTGGAGTCGCAATACAAGCCGTCGATGGCGCTGAAAGATGAACTGCGCGCCTGGGTGGCGAAGGAAATTGGCGCGCTGGCGCGGCCGGACGATCTTCGCTTCACCGATAGTTTGCCGAAGACGCGCTCGGGCAAAATCATGCGCCGCCTGCTGCGCGAACTGGCCGAAACCGGCGAAGTGAAGGGCGACACGACGACGCTGGAAGACCTGGGTATTCTCGCAAGATTGCGCGAGCAGGAAGAATAGCCTGAAACCTAGCCCAGCCAATCGGCGTCAAAATTGGGGCGCGGAATGAGCATCACGAGACGCAGATTTCTCGGGATCGCGGCGTATGCCGGTACGGGGGCGGTGGCAGCTTCGTTTCTGGATCCCTCGGTTGTCTTCGCGGCTCCTGAGTCTGCAAACGGATTGGGGCGGTATGCGACCGGAGAGCAGATGGCAGCGACTCCGGCGACGTTTTATCGCGCCTATCGGTCGAAGCCTTCCAGGAATCCTCACATCACCACCTGGCTGCAGATCGATCTGGGCAAGAATCAGGCAATCGACGCAGTGACGTTGTATCCGGCGTGCGAGCGCATGTATCCGCTGCGGGATGAATACTACGGCGGCGAAGGTTTTCCGCTTCGATTCAAGATTGAAGGGTCGAACGACTCGGCAATGGCAGACGCCAAAACCATTGCGGATTTCTCTGGCGCGGACTTTCCCGAGCCAAAAGACAACATCACGCAATTTGCGGCAGAGGGCGTGACGGGACGCTATGTGCGGCTGACGGCGACGGAAATGCGGCCGGTAAAAACGTCGGAGCTTTTGGGGGCTTCGCTGAAAAATAGCCGCGACTACAGCCTGACGCTGGCGAAGATTGCGGTGATCTCGGGCGGTCACGATGTTGCAGTCGAGTGCCCGGTGACAGCCGATGAGACCTATGGTAACGCACCCGACCTGGCACAGATTACGCGTCCGCTGCGTCCGCAGGGCGAAGGGATTGTGACCGATCATCCGGAGAATCTGACTTCAGCGAATGAGTGGAAGTCTGCGGTCTACAAGGTTCAGGTGCCTCGCCGCGGAGTGACGCTGCAGGGCGGAATTTTTCAGACAGCGATGCAAAACAACATCGCGTACCTGATGAATTCTTACTCGGTGGATCAGTTGCTGCGGCAATTTCGAGAGCGGGCGGGAAAGCCCAACCCACCAGGGCTGCCGAAACCGGACAAATTCTGGGAGGAAGATCTGGCGGGATCGAATGCTGGACGATTCTTGATGGGCGCCGGAAATACGGTTCGTTGGATCGACGATCCCGAGTTGCGTCAGCGGATGAATGAGGTCGTCGATGGGATCGAGCAATGTCGACAGCCGAATGGCTACATCATGGCATATCCCGAGGATACGATTTTTTATTCGGAGCGGGGCGCATATACGCGCGCATGGTTGACGCACGGGTTATTAGAGGCGGGATACGGAGGCAATCCAAAAGCGTTTGGGTTGTTGCGGGGAAATTACGACTGGTTCAATCAGTGCGAATATCTACCGAAGTTGTTGCGGGGTGCGGTCCAGGGTGGCCAGGGAATGATCGCCAGCACGCGCATGAGTCTCAGCCCGGTTGGCACGCCGAAGGATGCGCAGGTGATCCAGCAGTATTTTCAGGAGAATTTTTGGCTGCGACATCTGGCGCGGCGGGAGCGGGAAGCGGTCTGGCAATATCCTTATGACCGGCCGCACTGTTATTTGCTGACTAACCTGGAAGCCTACGCCGATTTATACACGGCGACAGGCGATTCGCGCTATCGCGATGCCGTGCTGGGTGGATGGAATCTGTATCGGGATAACTGGCAGCAAATTGGCGGCAGCATATCGATCATCGAATTTGAGAAGGACCCGCCGGCTTCGAATTATGTGCATCAGAAGCTGGGGGAGAATTGCGGCAGCTCGTTCTGGATTTTGTTAAGCCAGAGATTTCATCAGCACGATCCGGACGATGAGAAGTATGTTGCCGAGATCGAGAAGTCGATTTACAACGTGATCCTCGCCAACCAGGGAGGGACGACGGGCATTCGCTATCACACCATCATGGCGGGAAAAAAAGAGGAGCCGACGCACAACAATACCTGCTGCGAAGGGCAGGGAACACGGATGCTGGGCTCGCTGCCGGAGCACATTTATTCGATCGCTCCCGATGGCGTGTACGTCAATTTGTTTGAGCCCTCGACGCTCGAATGGCCGCAGGTGGGAACATCCGCGCAGTGGAAGATGACGACGCAATTCCCAATGCAGCCGGAGGTGAGCCTGCAGGTTTCTGCTGCGCAATCTCTTCCGGCGAAAATTCGCATCCGGGTGCCGGCGTGGGCGGCGAAGGAAATGCCGATCTACGTAAATGGATCGCCGACTGCGACAGGACAGCCGGGCACGTACGCGGTGATTGAGCGAACCTGGTCGGACAAGGATGCGATTACCTTCACGCTGCCCATTGCCTTTCGACTGACTCGGTACACCGGGGCCGACCAGACGGAGGGGGCTCCGCGATATGGATTAGAATACGGCCCGATTCTCATGGCTGTGATTGGGCCACCCGATACGGTGCTGCAAGTGATGGGCGGCAAGTATGCCGAAGACCTGCTGGCCCAGATCACCGCCAAGCCGGGTGTGCCGCTGCATTTCCAGATCGCGCACAATCCGGACGTGGAGTTGATGCCGTATTGGAAAGTCGACCAGGAAGCTTTTACGTGTTTGCCGGTCGTGCGGGTCGCGTAATCCGTTCTGAAGCTCCTCCCACCAAACTATTCCCAGAAGATGCGTTTTGGCGCAACCGCCTTCAGGTTCGCCTTGACTGGCGCAGCGATGGCGGCCAGGGTGTTGATATCAAAGTCGCGGTATAGATCGAGGCACATCATTTCTGGAGCCTGAACGAAATTCTTCGGCTGCTCGTACGCAGCTGCAAGGCTGGCGATGGATTCGCGGCTTTCGAGCGCGGAAAATAACTCTGGATGAATGGCGGCCGCGACCATCGCGATGAGTTGGGCGCGAGGGCCGGTAGTGACGATGCCGACTGCGGGTGTAGGTTTCTCCGGTAAGTGGAAATTATTCGGCGTCGGCGAACCGTGATCGAGATCCTCGCCCAGCCAGCGGACCACTGCGTTCACCTGCGCTGCTTCCATTCCTAATGGACGTTCGCCGAGCGCGGTGAGCAGCTGGGCGAAGACTGTGGCGCCCGGTCGATCGTCGGCATCGAGTTTGCCTTCGCCAAAGAACAGCGGATTGAGCACCAGCACGCGCTGCCCGCGATCGACGTCGTCGGCGACATCCACCATGGTGGAAGGCATGCCGGCATCTGCAATCAGGATGGTTGTGGGCGCATTTTCCGGGTCGGTGACGGAGCGGAACAGTATGCCGGTGGCGCTGAGGCCGTTGCTGAATTCGAAGCGATAGGCGTGGCTCTCGACCCCTTTTTCGTGGGTGGCGTTGATGGGCCACGCATGCGTGAGGGTCACTGGGGCATAGCGGACAACCTGCTTCAACCGTTCGCGTTGCGTGGAGGCCCACTCCGCAGTGTGCTGTGCGGGAACTTCGTGGTGAATGGATTTCGCGAGCGATTGCGCAAGCGTCAGGATAGTGAGGTTGTCTTTGGGAACCGCAACGGCCAGGTCCTCGGCGCTTTGGATTTCTGTATCGGTGTCGGGAAACTCATCCGGCGATGCATCGATGTGAAACGCGGAGTCAAAAAATTTGTAGGAGGCCTGCCGATTATCCAAACCATAATTATGCGTGCCGGGATTGAGGTTCAGATGCCACTGCAGATTCTCTGGCTTGCCGTATAGATTGAAAAAAGGTTTGATGTCGTAGTAGACGCCCTGTTTCAAAACACCAGCGCGAAAGCAGCAGTCGTCCATGGAGTTGTATATCAATAGAGTCGGACGCGGAGCGCGGATCGCCATCAGCTGGGCATAATCGATACCCTGGCGGAAGTCACTGGGGTTCTGCTCGGCATCGTTGCCGGAGTATTCAGGATGCTCGATCGATGTTGTGAGCGAACTGAATCCTGCGACGGGCGCGGCCGGGCCAATGCGCGTGTCGAGCGAACTGAGCATGATGGATTGCCAGCCGCCTCCAGAGACACCGGTGACGCCAATGCGTGTGCGATCGACGTTGGGGTTGTCATAGAGGTAGTCGAGACCGCGCCGCATTTCCAGGTAAAACAGGCCGGCTCCCGTGTATCCGGCGAGATCAAGCAGGCCGGCGTTGTCGTGCGCATTTCCTGGCTGATCCAGATCGCCATAATCGAACCACTCCAGGTCGAGCGCGAGGATTCCGCGGCGAGCGTAATTGATGCAGCGTGCCTGTTTGTGACCGACGGCTTTGCCGCCGGGACCGTGACCGTTCACATTTAAAATAGCCGGTATCTTGCCTGAGAGTTTGTCGGGCTCATAGAGCAACGCGGTTGACATCATGCCTGGAACGACTTGATAGCGCAATTTGACAATTCGATAGCCATGGCGCTCAATGACGCCAACTTGCTCAAAATTCGGAGCAGAGTCGAGCCAGGCTTGAGGCCACCCGTGATACAGCACGGAGATCTCGTGGGCGCGAACGCGCGCTGCCTCCTGATCCCACTGCTTCGCTGTCGCGGGCAACTGCAACGGGGGCACGCGCTGCAGCATGAAGTGTTGGATCTCGTCCGCGACCAGCGATGGCGACTGAAGGTGCTGCGCCAACAATGGATCGATAAGATTGCTGTTGGCCTGCGCCGGCGCGATGCCGCACGCAACCGTTGCGAGGAAGGCAGCTAGAAAACAGCGAGTGAGCGAAACGATTAACCTGCGGCGCCAGGAATTCATGTCCCTAGTCTAAATATAGATTTCGCCCGAATGGGAATTTACGGTATCGGGGCTTTCTTGCAGCTTCAGCAGCAGCAGCGTCATATCGTCGAACTGCGGGGCATTGCCGGTGAATTGGTCGGCTTCCGCAAATAGATGCTCCATCACCTGCTGGGCGCTTCCGTTCGGCAAGGTTTCGGCGGCGGCCAGCATCCGATCCTCGCCCCACTCTTCTTCGTGCTCGGTCATGGCTTCGCTGATACCGTCGGTGTAGGCCAACAGCAGATCGCCGGGCTGGAGCACACAGCGCTGCTCTTCATATTTTGCGAAGGGCAGCAAGCCGATGACCGGTCCGCCCGCCTCAAGACGCTCGACGAGGAAAGCCGCGCCATTTCGGCGGATCAGGAACGGCGCGTTGTGGCCGGCGTTGACGTAGGTCAGCTCCCGCGTCCGCATGTTGTAGGTTGCGAAAAAAAAGGTCGCATAGCGATTGGTTGCCGAGGCCTCGTACACCAGGCGATTCACTTTTTCCATCATGGCGGCCAGGTCGCGAGGAGCATCGAGGGTCATGCCGCGCAGCGAAGCGCGCAGGCTCGCCATCAGCAGCGCCGCTGAAATTCCTTTTCCACTGACGTCGCCGATGGCCAGGCCCATGCGGCCGTCATCGAGCAGGAAGGAGTCGTAATAATCTCCTCCTACACCTTGTTGCGGCCGGCAATGGCCGGCGAGACTGACGCCATCGATGGCGGGAAACTCCTGCGGGAACAGGCGCTCCTGCACTTCGCGGGCGACCTCAATCTCACGATGGATGCGCTCCCGTTGGGTGGCTTCGTTGG
>JAJXZK010000012.1 GCA_021780095.1 Acidobacteriota bacterium | reverse complement strand
CTTGATGCTCGTCCAAAATGGGTTGATCACGAAGAGCAATCCTTTCGATTGCCCGCCTCTTAAGCTTTTCACGGAAGATTGCTACTTCCGCTCTTTGGCGCAGTAGGGGGCCAAGGAGATCAGGGATGTCCGCCTCTGGAACAAGTTGGCTTCTGGCGATTTCATCCAAGAAGCGTAGAAGAGAATCTAAGTTGACTTTCCAGCCCTCGAATTCAAAACGATCGTTAAGGCCGTCCCATCTTCCTGAGGAAATATTGGGGTACAACCGGGTTCGCTCAACTATGATGGCTTGCCGAGAGCGGCCATCGAACGGAACAGTGAGACGAGAGCCAACTTGTTTTTCGGCAATTCGCCCGAGAGGAGCCGTGTAGGTTGCAAACCTGGCGTTCTCGATCACATTCCATCCGGCTGCCGATGCCCGAGTTATGTAGAAGACGGCTTCTTGGGAAGAATCGGTATCCTCATCGAACCGGACCACAACTCTTGCAACAAATGGTTCTCGTGATAATCGCTCAACCTCAGCAAGGTCCATAGCCACTCGCGTTGCGAGGTTCTGCTGCGCGGAGCTTCCCACCATTGGATTAGCTCCGCTCATGAGCGCAGATACTTGACCCGAACGGTGCCGGGTAGCGTCGATCCTATTCTTTGCTGCGTTCGCTACAGTTTCGAGGTGCTTAAGAATGGTGGCTGCTAAAGAGGATAGCTGCGAAGTCTTCGAATTGTCGAGAGGCATCGGGGTCTTCCCTGGCGTTCAGGAGGTCGGAGGCACTCATAATACACCATCTTGCCCTGAAAGCAATATTCCCATTGGCAGTAGGGGAAGGGCGGCTGCGGCCCGCGCTGCTATCCCAAGGATACATTAAATCCGAGTGCGGATATGGCAAAAAGACAGGGGGCATGAACAGGCGACGATTGAATAGGGCGAGACAGCGAACGACAATGACCTTGGGCCATTCACGAGGTACAGGGTAGAGCGGGCTGGCCCGCCCTACCCGCTGCGACTTTACTTTGACTTTCCCTTGCCGTTGGATTTTGCAGACGTCTGCAATTTCGATTCAGACTTCTGCTTTTGAGCCTTTGGTGTGAGCTTCTCCTTTATCTCGTGGAGAACGCGTTCTCGGTTGACCTTGTAATGGGCGGCTTCCCTGCTCAGTTTGGTGTCCTTCAGAGATGTTGCTCCGTAATATGCGGGCAAGTAGAGTTCAGTCGCCAGAGAGCAAACCACGAGGAACTTGCCGATTTCCGCCGTGGTCATTTTGTCGAGTTTCGCGTTTGCCAGCTTTGGATAGTCCACGTACCCGCCGTTCTGAGCCTTGGGCTTGGCTACTTCCCATGCAAAGAATTTGAAGATGCGGTGCTGGCTATCGTGGCCCAACTGGTGGAAGTAGCTGAGGGCAATCTGGTCAAGTTCGTGGCGGCCAAGTTCGCTCGGCACGCGTTTCCAAACCTCTGCCAGAAGGCGCTTCCTGTATTCCTGTTGAATGCGCTGCTCCTGAGCGTGCTTCTTCCGAGCGGCCTTCTCTTCCGGGCTGAGGCCAATTGAGCGGGCTGAATGGGTCTTACATTTCGGGTTGGTGCAAACGTAGAGCTTCGCCCCTGCCCGTTTGCCCTCGACGACAACGGCAGGTACGGTTGTGGGGCAGTCGCCCGCCGTGGCCTCTTTGTAATCATTCCGGTAGAGAACACCTGGTGCGGGCTTTTCCCCGTAATAGACAAAAGAATCCGAGACCTTTACAGGCTTTTCACCCGCCGTTTCGGCTTCCTTGATGCGAATTTGCACCAGTGCGTCCCGTTTCTGCTTGAAGCATTCCGGGTCGGTACAAATATCAGAACGCTTGATGGAATCTGCAAAGAGCAACGGGTTTGAGCCTGACCGCTTGGGACAAGTCGAGCACGGGCCGGCGGTGGGGAGAAGTTCCGGGTCGTTCACGTCGAACGGGGCATTCGCAAGGCTCAAGTGGACTTCCTGCCGAATCCAATCGCGCAGGTCCCGGACACTGATGGGGCGCGGGTCTTTGTCCATGAGAATCGCCTTGGTTGTGCGATGGTCTGGGAAGCATTCCTCAAGGGCGCGCTCCTGGTCTCGCAGTTGCAGACGGGCAATTTCGATGGCGTGACCCGCTGTGAGCTTGCTGGCGTAGAATGCCGTCTGCACGTTGGGCGTGAGGTCGGCGAGTTTCAATCGTTGATATATGTAACTGACACTACGGCCAACTTTCAGGGCAATATTCTCCACGCTGTAGAGTTCGGGATTCTGCTTGATGAGCGCCTTATATCCCAAGGCTTCATCAAGCTCGTGGACGTTTTCCCGCTGCAAATTCTCGATGACGGCAAGCTCCAGAGCTTCGCCGTCGCTCAGGTTCACAATGCGGGCGGGGATGGTTTCCTTCCCTGCGGTCTTGGATGCTTTCCATCTTCTTTCACCGCAGACAATTTCGTAGCCGTTTGAGTTCACAGGGCGGACGAGGATTGGTTGCAAGACCCCATGCGTCCTGATGTTCTCAGCCAATTCATTCAAGGCTGCTTCATCCAAACGGCGGCGCGGGTTAGCCTTGGAGGGTGTGATTCTGTCGAGGCAGATTTCCTGAATCACTGGGCTTTCGATTTCCTTCGGTGTTGCGATTGCAATTGCGTTACTCATGCGTTTTGTCTCCTTTTTCATTGGGATTGTGTCTTGCTCGAAAAACTCGGTTTGCGAGTGGGCCGACGCGCCGATTACGGCGCGTCGGTCGGATTTGCGGTCGGTCGCCCTGCGCGAAGAATCCGGTCCGCCGCGTGAAAGATTCTTTGTGCGGAACGTTCGCTGATTGCCTGCCCATTTCCCCAAGACTGGATGTAGCCCCGGCTGAACTCCGCTCCCGGAAGGCTTAACGACTCGCAACAAAGCAGAGCCACGGCCTCGGCTTCCACTTCGCGGATTTCTCGCGGAATGGTTTCAGTGTCTGAAAGGTCTTGCTCGTCGCAATGCCCAAGGACAACGTGGGCCAGTTCGTGGAAAAGAGTCTTGTGAGGGAGCGCAGCAATCGGGCTGATGGCGATCTTCCGGCCACGGCGGGCATAACCCTGAGCGTTGCCGTCAAGGTCTTCAAAGTCGATGCGCTGGATATTCAGCGTCTCAAGGGCCTTCTGCTCGTTCCATTCGGGAATAGCGGGCGGTCGAAACTCCGCGCCTTCTGTTTGAGCCAAAACCCACCAGCGGTTTTTATAGGTGAAATGAGTGAAACTGAATTCCTCATCCTGCTCGGTACCGTCCTCTTTGGTAACGGTCTTTCTGCGCCTGCAGGTCAGCGGCATGCACAGCGTCAGGGCCTTTTCGCCCTTCTTCACATGTCGGCCTAGCTCTTTCCACTTTGGAAAGGTGGCCAGCGGCCCCGGCTGGATGCCACGCTGAAAACACTGAAACAAAGCTAGAAGTTGGTTGCCTAGTGAATAGTTGTGAAAGCGGCTGTAAGCCTCATGAATGAAGCCGGGCTTCTTCACGGCCTCTTCCAGCAATGCGGCCCATGAGACCATGGACTTTCTCTCATCTCTCTCAGCGCCGCTGCGCGCGCTGCCTGTGTCGGCCTGCTGGCCGGACTCGACCGCGCTAGTCGTTTCCTCTGCTGTCTGCCTGGTTTTGATTTCCTCGGTCACGGTTTTTCTCCTTTTCTGCCCCGCTTCTCGCGGGGCACCCGAGGGCAGGGGGCGCGTGCTCCTGCGGTGGCTTTTGCGGGGGAACCGAAAAAATCTCGCTTGCTTCACCTGATTTTTTTGGAGGGACCGCAACCCGGAGGGCCAGGATTAGATGGAAGCCAAGCCCGCGGCCGCGAGGCGCACGTGAATTCGCCCGCCTGCCGTGCCCGCGAGAACAAGGGGCGCTAGAAAAGGAGAGTGGACGGAGAAATCAAGGTGGACAGCAAGGAGAAAAAGGTGAGTCGCCTACCGACCGGCGGGGCTTGAGAGTTTAAGCGGGGGTAGGAAGTTGACCGAGACCAAGGCAATGCTGAAAGCGGACGAGAAATGGCATGAACGTGGTCGAAAAGCGCAAGCGCCACAAAGATATGGCAGTAATTCGGTCTGCCGCTTTCGGTGTCCCGGTATTCAGGGAATAAGGAAGGACCGAAATTTCGGCATGACGCATGTGTAACGTTTAACTGTTCTCGACTCCTAAGTTCATGAGAGCGCCTAATGCTCTCGACTTCTGATCCCGAACAGCCGGGGTCATAAAACATAGGAGGCGAGATGTTAGAGCAGAATACCGAAAATATCCCCGAAGTTGACAATCCAATTCCAGGCGACCTTCAAAGCCCAGCGTGGGGTGAGGCGGCCCCGCGTGGCGGAAAAGCGGTCCTGAACCGCATCATCAAAGAAAAAGCGACAGTCCCGCTCTTTTTCGGGCAAACCCTTATCAGCTCCTTGCGGGACGTGGGTTATAACAGCACCACGTCGGCGCTCTGCGAGCATGTGGATAACGCGCTCCAGTGGGGTGCGACCGAGGTGCGCGTCTATTTCCGCCAGACCGGGAAAAAGGGTGCCTATGAAACCGATATCGTGGTGCTCGATAACGGCATCGGAATGGCCCCCAACATCCTCCGGTTTGCGACGTCGTTCGGCGGCTCAATGGTCTATGACAATCGCTCCGGCATCGGGCGCTATGGCATGGGCATGAAAACGGCTGCACTGAGCATGTGCCCAGTGATGGACCTGTATTCCTGGCAGGAAGCGGGGGCTTATTACAACATGACGCTGGACGTCGAGGCGATTGGGAAGGAGCGGGCTAACCTGATCGAGCTGCCAGACCCAGCTCTGATGGACGAACTGCCCAGCGAGGTTTCGGAGATTCTGACGAAACCGATGTCCTTTCCCGACCGAAGCGAGCAGACGCTGTTCGCGGAAAAGGTCGGCGATTTGAGGGACAGGCTCGGAAGATCCGGCACTATTGTTTTTCTGCCGTTTTGCGATCGCCTGACATTCGCGAAGGCGCGGACGCTTTGCGAACACGCGATTAAGGAGATGGCCCGCGTCTACCGGCGTTTCCTGGCGAAAGGCATCAAGCTCTACGTGAATAATCGGCTGGTGGAGCCATTCGATCCCACCTATTCGATGGCGGCGGCGCGGCATGCCAACATTCCCGAAATCAAGGTGAAGGAAAGCCGGCTGGTGTTTTCCAAAGTGATCGAGGTGAAGCGGAAAGAAAATAACCGGCAGGACCCGGAAAACGCCGAGACCGCGCCCGTGACGGTTCGGCTCTATGCGTTGCCCATCGAGGATTGGGGAGCGTTGCCATTCAAGGTTCGCAAGAACGATCTCCATCTGTACGACGATAACACTGTCTCGGTCTTGCGGAACGACCGGGAAGTTTTTGTGGGAACCATCCCGCAGATCATGAAACGCCACAGCGATGCGAACTGGCTACGCATCCAGATTGATTTCGCGGGGGAACTGGATGAGGCCTTCGGCGTCGCATCCAATAAGCAGGGCATCCGCCCGAAGGATTATGTCCTGAACGAGCTTTCGATGGCGCTCGACGCCGAAATCTCCGCGTTGCGGGACCAGATCAAGAAATACCAGAGCGAGCAGACGGTGGGCCGGCATGGGAACAAACCGACCGAAGGCGAAATGAAAGCTGATGAGGCGGAGCGTCGCCAGGCGAAGCCAGTGCCCGCGCCGGCGCCGACGACAGAGGAGGAGCAGCGCCAGCTCGACGAAAACCTGCGCACGCTGGCCATGATGCTCAAGCGGGAGAAGGAGACCGACGAGGAGGCCTTCGAGCGTGTGAAAAACTCGAGGTACATCATGCATTACAAGCACGATGCCTATTGGCCGTTTTATCACGTCGATCAGCGCTACGGGAAAATTATCCTGACGATCAACACGGCCCATGCGTTTTACGAGCGGCTGTATGCGCCACTCAGTAGCGCGGCGCTGACTCTCGACACGCGCGTGGCAGAAGGCGCGCCGGCGAATGGAGATGAGAACGCGGCTGAACCGCAGACGTTCAAGGGGGCGAAGGAAGCCCTGGTTGCGTTGCAGCTTCTGCTGTTGTCGCTGGCGCGGACTCAAAGCGTGATGGCGCTGCAGGACCCGGAGCGGGTGCAGACGTTCGATCTTTTCAGAAAGGAGTGGTCGGATACGTATGCCACGCAGTTAGGCACGGCGACCGTCTGACGTTTTGTGGCGGGCCTCGGCGCGCGAGCCCAGGCCCGCCATTTTGTGTAACATCCTGCACTTTTCGACTACAATATAGTGAAGGGCAGATGCGGCCCTCCATGGGCGGCCGACAATGGCTTCGATCCGGGCACAGCGCTCCGGTTCGGGGTTCGGCGGCAAGTGGGGAAGCTGATCTGGACCTTGACCATCGCGGGGTCAACAGCGATCCCGACAGAAGGAGATGCGTATGGCGGACTTGCCATTCCCCTGGTGTATTTACGCTGAGCAGCAATCGAAGGCCGCGCAATGCGGCCGGGTAACGGACCGATCCTGGGGTATCGAGAACGGTCTAACGAACTTCGTGAAAGCTGTCGAATCGGGCAGCGTTCCTCAAAATCAAGAAGAATTTCAACGCAGCGTGGGCAGGGCTGTAGCCACAGGCTCTTGGGTGGAGCGGAACCACACCCGGCTTCGCCGGCTATACCTTCGACCGCAGCAGGAATATGCGGAGCACCGGGTGCTGGCCTGTGTTCGCCTGACAGAGATCCGCAACAGCGTGAGCGCTGCGGAGTGGGGTCTTCTCCTGGCCGTGGCGGCCGGTGTGGCTTACCACGAAATGACGGGCCTGACCGCAGGTAGTGCCCGGACCAAGATTGCGCGGCTGCGAGCGCGTTTGCGCCAAGCCGCTAGAAGCGGCCATAAAGGCACGCGGAAATCGAGCTAAGCCATATGAACTGCGAAATCGAATTCCTCCCCGTCGGGGACGGCAGCAAGCCGGGCGACGCCCTTGTCGTTCGATATGGAGAAGCGAACGCCTGGGAACTGATGGTGATCGACGGCGGCAATCTGCAGTCCGGAAAAGAACTGGTCAGCCACGTCAGGAATAATTTCGGCTACGACGCTGTAATCTCTCACGCCGTGGTGACGCATCCGGATGGCGATCATGCGTCGGGCATGCGAGAAGTGCTCGACGGTCTGCGGGTGAACAACCTCTGGCTACATATACCGTGGCTGTTCGCGGCGTCGGCGCGGCCGTATTTCGCGAACAAGAACTGGACCGATCAAGGACTAGCCCAGGCATTGTATGATGAATACGACATCGTGGGTGAGCTGGTCACTATCGCTGAGGGAAAGAAAGTCGCCATTCAGCAGCCCTTCGCCGGGATGTCGATCGGCCCCTTCCGGGTCGTCTCTCCATACCAGAATGTGTACCCGTATTTTGTGCCGCAGTTCGACCGCACGGCGGATGCCGATCAGGCGGCACTCGAGGCGGCCGGTTTCTGGATCGGGAAGTCGCCCGGCGTTCTAGCCGGCGTGTTCGAAAAGGCGGCGGCCAAAGTCCAGAAGTGGGTCACGGAAAGCTGGGACAATGAGCGGCTGAAAGATGGTGGCGTCACCAGTGCAACCAATGAAACCAGCGTTGTTCTGTACGGGGATTTCGGCCCACGCCGCCGCGTGCTGCTGACTGCCGACGCAGGTATTTGGGGCCTCACGATGGCGAACTACTTCGCTGGCAAGAACGGGCTTGCGATGCAGGATTTTATGTTGGTGCAAGTTCCACATCACGGCAGCCGCAGGAATGTTGGCCCGTCGATCCTGAACAACATCCTCGGGCCTATCAAGCCGAACGGCACGGCACCACATTCCTGTGCTTTTGTTTCCGCGCCGAAGGACAACGACACGCATCCTCGAAAGATGGTGCTGAATGCGTTCATCCGGCGCGGCTACAAGGTTGCCGCCACGCAGGGCAAAAAGATTGTCCTGTGGGGTGGGTTTCAGGCTCGGCAGGGGTACGATCCGCTTCCCACACTGCCGTTCGCCACGCGGGTGGAGGAGTATGACTAACGTGGGCGGTGCCGACGCGGCGCCAAGCGGCAGCGAAGCCGGAAAGTCCCTCAAGGAGCAGAACCGTTGGCAGCTCTGGATAATCGTAGCGGCGAATTCGGTATT
>JAJXZK010000110.1:3515-8086 GCA_021780095.1 Acidobacteriota bacterium | reverse complement strand
GGGTAGGGGATCGCGTGGTCGCGGTCAACTCCGCACCTTGTGGGGAGTGTTATTTCTGCCGCCGGCAACAGGAAAATCTTTGCGACGATCTGATTTTCAATAACGGCGCCTATGCCGAATATTTTCGGATTCCCGCTCGCATTGTCGCGAAGAATACGTTTCTGGTTCCTGCGTCGTTACCGCTGGAGCATGCCGCCCTGACCGAGCCGCTGGCGTGTGTGCTGCACGGCATGGATGAAACCGGTGCGCAAGCCGGAGACCAGATGGTGGTGATTGGAGCGGGTCCCATCGGACTGATGTTTATCCATGCGGCTGCGCTGAACAACATCGAAGTGATCGCCGTGGTGAAGCACACGGAACAGGTGCAGCAGGCCCGTTCGTTCGGGGCGCGGCATGTTGTGCAGACGACGATGACAGGCGACGTGATTGCTGCGGTTCGCGCGCTGTCGCCGCAAGGCCGTGGCGCCGATTCGGTAGTGGAGGCGGTGGCGACTCCGGAGACCTGGCAGTGGGCCGTGGATATGGTGCGTAAAGGCGGCGTGGTCAATTTCTTTGGCGGCTGTGCGGCGGGAACCCACGTGGCGCTTGATACCAACCGCTTGCATTACAACGATCTGACCCTGCGTGCCAGTTTTCATCATCGTCCATCCGTGTGTCGCCGTGCCTTCGATTGGATTGCGAGCGGCGGGTTCGAGAGCGGCAGGTTTCTGACCGGGCGAGCACCCCTGGAAGAACTGGTTCCCGTTTTCCGGCGGTTCTTGAATCGCACCAATGACATTAAGATTGCGATACATCCCGGCGAGGGATTGAACGATGGCTAGCGGACTGCAGCAGACGGAGAGAAGTTCCGCGGAAGGGCTGGAGGCAGCGTGGCGTAAGCTTCCCGCGCATTACCGCGTGCCCGCTCATGCGCCCACGTTGGCAGAGGCGCAGGCGTACTGCCGGGAGCTAGCGGAATCGCATTACGAGAATTTTCATGTTGCAACGTGGTTTCTGCCGATGCGATTGCGTCCCCACTTCCAAAGTATCTACGCGTACTGCCGCATCTCCGACGATTTGGGGGATGAAGTGGGCGACGCGCAGCAGTCGCTGGCGCTACTGGATTTCTGGAACGAAGAACTGGATGCCTGCTATCAGGGAGTGACCCGGCACCCTGTATTTGTTGCACTCGCAGAAACAATTCGTGTGTGCAATATTCCGAAAACTCCATTCTCTGACTTGCTGGTTGCATTCCGCCAGGATCAGACGGTGACGCGATATCGCACCATGCAGGATGTGTTCGGCTACTGCCGTAATTCAGCCAATCCGGTTGGACATTTGGTGCTGTATGTTTGCGGCTACCGGGAGCCGGAGTTATTCGCGCTTTCGGATTTCACCTGCACCGCGCTGCAACTGGCGAATTTCTGGCAGGATGTGCGCGAGGATTATCTGCGCCATCGGATCTACCTTCCACTAGAGGATATGCAGCGCTTTGGTGCGACAGAAGAGCAGATTCGGGATCGGCGGTTCAGTCCGGAATTTCGCAAGCTGATGGAGCATGAAGTGGCGTTTGCGCAGCAATTGTTTGAAGCTGGCGCTCCGCTGCTGCACCGGGTCGATAAAGAGATTGCCGTCGATATTGAACTGTTCAGTCGCGGCGGTCAAGAGATTTTACGGGCGATTAAAAGACAGAATTACGATGTGCTCCGATCTCGACCAGTGATTTCCAAGCCGCGGAAGGCTGCGCTGCTTTTGGGCGCCTTATTTGCTCGGCTGACTGCAAGGCAGGCTGCGTGATTGATTCGGTGGCGGAAGCGTATGCCGCCTGCGAAACAATCGCGCGGCGAGAAGCAAAGAATTTCTACTACGCATTTCGCGCATTGCCCAAGGCCAAGCGCGCCGCCGTGTGCGCGGTGTATGCCTTCATGCGTCATGCGGACGACTTGGCGGACGACGAGCAACTCCCGCGCCAAGAACGGCTGATTCAATCGCAAGCGTGGCTGGAGGACTGGCATCGTGCCGCCGCCGGCGAGCCCACAAACAATCCGGTATTTATTGCACTGAGGGATACACAGCGGCGATTCGGAATTTCAACAGAGCTGCTCGACCAGCTGGTGCAGGGGACCATGCTGGATTTGACGGCGCCGACCAGCAGCACGGAAATCGCGACTTACCGTACCTTCGACGATCTCTATCGCTACTGCTATTTTGTTGCCTCCGTTGTAGGGCTGGTGTGCATCCGCATTTTTGGCTATACCGATCCGCAGGCGGAAAATCTGGCGGAGCAGACGGGCATTGCATTTCAGCTGACAAATATTCTGCGCGATGTTCGGGAGGATGCGGAACGTGGGCGAGTCTACCTTCCGCTTGGGGATCTGAAGCAATTTCGGCTGACGCTGGAACAATTCACCGCGCGCGCGCCCGGACAGGCGATGACTGCCGACGAACACGGACTGTTGGAGATGGAGGCTGGCCGCGCCCGGCAATATTACCTTGCCGCCGACAATCTTTTACCGCTGATTTCTCCGGACAGCCGGGCCGCTCTGTGGGTGCTGGTGACAATCTATCGGCGTTTGCTGCAGCGCATTGAAAATGCGCGCTACGAGGTGTTCGCCGAGCGCGTGAGCGTGCCCACGGGAGAGAAGTTATACATACTAGCTCGCGGATTGTGGATGGCGTTTCGCTTGCGGCTCGCTCAAAAGAGCTAATCAACAGAACTGTACATTCGTGATGATCTCGACGGAACCTATGGCGAACGCGACGACCCACATTGCAGGCATTCATGATGTCGTGGTCGTTGGCGGCGGCTTGGCGGGGCTGTCGGCGGCCTGCGCGCTGGCCGACTCCGGCTACCGCGTTCATCTGATCGAGCGACGCCCATATGTCGGTGGTCGAGCCTCTTCCTATGAACATCCTGGCACTGGAGAAGTCGTCGATAACTGCCAGCACGTTTTATTGGGCTGCTGCACCAATCTGATTCGCTTCTACAATCAGCTTGGCGTCGCCGATCAGATTCGCTGGTTCGATCGCATTACCTTCATTGAGCCGGGCGGACGGCAGAGTCTGCTGCGTCCGGGAAGTTTGCCGGCACCGCTGCATAATGCGATGGCATTTATGCAATCGTCCGCGCTGTCGCTGGCCGACAAGGTAGCTATCAGCCGGGGCATGATGAAATTTCTGCGGAGCGTCCCTGCGGACGATGGAGAGAGCTTCGCCTCCTGGCTGGCTTGTCATGGGCAAACGCGGCGCGCTATCGATCGATTTTGGAACCCAGTGCTGGTGAGCGCGCTCAACGAAGACCTGGATCGCGTTTCGGTCCATTATGCCGCGATGGTGTTTCGCACATCGTTTATGCAGTCGGAACAGGCGGGTTGGATGGGGGTGCCGATCATTCCTTTGAGCGAACTCTATTCGCACGCCGTTGGCTTCATCGAAGCGCGGGGCGGACAGGTTAACCTGCGCAAGAGTGTTGACAGCCTTCAATACGAGGAGCAAAACCGACGTTGGCGGATCGGATTTGAGGGCGGTACTGTTGAGGCGGACGCCGTGGTGCTGGCGGTTCCATTTGAATCGATGCAGAAGCTGTATCCATTGCTGCCTGCACCTGCGGGAGGAACTTCTAAATCGCTCGCGGATAAGCTGAGGCATTTTCAGCACTCTCCCATCACCGGCATCCATCTCTGGTTCGATCGTGCGATCACGGATCTGGATCATGCCGTTCTGCTCGATACCACGATCCAATGGATGTACAACAAGACGAGGTTGCAGCCGCAACGGCGTGCCGAGAATGCTGGCAGTTATCTCGAACTGGTGGTGAGTGCGTCGAAGACGCTGGTGCCGATGTCACGCCAGGAGATCATCGATCTGGCGCTGCGGGAGCTGGCGGAATTCTTTCCTGTTGTTCGCCAGGCGAAGCTGTTGAAGGCTGCGGTGGTGAAAGAAGTGCGCGCAACGTTTTCTGTTACTCCGGGACTGGATGCGTATCGGCCTGGAGCGGTCACAACGTGGCCTGGAATTTTTCTGGCGGGAGACTGGACGGCGACTGGTTGGCCTTCGACGATGGAAGGGGCCGTGCGCAGCGGAAATCTTGCGGCAGAAGCGGTGACAAAGGCTGCAGGGAAGTCGCAGACATTTCTGCGGCCGGACTTACCGCCGCAAGGGCTGATGCGCCTATTTCCGTAGGGAAAAATTGGCTGTCTACCGGCTTAGAAAAAATACGCCGGTACAGACACACACGGCGGCAATCCAGCGGCGGCCATCGACATTTTCTTTCAAAATCCATTTGGCCGCGAAGGCATTGGTGACAAAAGTCAGCGCCGCCGATGCGGGCGCCACCAGGCTTACATCTGCCCAGCTTAGGGCAAACAGCAGCGAAAAAAAACTCAACGCCATGCACAAAACGCCGGAGAAAAAACGCGCATTCCGCAGGACGGCAAGGATCGCGCCTTTCAGTCCGGAATGGCTCCGGATCACGTCAAAATCGCCAATCTGCCGGATGGCGCCGGCCAGCAAAACGTCTCCGGCTGTGGCCAGCAGCACGATGACGCCGATCATCGACCAGACAGCGGCTTGCCCAGAAAGATTCATGCTGA